>NZGQ01000004.1 GCA_002689565.1 Methanobacteriota archaeon | reverse complement strand
TACTTCTGCTGAAGTAACAGGTACTGGTATCTTGAACAGAATGCGACATCTAGATGTCACAGTTACTGCTGATACCAATGTAATTGCAGGAACAAAAGTCGTACTGAAGAATGGCGATGGAGAACCTACTGGTTCTGCAACAACTGATTCAAACGGTATTGCTTCTGACATGACCTTCACAACTGAGACTGTAGACAAATCCGGATTATCGGTTATGAGCCTAGCGGGTTACCAAGCAGTAACTGTAGCTAAGGTTGGAAGTTATTATTGGAACAGCGCTTCAGATAACGCTGCTGATTTCCGATATGCATTTGACAACCTAAGTTTGACTGATGCACCTGGTAACAGCCACAGTCTAGCATTGGTTGAGCAAGTTGACGTACGCCTTTGTTACGGATTCGCTCTAAGCAGCTATCCTTCGATGGTACCTTGTCCTGGACAGCCAACATCGTCTGCAAGGAATTACAATTCTGGATTAACACAAGTTGGATATTACAGAGCTATGCCTACTAACTTGCAAGATAAGGTTGTAATGATTGACTTCGGTCTAGCATACCTGACAGGTGGTCAAGAGTACAACTTTAATGGAAGTACTGTCTTGGTTACAGGATCATACCAATACGATGATTCAACAAGAATCCAAGGTTTGTCTCCTTACGAAACGACCCTTCATGCACACAACTCCGAGTGGATTTCACTAGCAATGGATGGCGATGAGCCACAAGGTTTCCAACTTGGATACGAAGGACGAAACTGGCTTGTACCTAACATCGAGAATTCAACCCTATCGGGTGTAGCTTCGATTGCAACCAACTACGGTATCAAGTATTCATGGAGCTCTTACTATAACTGGGAAGCTGACTTCTTCAATGTAAGAAACAGCACAATTAGCCACTTTAGAGGGAACAGCCTGCAAGGAGCATCTACTCGTGTTGACGAGTGTATGAACTCAGGTGTAGCTAACACTACGATTATCGACAACATCGTGAAGGGATGTGGAACTGGTATCCAGTTTACAAGAACTGCTTACTCTTACTACCACACCCAAGCACAATGGGGTGCTGATGGAGCAATTGTCCATGGAAACGATTTCATTGACACGGAGTTCCTAGACATTTGGTTCTACTTCGCCTACGCCGATGACGTGGTAGTCACTGAGAACACATTTAGTGGTACTACAAGTCCACTTTACAACGTGTATACTCAGAGTGCTTACACCACTAACATCACAATTAATGATAACACCTTCAACAACAATGGAGATGAACCGATCTACCTACGTGGTGCACAAGGTTGGACTATCAACGGTAACACAATCTATGGAGATGGAGATTCATCTCACCCAGGTATACGTGTTTACCGAGGATTCGGAACTATTGACGGTAACACATTAGTTGATGCTGATGGTGGTATTGTAGTCGATGGGGTAACTTTCAACTACGAAGCTAATATTACTAACAACGACATTTCGACCTCTGCAGGACGAACAGCACCTTCTGCTGTTGGTATCTGGGTAGAGGACTGTGGTACATCACCAGTTAACACCGGTGGTAACTCAGTTACGGTAATGGAGAATGCACTAGTAACAGACGGCTGTGACGTGACAGACACCTCGTCCACTCTAACCGCTCTTGGCGGAAGTGGAGGAGTTGTTTACTCAGTCCAAGCTCTGGCTTCCACATTCACACCATCTACATTGACAATCAATGTAGGTGACACTGTAAGGTGGAGACAAGTTGAATACGATGCTAGCGGTAACAACCACGATGTAACATCTAATGATACAACATGGGGAACCGGTTCAGGATGGAACCTTGGATCTACATTCACCAAGACCTTCACGGCTGTTGGAACATACGATTACCACTGTTCAATCCATCCATCAACAATGTTTGGTACAATCACAGTAGTCAACGGAACTGGTGTCGGATTCACCTCAACAGGTGTTAACGTCGCTGGCCCAACCGATGAAATTACTCTGAGTGGAACATCTGTATCTGGATTCTCTACCGCTGTTGAACAAAATGGTGGAGAACTAACACTATCCGGAAACGCTATCCTTTCTGGTGGCTCTTACGGTGTAGATGCTGAAGACACAGATGTCATCGTTAACGGTGCAACTCTAACTGCTGGCTCCACAGGATCCGCAATGTACGTTAGAGGCGCATCTTCCTTCGATGCTACTGACATGAGCACATACGGTCTAACCGGATTAGACATCGATGCAGTGGACTTCCGCTGGAACGGTGGAGACTCTGGCGCAGTTACTGCACTACTAGCAGATGGCGGCGCAGAAGGATCCGTTGAAAACGTAACCTGGTCTGATGTAACTACTCAGATTGACGCTGGTGCATATGTAACAGTAACATCTGTTGGAAACACAGTTGATGCTAGCAAGTTAATCCTAGATTCAACTGCAGTTATCCACGAAGGTAACCTACTAGACTTGAACATCACTCACAAGACTGGAGATGCTTCCGACGTTGGACTTCTAATCAAGTCCACTGACGGTGCACAAGCAGCATACGTATCTCCTGCTTACCGTACACCATTCGTGAATGTTGACGGTGACATGGAAGAGTGGTTTGGTAATGTAAAGAACCCATCTGACGATGCTATGCCTGGTGTAATGTCAAGCAACGGCACAGGCGAAGATTTCCTTGCAACATGGGACGCTAACAACCTACACCTTGCGCTAACTGGCGTTGATATGGGATCTGCTGACTTGCAAATCTACATCGACTCAAGCACTGGTGGAGACGCAACTGGACAAAGCTGGTATGTATCTCACTCACTGCCATTCGCAGCAGACTATGTCTTCTGGGCAGAAGATGGAAACACAGGTAACTCCGGTTTGAAGGTCAATGGATTCTCGGGATGGTCTGATGTCACCTGTAACAACCTACAGTCTTTCATCGGATATTCTGGAGATACTGATACTGAAATCTCAATTCCTTGGGATTGTATCGGACAACCAGCAAGCAACGTTAGAATGATTGTAATCGTTCAGGATGAATCAACAGGAGCTGTAAACGCAGTCCACCCAACTCAGAACATTGCTTCTGGAGCAGTCGGACAAACTTTCAGCGAAGAGATGACTCTTCTAATGGGACACGGCGATCTTGCCACAGGTCTAGATATCAGCAACCATCTACTAATCTACCGCAGTTATGTTGGTTCGAACACACCTACAGACGCTAAGCAGTACGATATATCTGCTAAGGTAGAAGCACCTTGTGCAGAAGATTGGGACACTGTGAACGATGTTGATATGAGCACAAACCGCGCTCTTGCAATGAACATCGAGCGTGCATGTCCAGTAATCCAGAACTTGGTTGACATAACTGTTAACGAAGACAGCGGACTTTACACACTACAACTGCTGGACAAGGCAGATGATGTACAAGATGTAGAGAGTACTCTAACTTGGACTGTAGCTGATGATACAGATCCATCTCAGAGTCCTAGTGTACTACTTGCGAGTGGATTAGTTGGCCAAACTATGTCAATCACTCCTGACCACGACCAGTTCGGAACCTACACGTTCCACTTCGGAGTCGAGGACAGCCACGGATTGACAGACAGTGAGACAATCGTCTTCACAGTAGTTAACGTCAACGACGCTCCAATCATCTGTAACTCAGAGCGCGCAGACTGTATGCCAGTCTTCGCAGACGATGGTGACAACAACTTGAACGTCCTCGATGAAGGATTCGGAAGCGTCAGCAAGGTCCTAGGATCTGCTGCTAACGCAACTGGTTCCTATGTAATCGATATGGCAAGCAATGACATGGCTAACGAGCAACCTCAGCAATACACATGGGGTGCTACAATCAAGTCCGAAGAAGTCACTGTAGAACCATACTGGGTACAGAAGAAGTTCAGCAGTGTTTCAGCCCTATTCGCTGAAGCAGGTGCAGCAGTTACCGCTAACGGTGGATTCCAGGACATTGCAATGACTGGTGACCCATTAGCATGGGCAGCAGCTAATGCTAACGGATCGTACACACTACCTACTCTGAATGATGTAGCATTGTTGACTTACCTATTAGCTCAGAACGGTTGTGGCTCTGTCTGGTACCAAGAATACATGGATTCCAGCGGAAACAAGGTCACAGCAGTTCGCTCTGACGATGGTTGTGACAGTACAATCGATGCTAACGCAGTTGTATACAACTCGATGAACTACACAGACTTCTGGAGTGTTGCTTACGGTGTTGATGTCAACACATTCGATGACGAATGGGATGAACTCTTCCCTAACGGTTACTCGACAACTGGTGGATATGATCCATGTCCAGCATTCTCTGTGGCCGTCGTGAACAATGAGTTGATCATCACTGAAAACCAAGCAAACGAACTTGGTGGCGAATGTACAATCGTTCTAACACTGAACGATGACGGTGGATACTGTCAGAACACCTACCTAGGACGCACTACTGATACTAAGGCAGCTTGTGTTTCCTACACATGGTTGGTTGACTACCCAGTAGACCACCCAGTATTCGGACCAATCGTCGTTACTGGATGTGCTAACATCTTCTTAGGACTTGCTTCCTTCATACCAGAGTATCTAGCTCCAGGAGTACCTTCTGGAATGACAGAGGAAATCTGTCTAGCATACGGATGGGTTGGAGAGAACACTGATGCAACACCTATGGAAGTCGACTTCGCAGTCACTCCAGTGAATGATGCACCTGAAGTTCTAGATTGGAACCGCCAAACTGGTGTAGTAATCTCTGACGGAAATGGAGAAGTTCCAAACTTCCCATGGAAGGTCACACTGACTGAGGACGATGAGAGCGTAACCAACCTAACCTACGATCTGTCTGCAATGAAGCATGACAATGACCACGAAGATGCAGATCTTGCTTGGACCATTGTCAAGTCTGACACCTGTGATTATGAGAACTACTTCTCTGCTACAATCAACGGTGATGACATTGTCTTCGACCTGATTAAGGACGCTACAACAAACGCTCCTGAGTGGGAACGTGACTACCTAAACAACGGTGGTATACACCAGAAGAACCCAATTTCGGGTGAATTCTGTCCGATCACTCTTGAGCTACGTGACACAGCAACTGCGCCAAGTTACATACCAAACTACGTTAACGACTACGGAGCTAACGATACAAGCACTGGAAACTACCAACCTGGTGAAGACAGTGTAACATTGTACATCCGTGTTGACAACGTTGCTGAGAATGTACCTGACTACTACCTAGAAGGTGTGTCTGGCTTTGACTTCAACGAAGTTACCAACATCATGCCTAAGACAATGGTTCCAACAACTGTAACCATCGGTCATGGTGGAGATGAAGGACCATACAACTACGCACACATGCTAGAAGTCACCTTCTACAGCAATGGTTACGAAAGTGAAGATCAGACCGTTGACGGATATGTCAACCTAGGTACACAATACGTTATGCCACCTGCATATGGTGACACAATGGATGTGCACGACATGGTTTACATTACTTCAACAACCACAAAGGTATGGGTTGAAGTTGATGTCCTAACATGTGTTGATGAGACTTGTGACCTAAGTGCGTCAGCAGACGAGAGATACTTCGGCTACGACTTCCCACAGGCCCACGCTTGTATCCAAAGCGATGGCACACAAGGTGCAGCATGGAGCTGTCCTGGTGAAGTTGGAAGTTCAAGTGTAGACGAAGATGGTAACCCATCTGCAGTCACTCTAGAGAACAAGCGCCGACCAATGTTGGAAGACCAAGACTGGTGTAACAACTTGATGACCACTATGGGTAACGGATCTGATTGTGCTCAACCAAGAACATTTGGTAAGACTACAATCGGTACAGATCAACCAATCCCAACCGTTGTACGCTTGATTGGAACAGCAGATGTCCCATCATTCGCACCATCACTGATTGCTATCAGCGCAGCTGGATTATTCGTCAGCGCATTGGTTCTACAGAGCCGCCGCGAGGAAGAAGAAGAAGCTCTTGAAGAGATGACTCTTGAAGATGATGAGCAAGCAGTGAGCCCAGTTATCGCTACCATCCTAATGGTGGCAATCACTGTGGTTCTATCTGGTGTGATATATGTCTGGGCATCTAGTTTGGCCGATACAGAAGCAAAGGGTGTTCCAAGAATGTCCTTTACTTTGGATTCGTCCAATGCTGCGAGTGGTGTAGATGCATTCTACCGCATCACTATAACTGGAAGTCAAGTTGAATTAGCAACTCAAGCAATTCAGGTTACTTTCGAGTACAAAGACCCATCCACTGGTGAAACGATCAAGAACAGCTACAACCTTGCTGACCCAACTGTCTACGGATTCTACCCTGGTAACTCCGATAGCATGGTAACCTTCGGTGATACCGTAGGAAGCGAAGGTGGCGACATCAAGTCAAGTCTAGATACTGGCGACACAATTTACATCCGTTCAACGGATGCTAATGGTGAATTGCTAGAAGACTTGTACATCGATATCAGCTACGTTCCAAGCAGCGGCCAAGGCAACGTCCTAAGAACTTGGACTGACCTTTGATATGGTTGAGTTGAGCACATCTCATCCTCCTTTCGAGGAGGATGAGGTGTCTCTCTAGTGTAGATAATACCCATCTTCTACGGAAGATGGGGGATGCCCCACAAAGGAGTGTGGCCCTAGGACTTTTGTTCTGGGGCCACGCCCTCTGTAACCTTCTTTCTTCTTTTATTTTCAACAAGTCCAATAGCGAAAGCCCCGAGGGGCCATTGGGGAGCGAGTTGGAAAAGCCACTATGTGTAGCATTTGACTGTGACGGAGTACTAGCGGATTCTATTTCCTCATGGAAAACAATCCACGATCATTTCGGTACAGATTCGAAGGACTTGCTTCAGAAATTCATGGCAGGTCAACTAACAGATAGCGAATTCATGGCAGCAGATATTGCACTATGGAAAGCCAAATCTCCAAAGATTCATCGTGACGATATATTCCGTGCCTACTCTGGATGTAAATTGATGAAAGGGGCCAAAGAATTAGTTGCTGATCTGAAAGCAGCAGGGGTTCATGTTGCAATAGTTTCTGCTGGTGTTGATTTGTATGTCCAGTCTATTGCGGCTTTAGTTAAAGCTGATGATTGGATTGCTAACGGTTTCGAATTTGACGAAGAGGGCTGGCTAACTGATGAAGGAATTGTTAGAGTTCCTTCCATGCAAAAATATACTTCAATCAAGAGACTGTTGGAAATTTTAGATTGCCCTCCAGATAGAATGGTAGCGATTGGTGATTCAAGTATGGATTTGTCAATGAGAGTTGAAGATTCCACATTTATTGGCTTCAACCCCCAGAGAGAAGCGGCAAAAGAGGCCTTTTCTAAAGCAGGAGTGATTGTTGTCAATTCGAAAGACTGTAATGATTTGCGACCATATTTAGGTTTGTAGAATTTGAAACAAATTCGAGTAATTGTTAGATCAATCAAATTAATTTTGAATAGTCTTTATTTTTCTCAGAACAAGTTGCTGAGTCTTCTCAAAGGCTACGCTGAGTATGCCAATAAGTAAGGTGGGCCCGGTGGGAATCGAACCCACGATCAACTCGGTGTAAGCGAGGTGTCATAACCGCTAGACCACGGGCCCAGCCCGCCCTAGTGCCACTTCCTTTTGAATGATACCCCTGTACATTCAAGAAGGATAGACGCCAGCGTTATCACAATGGATGAGGAAGTCCAAGCCCTTGCGGCCCGATTGGTACGCCGTATAAAGGAAGTAAAAGCAACAATCACTATTGCAGAATCATGCACAGGCGGCTTGTTAGCAAGCACATTAACCGATATTGCGGGTGCTAGTGAATACTTTGGACAAAGTTGGGTCTGTTACTCATATGAATCGAAAATTAATGAGTTAAATGTTCAGCAGGACTTATTGGAATCAAAAGGTGCAGTAAATGCTCAAGTTGCAATTCAGATGGCTGAAGGAGCACGAGAAAGATCAGGTGCAGATATAGCAATCTCAATTACTGGTATTGCAGGACCAGTTGCTCCAAATTCAAAAAAACCAGTGGGCTTGGTTTATGTTGGAATAGCATCCGCACACTGGGCTAATGCGGAATCAGTTCAGATGGGTGGTACCAGATTTGAGAACAAGGTTTCATTCGTTCATTTCGCTCTAAAAACCGCGATTGATTGTTGGGATAAAGCCAAAGTCAGACAAAAAGACGCAATCGCAGAGAAAGAAAAAGCTGCAGCAGTAGCGGCAGTTGAAATGGCCAAATCGGAAGCAGAAAAAGCGAGAAAGGCAGCCGAAGCTGCAGCAACTGCACCTTGGCAAGATGAATCATGGCAAGACCCAGGTAAGTCAATTGGTGATGATACAGACGTAGAATGGAAAAATGAATGATCCTTTTTTTGGTGAAATCTTTCCGAACACCTCAAGAACATCCGATTCCGTCTTCACAATATGGCAGTCGGTTGGGGCGAGATTTTCCAGCAGCTTATGGCTGCAGGATTGATTGTCTCACGTGGGGTAAAAGAAAAACTAGAAACTCACCCAGACCCTATTGGTTTGATTTCTGAACTGAAATCTAAAGGAGTCAAAGGACGCCTAACCCCTGAAATGATACCTTCTAATCCTGGGAGAGTTATTGCTCCAATAGCAGAACCAACCCCAGAACTAATCAATATGCGAAATAACATGCCAGATTGGAAAAGAGAAGATTTCCCAATGGATGCAATGGATGCAATGATTGACATCCAAGTCCACTATGACATTACAGGTAACAGTACAACTGAAGGAAAAATGGGAGACATCAATGATGCTTTCACAGATCGTCTTGAAAGGTTGAGAAAACTGATTATTGCAAATTCAAATTTACCTCGCAGACCAATGGAGATTGCAAGATTGCATGCAGAAAAAAGCAGATTCCAAGGTAGAGAAAACATTGCAGTAGCAATTGGCCTAGTAAACGGGCCGAGGCATACAAAGAATGGACACTTGATGTTCTCTATTGAAGATGCTAGTGGAGATATGAATTGTATACTGATGAATCGAACTGGCGAAGATCGAGTCATTGAGCATGCACAAATTGTCGAGTCCGGATTAATGCCTGATGACGTGGTTGGTGTTTCTGGAACATTTTCCCAGAATGGTGATATGTTCTATGTTGATGATTTACATTTCCCGATGCAGAATAGTCATGACAAAACTTTCGCAGAACAAGGGGTTTCTGTGGCCTTCCTTTCAGATATTCACGTTGGTAGCAAGACCTTCCTTGAGGCTCAGTGGCACAAGATGATTCAGTGGTTCAATACAGACCCACTTGCTCGAACAATCAAATATCTTGTTTTGTCAGGAGATTGTGTTGATGGTGTTGGAATTTATCCTGGTCAGGATAAGGAATTATCTATCAAAGATTTATACGGCCAATATTCTAGATTTGCAGAATTACTTGAATTACTACCAGAGTGGGTTGAATGCATTATGTTACCAGGTAACCACGACGCTGTTAGGCCAGCTGAGCCACAACCAACTCTTGAACCAGATATCCAACAAGATTTCAACACTACCAAATTTGTTGGTAATCCTTGCGATTTCAGTCTAGATGGTGTTAGGGTTCTTTCCTATCACGGTAAGTCGATCGACGATTTCGTAGCGGGTCTTAGAACTGTCACATACAAAGATCCAGTAGAAGCTATGAGGCAGATGCTGCGAAGAAGACACCTTGCTCCCCAATGGGGTGGAAAAACTCCACTTTCACCCGAGCCAGAAGATGGGTTAGTAATCAGAGAAGTACCAGATATTTTCGTAACCGGTCACGTTCACGGTCATGCTTGCCTTGATTTCAGAGGGACTACTTTGGTCTGTTCTTCGACTTGGCAAGACCAAACATCGTATCAGAGAATGTTAGGTTTCCAGCCAAAGCCATGTATGCTTACCGTGGTAAACCTAGGTACTCACAAATCGATATCGATTCCATTTGCTTGATTACCACAGATGGTCTTCAAGTTCACCATCTGTTACGACTTTTGTGATACCAGTAATCCCACTGCCATCATCAACTAACAAAAGGTGTATTGCTCTGTTATGAATCCCTGATTGGAATTTTTCGCCACGGTGGTCAATTCCAATTAATGTTCCATCCAACTCTGCAAACATCCATGCAGAGGTTGCCTTCGCTAGATCTTCTCTTCTGATGAGTAGCCAACGCAATCCCTTCATTTCTTGGCGTAATTCGCCTTCAACTTCATGGAACCATCTACTGTACATATTCACACCTTGAATCTGAGTAATGCTACAGCGCCACCCAAGCCAACCAATTGTTCTCCAGCATCATGGTCAGTCGAGCATTGCACTAGTGTGGCAGCAATTTCATCAAGTCCAGAAACTACAGATTCCCATTTTTCTTCACGTACTAAATCTGCAGTTATCATTAGAGTCTCTATCGCTCCTTCTTCCAATGCTTTTCGAATCATTTTTTCCCCATATGCAACAGCACCATCGGTTGAGATTCTAGTCCAAGCCTCTTCAAGTAATGCGGTCTCTTTGACAACAGCATGTTCAGCAAGAATGTCCCCTGCAAGTCCTTCAGTGATCACTTCGTTTGCAGCCCCTCTTCCACCCATGCTTGTCGCAACTAATTTTTTTGGACCATCGATAAGAGGTGCTAATCTTTCTCGTGCATGACCAGGACCACAGATTACTATTGGTGTGCCTTCTGGAATTGAAGCGTTTGCCTCTCTTGAGATTTTTTCGAAGAAAGATTTCGACACACCTTCGCTTAATTTTCCTCCAGTATATTTTCCTCCTCCACGCATTGTCCAAGTCGAGACTTCTCTAATTCCTCTTCCAGTTATCTGGTAAAGAATCGCTTCATCAGATTCTACTACAATTATGACTACCTTGGCCTTTCCACTGTTAGAACAAGCCTGAGAAATAAGGTCGTGATCGACTTTTGGAAATTCTTTCAAAGAAGTTAATTCGATTTCATCTCTTACTTCGACAACATGTGTATGGTGGCTTCCAATATCAAAATGGGCTTCTTCAATTATCCCATGAACTCTTAAATTATCAGAAAATGTATGAAATTCGTGGGACTCAATTGCTAATTTAATCCACATTTTCTTTCTTTCAGCGGCTTTTGCTCTACCGCCTTCTTGTCCTGCAGTAGTCTGATCACGCCTTTCACCAAGCATGCCAATGCTGCGACCTTTGACACAAAGACGAGCTACTGTCCATAGATCATCTTCACAATCGATTCGGATGCGATACAATCCGAACTCGCGTTTGACTACTTGCATTAGTTCACCCGAATACGCCGAGCAAATTACCATTTTCGTCCATATCCATGTCCGATGCAGCCGGTCTCTTAGGTAGGCCTGGCATGGTCATGATTTCTCCCAACACCGCTACAACGAAACCTGCTCCAGCATTAAGTCTGAATTCACGGATAGGTATCTCGAAACCACTTGGTGCTCCCAAGAGGTTAGGGTCATGACTGAATGAATATTGTGTCTTTGCCATACAAACTGGTAGGTTTCCATATCCCCAGGATTTGATCTGCTTGAGTTGTCTATCTGCTTTAGCGTGAATATTGATCCCATCTGCTCCATATATTCTGGTAGCAACTCTTAGTGCCTTTTCCTCAATTGGTGTATTATTATTGAATAGAGGTGTAAATGGTCTTCCTGCAGCGATGTGGTCTTGGCAAGCAGACACAACTGCTTTTGCCAATTGTGCTCCACCAGCACCTCCTTTAGCGTGCACTTCGGTCAAGCAAACTTCTGCTGCTCCGGATGCGCTTGCGCACTCTACGATGCACTT
>NZGQ01000003.1 GCA_002689565.1 Methanobacteriota archaeon | reverse complement strand
TTGACGATTACTTCGTCTTTACCTTTGTATGTTCTTGGGAACACTTCGTTGTAGTACTGGATCAATGAATCGGCAGTAAACCTTTTCTTAGACAAGAACTGTGCAACCTCTTTGTATTGCTCAAACTTCTCGTGGGCAATACCCATAGTCTGCTTGACCATTACTGGATCAAATGCTTTCCTGTGGTTAACTTTCATACCGTTAACAGCAGAACCTTTGATTGCCATTGCCAAAGTATTCATGCAAGTAACTCTGATAGGTGTAAACCTAACATCGATTGACTTACCATACTCGTGTGGGTTAGAGAAGAGCAAGTAGGAATCTACTTGGTCACCCTTGACCACATCAAAAGACTCTTTGATCTTGGCAAGTGCCCAGACCATTTTGCCACCTTTCAGTGAACCTGCGGATTCCATATCCATACCACCTTCAAGGCAATACTCGTTAAAGAATTCGAACGCAGTCTCGTTCTGACAGGGTTCCCAGTTCTTACCAACTTGGGTTAAGATCTTGTTATCAGAAGATCTGACAAGTGCTTCCATCCCAGTAGGGATTTTCTCACCTTGATAGTCGGCATAGGTTTGCACCTTATCGACTGACCAGTTCAGATCTGCCTTCTCCATAATCTGCTGTGGAGATAGATCGTTTGAGACCTGCGTACCGATGTCACCCCAAGGGGATTGACCTGCATATGCCATTGTCTCGATTTGTAAAATATCATTCATACTCATAATTTAGTTCCTCACTTTTTCAAATTTATATGACCATTATACTTGTTTTCAATACAAATGTCAAGCGTTTTTTTAAATTAATTTCAATAAAACGTCAATTGCACTTCGAACCAAGGCGGCATTCTCCATGGAGTTATTGTTTTCAATCAACTCACCAGTCACCTTCATGTCTTCAAGAATCTCAACTGCTTCTTCTTCTGACAGGTTACCTGCCTTCAGTTCAGTTTCAAGTTCCTGTAGGATCTCACCGTACTTTTTTATGGTCTCATCTTCGTGACCTAATAGTTCTGTTATACTCATTGTCCGTACCTCTTCATTACTGCTTGTGCTGTATCAGATACCTGTAGTGTTAAGTTCTTCTTCTTTAACTTACAGTAACTGAGACTCATATTATCCCTAACGATCATTCCAGTTAAAGTATGATCGATGGCACCCAAGGATACAAATACATCTTCAGATCCTTTTATATCCGTATATAGTCGCATCCATTCAACAGATTCTTTGATCTCTTGGATCCCTGCTTGTTGTGATGCGTCTGTTCGACAATCCAGTTCACGTACATCCTGTAGAATGTCAATCATTCCTTTGGACTCGTTTGGATCATAGTTGCTTGGCATTGTGAAATTGGCACAACTCGATAGTGTCAATATACCTGCGATTATTAATGTTAGTTGTTTCATAGTAGTGTCCTCATAGTTAACACTTCTATTTAGGCATCTGATTACATGCCTAAGTGCCACTTAGGCGTCTGATTGGTGCCCCCGCATGGAATCGAACCACGAGTTGTCCGTTCGTAGCGGACTGTTTTATCCGTTAAACTACGGAGGCAAGTTTTAGTTGGTGAATGGCAAACTATGTGGGAAGGCATCCATAAACAATTTGCCTTCTTTCTTGTATGCTTCCTTTTCCCAAGGTTGGTTCTCATACTTGTAACCTTCGGACTTTCTACCTCTCCATGCGAATCCACCATCGCAATAGAGTTCTCCACGTAGGAACTGCTTGGCATGAACCATTTCGTGGGCAAGGGTTTTCATCATTTCGAGATAACCCAGTTTTCTTCCATCGATGGGGCATGTCTTTGCCAGAGTGATTTCGGCATAATCCGTATCACCCTCACAGAGACCATATGCTCCATCCACTTTAGTAACTACTTTAATATCTATATACTTCTTTCTAAACTTCTGGATGCCTAACTCTTGCATCAACTGGTAGACAAAAAGTTGAGTGACTTGCTTATTCTTGATTTGACCTTGAATAACAAATGGTGTCATATTACTTGCTCTCTGGGAAAACGTATTCGGGTTTCATTTCGAGAAGAATGTCTCTGACAATCTCCCTATCCAGACTATCACCGTCAAACGGCATCTCTGGTCTGTTTTGCAACCTAATACCAGTCGCAATAATAATGTCTTTCTCGGTAGCACCGAAATCATAGATCCCGCCCTTACCGTAAAACTGCATCACATAGTTCACAAATTCATTCATATTTAACCTCTCATTAATCATCATTACGTAGTAATTATACTCGATTTCATTACAAGTGTCAAGCGTTTTGGCAAATTAATTTCACTTTTTTATATACCGTTTAGTTATATGCTTATAACTTTTTCGTATATAGGACGAAAATTATTTACCAAGTTTACGTAGTCGGTACTGCTCTAACTTGCGATCCCATATGCTCTGGTCGGATGACGGGAAATGTTCACCTGCGAGTTTGTCCCTCTCACCATAAATCAGATCTGGATCCTTACCAAGTGAAGTGATCCAAGGTAGTGACCAGATACTTGGCATCCCATGATAAGCATCATCATACCACTCTCTCTGCAATACTCTCACGTCACCTTCGGTATATCCGTACTGGGGATGAACCCACTGGTTCTCTCCGAATACGTTTTGCCACCCGTAACTATCTCCGATAGACAACTTAGATGATATATCTACTCGTGTCTTCTTTGTCTCTGGTTTATCCATATACAACGGATACATATTAATCATTCTGTGATTGAAGTTCTCGTTCAACCATTTCTGGGTATCTTTCATGGAATCTAAGGTCTCGTGTGGTAACCCCAAAATAAATGACATATTGACTTCAAAGTGTTTGTCGAGTTCAAGAAGACCTTCCTTTACTCTATCACTTGCCATTCCTTTACCTACTGCTTTGGCAGATTGGTGATTCAGAGATTCCACACCATACCAATGTCCTTTGATGCCCATATCCAAACATGCATCCACCTCTCTTTGACCCCTACTTATCAGTAGATCCGATCTCATGTATCCATGAAATCTTGGTTCAAATGGTAGTGATTTAACAACTGCACCAAACTTCTCAAGTTTCTCTGTGCGGTCATTTATAGTTTCGTCTGTCAGAAGATAATTTGTTACACCCCACCTGTCGTAGTTCTCTCGCATCTCAGACTCAAAGTCATCAACATCTCTTGTCCAGTCTCCTTTAACCCCAAGTGGATAGTATTCACAAAATGCACAATGGAACCTACACCCCCGTGACAGTTCAATTGCCAGAGTTTCATTTGATTCTATGTAATCCCGTTCTTCGTATGACACCTTAACATTACGTTTTGGTTCAGCAGGATAATCATATCGACAATCAATGATTCTGTATTCTCTGCCATCTACAGTCTTACGTTTAACTTTAAGATCCGATCCAGAATTGATTAGATGTTTACATAGTACATCCATACCATATTCACCTCTACCTACCATATGATAATCGGCACGTGCACCAGAAATTGAATTGAACATCATGCCACCTGCTACAGTAGTAACCCATGGATAATGTTTTTTGATATACTTGTACAGATTTATCTGCTTACCATATGAACCACTCCACGGAACACTAAATCCGACAAAGACGGTATCTTTATGAATACGATCATTGACCAATGCTTTCAGATCATTCCAATCAAATGCAGACCAAAAATCTATGACTTCCACATCCCATTCACCACTATCTCGTAAATGTGACGCAATCTTATGAGAACCCGCACTGCGAGTAAATTGAGTCTTCCACTGTGTGGCAGGAAACCCAAACTTAGTAACTGCCCCATGCTTTTTGCTCATGTAGGATTGCCAACCAGATGGAAGACCATCTTCGGGGTTTAGGTTTTCAATAGGATATTCAATACCGAATATGGAAAAAATTATACCATGGTGCAATTTTATTTACCAATATTCTCGACTTGATCTCTGGGGATCACTTGATACGCACCTTTATTATATGCAGGTGCAACCGTGTATTGAGATGAGATCTCTTGACGTTCCTTGGTACTCAAATGGATACCAGTAGAACCAGAACCACCACCATCGTGAGACGGGTAATTCGGAGTCTCTCTACGGTAAGTTTGGATAGGTTCCATGGGTTTGAATTCTACCTTGCGGGTAGTCTTCTTCCATGCGTTGTACTTCTTCTTACGTCCAGACGGATAGTGTTTCATTGATCCGTGAATCATACAGGATCGCCATACCATTCAATTATCATCTTAGCAGACTCAATATGGTCTTGGATGTAAGCAATCTCTTGTACAGGATCACTATCAAATATAGTGAGAATTTCATCACCACGACCTGCTTCAAGCATATCGAGGTTTTCTTCCATATCCTGTATAAACAAACGGAGTTGCTTACAGATTATTTCGTCTACTTGATCTGGGTAAAGACTTACCATCACATCATCTAAAGACATAGATTGTTCTCCTTCATGGACTTTTCTATTAGTGGTGTCATAGATCTAACACCGATCTTGTTAAACTTTCTCTTAGACTTGGTGAATGGCATAGGGTGGTTCAACATAATGAACTTGCCACTATCCACAGGGAAATACCCTACCAACTTCTTGCTGTACTTATTCAGTACATATGTATGGCACGGGACTTTGAATTCGCACGTACCCCAATCGGTAGTGGTCTCTTCCAAGATCTCTACTTCCATCCTAAATGGTTTCTTGTTTACTGCATCCCACTCAGCAGGTGTTGCGTCATTCAATCGCATTATGCTACCTCACATTCTGTATTGTTTTCGAACCACTCTTTCAAGTCCGCATGTTGGATCTTCTGTCCATCGACCATCTCATAAGAACACTTATGATCTGATTCCACACCATCAATGATCTTCCAAGATCTTTGTTGCTTGAGGATCTCTTCCTTCATGTAACCCATCTTGGTGTTGTCATTGATCTTGTATCCCACGAACTCGTTCTCACCAACGTGTTGGAGATACGTTGGAGTTTCCCACGATTCGATGTGGTTTGACAACTCGAAGTCACAGTCATCGATTAACTGTGCATCAAGAACATACTCTTCTTGATAGTCATCCGCACTGGATACAGCATCTTCGCACTGCTCCATAAAACACTTGGACTGTGCCTGTGCCATAGACACATCAACGATGTATGTTTCACCACCCTTGAACTTCCAGTACTGTGGACATTCACCAGTGCCATCCCAATCATGGGCACCATAGTTTTCTTTGAATTGGGTTTGCATTACATATTTCATTAGCACTTTCCTCCATAACCTAATGCTCTCATTGCACCGACAGGATGTTCTGTCGCAGACAATGCGAGGTATTGTTCAACAGTCGCATTCTTCACAAGGAAGTTGACCCATGCTTTCCATGGTTTGTAACCGTACTTAAATCTTGCGATAAACTCTGGTTTTGGTAGACCAACCCAAGATGGGTGACAGTTTGGACTTGCGACCTCCATGTTCACACTCTCAGTGTGCTTACCTCTGTACATCAAGTACATACCGTCCCAAGTAAACTGGTCTTTTTCAAATTTCGTCATAATCATTTCCTCTCTCATTAATCACTTTATACAACCATTATACTTGTTTTGGAAACAAATGTCAAGCGTTTTTAGCAATTAATTTCAATTAATTTTATTGCCGTAGTAATCATGGGTACCTGCTTTCATCTGTTTCTTACGCATTGCTGATTCTTCAGCAGCGGCAAGGGATCCGACTATGCATACAAATGCACCGAATCCTACAACGATAAAGGCAAAGATAGTTTCTAAGATCTCCATACTTTCCTCCTAAACGTATTGCACGTTTTTCTTTAACTTCCACTTCTCGACTACGGCATTGCCGTACTCATCTTCATCAACCGCAATATATGCTACGGTCTTCTTGACATTGGCATAACGGTATTGTTGACCAATACCACCAACCCAAACTACATGAGGAAATTCTTTACAAAACTCGTAATTGTCGGGGTTCTCACTGTAGTGGAAGTAATTCCCACAGTCCTTCTCGACAAACTCACCTAAAACAACTTCAACACTCATTGGGGCAAGACTCATAAAACAGTTACTCTTTCATCAAAATAGGGTACTATTATCTCATAATGTAAACAAGTTGTCAAGTACTTTTAAGACTATTTTGTTATAAGGGTAGTTTTATTTATAACTATTTGGTGGTAGCACGGTATACACCGTCCCAATCTTTGGATAGTCCTGCTTCCTTCATCTCATTACAACGGTCTATCCATTTGATATAGAAGTCCGACATTGTACCCAGAAAACAGGGTTTGAGATCTTCGCAGAATCTAATTGCTTGATCGAATTGTTGATTGTAATATAAACCCATCATCTTCTCATGCTGTGCGGTTTCATTAGCATATGCGGAATTATCATTCCACCACTCATGTGTTCCCAACACGGTATAGATCTTTACGGGTTCAGTCTTTCCTTTGACTGCTATAGTATCCAGTTCGAGTAATGCAAATTCATCCTCTAATTCTTTTGCTGTCTCGTATCCTAATATAGTCTTCACACCATACTCCTTAGTTTGTCCTTCAAGTCTCGCTGCCAGATTGACAGCATCTCCTAACACAGAGTAATCAAACCTCTGATCACTTCCCATGTTCCCTACAACAACAGATCCACTGTTGATTCCTACACCAATGTTAATTGGCAATAATCCTTCTTCCTTTAATTCGGCGTTCAGTATATCAAGTCTATCATACATTTGCTCACTTGTCAATACCGCAAGTCGTTCTTGTTGCTCTACGTCTAATGGAGCATTCCAGAATGCCATGATACAATCACCCATATACTTATCAATAGTTCCTTGGTTATCCATGATGATCTCAGTCATGGGTGATAAGAACCTATTTACCAACTCCGTCAATCCTTGGGGATTAGTTTTGTACTGTTCTGATATGGGGGTGAACCCACGGATGTCACAGAACAGGAATGTCATGTGTCTGGTGTCTCCACCTAATTTTAATAAATCTGGGTTCTCTTGTAATTTTACAACCATCGCCGGTGATAAATAAGTACCGAACTGCTTTTTAATTTGCTCTTTCTGTTTATATGTGATATAATACTTATTAAACGAACTTTGAGCAAAAACGAGGAACCCCGCAATTGAAGACCAAATGGCGTCAACGAACAAGAATGAATCATACCAGAAGTAGAAGGAACTACTCAATGGGACACAAAGAATACCTAAACTCACTATCCCCGCAGGAATTGTGGAAAGAGTATAGACCGATAGAAGGATACCTAAACATATTATCAGAAGAACGAAAGTCTCAACTGCTACAGTCCAGTCGGGTATCTTTATTTGAACGCCTGAAATTAAAGTCTGAATTTGATGACCTTGAACTTCGTGGGGATACACTGCTCCCGTTGGGGTTGCGACTGGATTAGCATAACCCTCGGCAGTTACACCAAAAATTAATATCTTACCTTCTGGGAGGGGTTCTACTATGGACTGTGAAACAAAGTCGTTCCAGAAGGCAACAGGGAGTTCTGAGG
>NZGQ01000095.1 GCA_002689565.1 Methanobacteriota archaeon | reverse complement strand
TCTCTCTCTCTTTTCTCAGTTTGTATACACATTATAGGGTATACAGCATTTATTGTCAACACTTATTTTGAAAATGAGTAGAATAAAATGGAATAAGAGACGGGTTTTTTAGAACTTTTTCGTATATAGAACGAAAATATCTCTACTCTTTTTCACCATTATGGGGACAATGTGTATAGATGTCGATCATCTCCTCCTTACCTTTTACCTTGATCTGACCTATTGATCTCGACTCAATGTTGGTAAGTTGTTCCATTGTGAAACTTGAATAGATTGTGGGATAGTCGATATAGTCTCCTCGACTGGCAGTTGCTTCAAGTCTTGCCGCGAGGTTGACAGAGTCTCCAATGACAGAATAGTCAAACCGAGACTCACTACCCATATTACCAACAATGCAGACACCTGTATTAATACCAGTACCGACATTGATGGGGGGTAGACCCTGTTCACTATATTGTCGTTTAAGTTCATTAGTTTTCTCTTCTATCTCTATGGCAGACTTTACTGCCATCTCTGCGTGGTTTTCACATGGGAGTGGTGCATTCCAGAATGCCATTATACAATCACCCATGTACTTGTCGATTGTGCCACCGTTATTTAGTATAATATTAGTCATTTCATTGAGATAGTTATTAATAAGTGTGACCAAACCCTCCGCATCGTTTCTGTTTTTGTAGTGTTCGGATATGGGAGTAAATCCACATATGTCCATAAACAAGAAGGTCATCTCCTTCTTCTCTCCACCTAGTTTCATCAAAGATGGATCATTGGCAAGCATATCTACCATGTCGGGTGAAAGGTATGTACCAAACTGTCCCTTGATCATCTGCTTTGCTTTGAACTGAGTATAGAACTGAACAAAGGAACCGTGTGCAAATACTAGGATCAGTGCCAGTATAGGGAATACAGGATCAACCATATAGAAGTAAGTTGAAAATACATCGGTTGAAAAGAAGTAAACACCTGATACGAACACACCAAATGTTATCCCTGAGATGCGTATATTCGCCCACCCTAACAACAGTAAGAGTATAACAGACAGAACAAGAGTTGTCAAGACCTCATACAAAATAAATTCTGATGGTCTTTTGAGTACCACTCCATCGATCATTGTCTTGATTAGGTTTGCCTGTACATCATGGGGATACATTGCACCCATCGGTGTGCTTACAATGTTAGAACCTTCAAAGGTCGCACCTACGATGATGATAGAACCTTGGGGTATCTGGTCTAGGTTGGTAAACGAGTATCTCTTGAACTCATTCCAGAATGCGATTGGGACTGTGCCGTTGGTGTCTGTGATGACTGGTTTGAACTTGGGTATACGAACAAACTCAATACCATACTCGTCTGTAGAAATCTGGTACGATGAATCCCCGGATGCAACCCGGAGAATATCCAAGGCAAATGCGGGATAGAGTCTACCATCAAAGTTCTCTAGTAGTGGTTGTCTCCGTGTGATGCCATCGACATCCTGTGCCGATGATATTGTTCCGTAACCAAAGGATGACTTGTGTATGATGGGTTGGGCAAAAAGCATACCCTCCAGTTCTGGTCGGAAGTCCTCGGCATCCCTGTCACCGAATGTGGCAGTACCGATGCGAGGTGGTCTGTAACTGGTGTTGGTTCGATTGGATGGGGCAATGGCAACGACTGCTTGTTTCCATGATAGGATGTCTGCAAAGTGTTCGTCACCTCCGAATCTGTCTGGTTCTGAAAACAAGATATTCAGACCAATCAGACTATTCTCAATCTTGTCGATCTCGTCTGCCATGATTCTACGAGGGATGGGGTATTGTCCAAACTTGTCTAGTGTCTCTTCATCTATGTCCACCAGTACGATCTGTTCGGACACAGATTTATCTTGACCTCTCTGTAGAGAATCAAAGAATGAGAGTCTGGCACTCTCTAGAAGGAATGGATCAAGTAACCTAATAGAAATCAGAACTGCCAGTGTAATGAGACAATGCCATGTTTTCATTATACTATTTAGTCTATTGGACTATTCTAATCTCGGTTCCGATACCATTTATTTTGATCGGGTCTAGTTCCTTTCCGTCTTGCTCTAAGGTGATTGTAGTAGATGCACTCTTGTCAACCGATATACGAGCAATGTCATTGACCTCACGATTGAGAGAAATCTTGTCTCCTTCCACAATGGTTGCAACCTGAGTGACTGTGTCGAATCCCTCTTCTGTTCCTTGGATGTCCACCTCACCTGTACTCTGCCTCTCCTGTAGCATTTCTTCACCCAGAGAATCAAAGGAATCCAATAAGTCCTCCAGTAGATCGACATCCAGAAAGTTGATGTCCAGTTCGTTGTACTCCAGAAGGTCTCGTTCCAGTTCTTCATCTACGAGTAAGTCCTCATCCAGAAAGTCTATGTCAAGGGGATTGATATTCTTATCGGGGTCAATACTGACCATGAACTCTTCTTGAGTTTCTTTCTTCTTGGGGGGATTGATGATCATAATGTTGTTGAGCATATCCAGAGTCAAGTCTAGGATTGCGGGAGCACTTGGTGGATTTTCCATAACACTTGTCCGAGTTGCCTCGAATGGTTTGTTGAGCACCACCTCACCTGTCATTGTTGAAACAACAATCTCACCCGATGATACACCATCAACATCCGGTAAGAGTACCACGAGGGTCTGTCCGAACTCATCAACTGTGACCGTGAAGTCTGTCCCACGAATACCGATAGATGCGGTAGGGGTCTTTAGTCTGATGTTCTCACGATCAACCTTGCCTAATTGTCCAGATATGAACCTCGCAGTACCCTGTGCGAAAGTCATTGCCAAATCCGATTTACTCGGATCATCATCGAATACTACATTATCAATTACTATTCTGGTATGTTCTGTCATTCGCAACTTGGAACCATCTACGAATCCTACCTGAACACGCCCCTCACCAGTACGAAGGTCGTCTTTAGATATTACTCCCTGTCCTTGTTGCGGTTCTATTTCTTCTGTTGATCGTACAATCTGTCTCCATCCGACTGCACGATCTACTTCACCTACATCTTGATTACTACTCGCAACCTGTGGAATCACCAGAGTCAGACTGAGTAATACAAATTGTAGCATCGGTTGTACTTGTTCCCGAACCATCATATTCTATCTCCAATGAATCTGTTTGTAAAGTAGATTCCTGATTTATTTCAATATCCCAGTAACTTCCAAGTCCAGTCAGCACAAACTCATGTCCATCATATCCACTACCGTTATATAGTAGGTTATTATTGTCTCCTGCCATATCCATGTTGAATGTTAAAGAGGAAGCATCAATGTTTATGTCTGCTGTATTGAAGTCACCATCGACTATCATGTCAAAGTCCAGATCGTTAGCAGTATCCAGTGAACCAACATCCAAGTCTAGTTCATTGCTACTACCAGTGAGATTAATAACAAAATCACCGTTGGTTGCACCATATGCATTATCCTTATCTACATCAAGGAATAAATCATTACTCGAACCACTGACATCAATATCCACTGTAGAAGTACCAATAATCGAACCAATCAGATTATTAGACCCTCCACTAACATTGACATTGAAATCCATGCTGTCACCATCCAGTAGAAACTTGGTGTCATCAGAGGTTGATCCACCCACCTTGTTTCCTGAACCGTCTTGTACGATTTCGATAATTGCCTCATCACCGACTTGGTCGATGTAGATTTCGTTATCGGCATATGCACTACCTATCAAGAACATCATAACAAAAGTTAGTTTTTGTTTTGCGTTCATTTTATTTTTCTTCTCCATTTATTTTCCAGTACCCTCGTTGAGTTCCTCTCAAGATGAGTTCTAGAACACCTGCTTCAATCGCACGTTGGGTCGCAATAGAAACAGATTCGTTTTGGGTAACACCTGATTCAATCTCAATCAGTTCGGTACCCTGCTCTATAAATCTAAACACATCCCCACCGAATCCTGTGGAGAGTATGGTCTTGGAGGAAATTACATCCAACAATACCTCACCTGTAGCAACTGACACCAATCGAATATTGATCGTCACGGTGTCTATACTAAATTCACGAGAAGAACCAATGCCCAAGTATCTGGCACCTGCGCCACCCGTGTCAACGGAAGTATCGTATCCTACTATACCTCCTGCAATTATCATGCCAGCGAAAGTCAACGCTGGGAGTTGTTTTCCTTCCTCTCCCTCGTAAGATTGACGAGTTTGACGAATTAACTGTCGTTCTCTCGTCAGATGGTCGAGAATTTGACGGTCTACAACTTTAAAAAATTTTCCATTTCCTGCACGAGTCAGTGCACGAATCAAGTACACATCTGGTGCCTGAGTCACTGCCGAACTGAATGAAGTCCCTCCATTACTGTTCTGTCTCTTCTGTCCTGTCTGGTCATCAAACTTATAAACCGCAACGGTGGGTCTCCTTGTAGGTTCTCCAACATTGATCAGTTCCTCCTGTAATAGAGTATACTGAATCTTGGGTTCTTGCCTAGTTGGTATTTCAAATTGTCCTTCACCAATTGAAGCACAACTAGATACCAAAATCACCAAGGGGAATAGTAATAGTCGTAACACTGCCATCCTCGTCTGTAACTGTTAATATCACTACATCACCATCGGTGACATACGATATACCTGTTCCTTCTATGTTGAACTCACCACTCGTAGAAGGATTCTCCCCAAACATACTATCGACAATTTGTCGGGAAAGTGTAGAATAAATTCTACTTTCTACATTGCGAATAAATTTTGCCAAGGTGGTATTCTCAGCATCCCTTTCAAGTTGCTCTTGTAAATCTTCTAATTCTTGCTTGATTGCTTCCTTTCGAGAAGTCTCTTGATTCTCTATGGTAAGATAGTGACTCGACTGATTGATGCCACTGAATGAAGGGGATTTGAATTTATGCTCAATGGTACTTGCACTCACACTACTTGATAAAACTACAAGTCCGATCCATACTCCTTTAATTTTCTTCTTTTTCATTTTGTTTTCTCCGCATTTCAATTGCAGTATCTAATTTCTGTTGCAATCGGATAATGTCATTATCAAGCATCCTAATGCGGTCAATTAACGCAATTAGGGTCACATTTGCTTCTTCTAGGTTCTTTTCTACCTCTTCCGTTATAGTTTTCCATACAAAATAGATCATGTACAGCATCCCAACTGCCGCAACAATCGGGAACCCGAAATCCTTTATTGTATCAACAACTTCCATAATCCCACATCGTTATACTGCCGAGATCGCATTAATTAAAAACATCACAAGGAAGTAACTACCTGTTCCCAATATGGCAACCCCAGTCCAACCAAGGACATTCCACATAAATGCCTTTTGTCTCCTTGCCTGTGCATACACAGTCTTCTCTCTTTTGTCCCTGATGTTTCTGCGTAACTCAGTTAATTCCCGGTATGCCTCTGGGCCATACATATAGAGTAAGAGTTCTCGTAACTGCATCTCTTGCTCTTTAATTTTCTTCTCTTGAATGAAGGCATTCATTGCCTCCTCTTCAACAGATACACTGTTCACAAGTTTCTTGAATAGTGGTGGATTGTCTGCCTGTCTCTTTGCTTCATTGAAGTCAGCAACAGCACCATACCACTTCCCAATTTGTCCGAAAGTGCTCTCTATGTTCTGTCCTGCCTCAACCATTTTCTTTATGCCATTAAACGCAGTTGTTGCGGTTGCTACTGCTGTTATGGGGTCAATCATTGTCAGTCTCTCCTCGCATCTTCTTTTCCGTCTGCTCTACTGATTCTGTTCAAGTCTGGTCTTATTCCCAGAACAACACACATAGTAGTATCCATACGAACCATATCATGGTTCATAGTTTTTACACGATTATCGAGACTTCCCACTATACCTCGTAACGACTTCACCTGTCCGATGACACCATCCATGATATATTTGAGTGTTAGAAACATAAAGAAACCACCTATTAAGGCAGATGCGATAGGAAACCCCAATTCTTTTATTAGGGTGAATATATCCATACGGCTTTATTTATACGAAAAAGGTTTTAGAAAGGACTTTTTTTCAAACTAAAAGTGGCAATCAAAGTGGCAAGAGTTTGCCATGTTCCACATAAGAAAAATCCCCGACAGTGCGAGGATTCTTTTTGCGATTGTATTTTGTTTTGTCTGGCACGACTTTTGGTTTGAAGGGACTATCCTTATCAAACAGAACTCGTGCGTGACGAGACTTTATACGTTTGTGTTGCTTCTTCATACCAGTATTATATCCATTAGAAAGGTTGTAACAACTAGAATATACAATCCATAGATTGCACCCATAAGTCTACCAAATTGATCTGCGTTCATAACGATTACCTCAATATTTATCTGTTTCGGGATTTAGACAAAAATGCTTCTGCTTCTTTCTGTCTCTTTCTTTCGCATCTGCGTATTGCTTTTTGCTTTGCCTTCCTTTGCTTTTCCCTCCTAGTCTCGAAGTATTCCTTTTGCTTCAAATCAAGTAAGATACCCGACTTCTTTACTTTTCTCTTCCATATTCTCATGGCAGTCTCAAAGTCATCATATCTAACGGTGACTGATCTGCCACCGTCTTTTTTCCACTGTTTTTGTTTAGGTTGTTGTGGTCTCCTATTATTCCATTTTTTTCTCATTATTTCCTTTTGTTAAAATGACATCATGTCACGTTGAATTTCCTCCCAATGCTCTAGGGCAGTTGTCATTGCCATAGGGATTAGGGACTTATCACGGAAGAATGCTCTTTCCACTTCCGCAATCACTACATCACGAGATTCGTTGTAATTGCTCTCAGCAATCTCTTGGCACTCGTAAACAAATTGACCCATTCTACTCATAATTACTCCACTGGTTTAATTTGGTCGTTAATAATAATATGCACTAGATGTTCTGAACCAAGATCGAAACCTCCGATGTGCCATCCGTAAAGATCGTAAGGAATGTTTCCAGTGCACCAGTTGTAAATGGTTGCCACTTTGGTCACAGTATCTTCTGGATCATCCGAGTATGGGTCTTGGTAAGTTACCTTGATTGCCCACTCGCAATTCACCTTTTCGTGCCTATCCATATCCGTGTAGGTAGGTTCACCTAGAATAGATACCAACTTGTCGTAAGTTGTGTTGACAATTCCTTGTCGATGACTCATGTTTACATCAACATGACTTCCCACTTCATACTCAATAATATTCATAATCATTCCTCATTCTCAATACAAGTATTATAGCACGAATGAACAAGGATTGTCAAGCGTTATTTTTAAGTATTATCACCATCTCGGTACTTAATATCAGACTTATCAAATATCTTTCGTTTGGCACGATTCATCCATCCACCCTTCTCCCAAGGGAGGGGGATTGTCTCTCCCCTCCTATGCTCTTCCTGTACATGGGCACCGATCCATAGAAGAACGAATCCCCCTAAAACGATACACAACCCCATAAACTGATAAAATAACTCTAACATAATTACCTACCATTTATATCATGTACATGAAGTTGAATGATCGCATAGTGTAACACCTTCATCAAGTCAGCACGATTGTAACCATTCTTGTTACCATACCGTTGTGCATACTTCATAATGTTACCAATGCAGAAACCATCACCATGACCACCATCAATAATAAATTCAGTTGCTTGGAACTTATTCTTTGAGTAGTGCTCCCCATAGGTGCCATCAATGTAGTCCATCAATTCACGCAGTGCTTTATCTTCACCGTACTTGTACTGTACCGAGTTTTTAGTTGTTCCTTTCATTATTTTTGATTCCACCTGTAAAATATATGTTGTCCTATGCTACCTACCATATGCATACCTTTGTCGTTTGCCCAGTCGGGATGGACATAGGTTGCGTGATAGTGAGTAGCACCCTCTGTTATACCACGAAACTCTCCGTATGTCAGAAAGTTAAATGATAGTTGTCTGGCAGTATCCCAACTGTCCCCATCTCTAGGTTCGTCAGACTTACCATCACAGAACCAAGAGAACTGGCACTTATCCCTCACAGGCATTTCTATGCCTCGTTCAAGGTGCCACGCACTCAGTACTGCTTGGTGTACAACCTCACATATGGTATTGGGATACCTTGTGTCATACACCCGATTCAATGTTACATCGGCAACCGCAACTTGTCCTGCAAAGGATTCGTTCCGTGCCTCGTGATAGATGTTTAGTGCAAGACATTCAAAGTCTAATGAGGTATGTTCTCTATAGATTGATAGAGTTGCACTATTGTGATTAGAGTCTGCACTTGCCACTGTGGATAGACACAGTGCGACTATTGGGATTAAATTTTTCATTATGTAAGTATACCACGGTCAAATTAAAATGTCAAGGATTTTCCATCTCGTAAATCAAATCTTGGATTGCTTCATATGCTTGGTCAACCTTACTTGAGGTTTGTCCATAGGGAAACTTGAATGCCAAGGTGAACCGAGGACAGTTTGTCCATGCGGTATGCCAACAAACATGATTGGGTTCATCCTTCCGACCAAACCGATACCATCTTGCTTGCCACCCTGCTCGGTCATGGTGGGTCACAATACTCTTTGTCTCTTTATCATAATAAGAGAAGTAACCATCACCAGACTCAGACCAAGTAATAATCATCTGATAACCATAGGCATTCCAGTTCGTATGCCAACCCACATATCCATTGGCAGGATAGTAGGATGTCAGAGAGTTATTGTTTGCCCCAAAGATACGAACCAGTTCATTCTTGGTGTGCATCTTCAATGGTGCAAATATCTCTGGATGGGACTTTGCACCATGTGCAACTTGAAACCCATATGCGTGTTCTGGAAATCCAATATGATGTTCACTGTTGTTCATCTTGTCAAACAAGTGTTTTTTTTGACAATAGTACTCACCATCACCAACAGGAACATTACCCTCGTTCGACGCCATAGATTCCATGAGTTCACGATGAGGCAGAAACATCTCGATAGTATCATCAAGAAGTTTCAGAAATTCCTCATTGCGAATCACTACCTCAGTCATTCTCTAGTGCCTTGACCACTTGTGGAAAGTGTTGCTTGATAATATCCCAACACTGATCGGCAACAATCATATGTTCTTTCTGAGTACCATTACCTCGTCTTAGTTCACAGTAGTGAATCCAACTGCGTAGTGACCCTGCCATATACAATGTGGATTCGGTCATACCCTCTGGTAATAATGCTCGTGCCTGTTCCTTGGCAATACCCTGTTTCAATGCCTCTTTGTAAGACCTCTCGGCAAGGTTCTTTACCTTTGCCTGTTCCATAGACCACCACTCTTTGAGTACACGATCATCGGTATCGACTGAGTTCTGTCGGTTCTTCTCATCCTGTAGTCGGCACTCACGAGTCTCAAAGTGAGTCTGTTCGGCATACCGTTGGGAGAACTCTTGGAATGCAAACGACCTATGACGAATGATCTGTCTCGCAATATCACGAGTAGTGACGATCTCCATAGTCATGTGCACCATCTCAAAGGGTGACCAGTGATCTTCTTTAATCAGATAACCCAAGAGTTTGGATGCAGTCTCAGTGTTATTCTGATTAGCAGGGTTACTCACTCGTGCTGTATATGCGACCAGTTCTCCTGCTGTGTTACAATCTGTGATTGCACTTGGTTGACTTAGTGCAACTAGACTTACTTTACTCATTGTTTTTTCTCTCCGCATCTAAGAATACCGCATTGGTTATAATCGTGGGTACGATCAGTGACAGATGGACACCGATTGATACAGGGATACTATATCCAACCCAACCCATATAATAGATTGCGATCAAACCAAAAAAGGCAGACCACATCACGAACAGTGCCATCAACAGGTAACCCTGTAGGACAGGGTCAGGAATAAACCTCAGTGGATTAAACCTCAAGTCCATTACACTACGATACATATCAACTATTTCTTTACTCATCTTCATTTACCTCATGGTGTGTTATACTTATACCATCAACAACTTCTTCAATTTCGGGATCACTAATTGTCAACTCATACTTCTCCCTCATGTACTGCATTACTACTCTCGCAGTTGCCTTACTTCCAAGTTCTATTCCATCGTCTCGACCTTCATCTTCACCATCCACAAATCCGACAATCTTTCCATACCAGAAAGAACCAAACATCAGTGCGGTAGTGACTACGGGCCATCCCCAGTGCAATTCCATATTACATCCTAAAGTTTAAAGTTCTTGAAGTTTTCTGCTTTCATTCTCTGACCAGACGAACTGTTATCAAAGACTGGTTTGTCATCCCATCCCTTGTCTTGATCGTTTGGTATCATCTCTTCATCATCATCATCGGTCAGTCGCATCTTACTACGATCAACCTTGACAGTGAATCGGTTGTGTCGAGTCGGATCATTGTATCGGTTCTTCAACTGCTTGACCATGATCTTACCTAGATTATTTAGTTCCTCATTACTGATCAATGCGAACATCAAGTCAGCAGTAGCAGGGAGACCAAACGACTCAGAAGTATCTTCCAGACCGACATCATCATTACTGTAACCAGATCGGGTAGTCTGTGTCGCAGACATAATAGGTACATTGAACTCCACTGCCAAACCACGCAGTTCTTCTGCGATAGACTTGATATAAGAATAAGAGTTGATCGCACCACCCATACCTTTCATACGAGACGAGGCACAGATGTTTAGGTAATCAACAAAGATGACCTCTGGCACAAAGTTCTTTTTCAACTTCATCTCATTCAACAGTGCACGGAAGTGACTGGTGTTTGCCTGTCCAGTCGGATACTCCTTGATGATCAGTTTACCTTGAGTCTTTGCGGCAATCTGACCAACCTTGTCAGTGAACATATCCTTAGATAGATTCTCCAACTGGTCAATCGGTACATTCAACAAGTTCGCATCAATCCGTTCTGCGATTCTTTCTTCTGCCATCTCCATAGTAATGTACAATACATTCCTACCTTGGGACAGACCCGATGCGGCACAGTGACACATAAACAATGATTTACCAACACCAGTTCCTGCTAGTGCAATATTCAGTGTCTTGTTAGGTAGTCCACCCTTGGTGATCTGATTGAATAGATCAAGGTCAAATGGGATGCGTTCTTCTTGCTCGTGATAGAACTCGTATCGACCATCCACATTCTCCAGATAGTCGTGACCAATGTTAGTATCAAAGGTAACACCCAATGCCTTAGATAAGACATCGGGTATTGCGTTCTTTTGTAGGGTTGCGTGTTTGCCATCAATGATAGAGATAGACTCCATCACCGCATTGAACACTGCACGGTCTTGACACCACTTCTCGGTGCGTTCAATCAACCAATCAAGGTTCTCTGGTTCGGGTTGGAAGAGATCGTGGAGCAGTTCATTTGCCCCACGATAATCTTCTTCCCCCATAGAGTTGTTCTCATCGATCTCGATCTTGAATGCTTCGAGGGAGGGTAGTTTGTTGTACTTGGCAACAAACTTTGTTACTTCTTTGAACAGACCCTTGTAGACTCCTTGGAAATAGTCGGGAGATAGGAATGCACCCACCTTCCGCATATAGGGGTCATTGGTTAGCAGATTCCTCAGAATCGTCTGTTCCAGATTGATATTCTTCATTATATAACTCCAATTCCTCATGTATTTCGTCAGTTGCCATTACCTCTCCAGTCTTTTTATCCTGTGCGACAAGAGTGCCATCGGCAATTGCAATTTCCAGTAAACTAGAGAGTATTCTACCAGAGTACTCCTGTAAAGTCAAGTCATTTACTGATAAATCTTCATCTGGAGTTGAAACAATAGTGAAGTTAAAACTGAGTTGGTCTTTGTCCTCGACCACCTCAATCACATCATATGCAATAACAGTTTCGGGAAACTCTTCGAGGATTCGGATATTCCATCCGTGTTTATCTTCGGATGGAATAATCTCAAAGTGTACATCTTCACTCAACTTGGTTTCTATGTCATTACTCATTTACAATATCATCCATAGAAACAAGTGACTTTTTAGTAATGGAGTACTGGTTCTGTAGGAAGTCTTTGAAGTCCGTACCATTCCAGATAGGTTCCCAGAACTCATCTTTCAGAGTTTCTTTCTCTCGAACCTTACCCTCTACCATCTCTCCAGTATTTCGATCAACTCGGCAATACCATCCATTAGAAGGTTTAGCAACATAACCGCCAGCAAGAGCAACATCCAACAGACCACTATTGCGTTCAACACCACCTTCCCAAGAAACAGAGATAGGTATCTTAGACTTCTCTTTAACATATCTCGACTTCTCGACATTAATGACGAAATCATAACCTGTTACCTCTGTACCAGTCTTGTTCTGTCTACGACCCAGAATCCAGATGTTGTCAGCACTGTAGTAAATACCAGTACCACCACCTACGATGTCTTTTGGAAATAGTCCGATTTCCTTATATGTGTGGTTGACGGCAAGCATTGGAATGTTCTTCATAGTCAGATACGGAGTACACATTCTGAACAGACCTTTTAATGCTTTGGCACGAGACATATCTGCCACCGATTTCTCATTAATTGCATCCTCTAGTTCTTTCTTGGATGCGAGATTACCAATTGAATCGATAACGACTATAACATCATCTTTTCTATCAAGTTGTTCAAGTTGCGAAATGAGATCGAACTTCAACTCCTCGACATTGGTGATGGGTGTATGTAACACCCTGCCAGTGTCAATACCGAACTGCTCAAAGTAAGATTGGGGACTGCCAAACTCACTATCATAAAAGAGCATAACAGCATCCTTCTTAGACTTCAAATATGCACCTGCCATTAGCAATGCAAATGAAGTCTTGAAGTGCTTACTCGGCCCTGCTAGGACTGTTAATCCCGGTGTGACACCACCGTCAGTACTTCCTGCCAATGCGACATTCACCATCGGAACATCGGTTGGCACCATATCTTTCTCAGTGAAGAACTTACTATCAGACAGTACTTCCGTTGTCTTGATCTTGCTGTTCTTCTTTAGTTTGTCCATC
>NZGQ01000009.1 GCA_002689565.1 Methanobacteriota archaeon | reverse complement strand
TCCGTGATTAGAAAGCGCCTGACGCGCTTCTTCATCCACGCCCTCTTTGCATACTAGTAAATCACAACCAATCTCGACCAAATTTTCAATCTGTGCTAGAAGAGATTTCGATTCAGCTTTACGAAATGCATCTATCATACCAGCGGATGTAATATTCAATTTAGATTCAAACTGAGGCTTTCTGCGTTCTAAACCCCCATCTAAAATTAGAATAGAGCCGGGGCCACCTCTTTCTTTCATCTCTGGATGTATGCGGCTTTTTGCAAGAGCGAGACCAGTGATTAGAGTTGTATCTTGCATATTACCACCCGTTTGTTTGATTACTTTCACTCGGGTCGGGTCTGCTCTTCCCTTCGACAGAATAACTTCACCTGCTTGCAAAGCTAAGTTGGAAAGATGTTTTTCCATACCTTTGTCTAATTTCCCAGCAAGAGATGTTTCGATTGCTGATTTAATTTGATCGTTATTTGCTTTAATTGAAATCTCATCAAGTGATGAAAGTGCAAATTTTTCTGCCTCACCGTAGCCTCTAGCGATTATTGTAGGGTGTACGCCTTGGCGAACTAATTGCCAAGCATTCCTTAGCATTTCAGCGCAGATTACAACTGTTGTAGTTGTTCCATCTCTGGCAACTTTATCTTGTGTTGAAGACGCGCTGATTATCATCTTTGCAACAGGATGTTCCACTTTGGCTGTTTCAAGAACTGTAACACCATCATTGGTCACCAAGGTTTGACCTTGATCGTCAACCAACAACTTGTCAAGTCCCTTTGGGCCGAGTGTAGAGCGGACTGCTCCAGCAAGTGCGATTGCTGCTTGTACGTTTTTGCGTAAAGCCTCGCGGCCACTTGTTCTCTCTGTTGATTCGAGAATAGTTTCCTCCGCCATCGACCTTGCCACTCGATATCCCACCTTGAAACTGTTGAGAGGTTGCAAGCGTCGAGTTCATATATGTGCTACTGCTCCGACTATACAACCGATGGTTACCTAGTGGGTTGAGATTGATGGCAGAAGACTGGGAAGAAAAGATGCTAGAACAAATGGCTGAGATGTTCCAAAAGATGGGCATGACCGTCGATATAAACCAATTAAAGTCCATGATGAAACAGTTCCAATCTAAGTTTGAAGCGATGGGAATAGATCCTGAAAGACTTGCAAAAGGTGACGTCAACTTCAATTTCGACATGTCTGAAATCTCAAAAATGTTCCAGTCCGGAATGCCTCTTAACGACATGTTGTCAAATCTAGGCGTGGATGTAAAAGTGGATGCTACTCCGGCCGAGGTGGACATTGAGGTAGAAGAACCAAGCAATGAGATTCTGAGGCTTCCTTCTGAAGACATCTACCTTTCCGGATGGAATATGTCTATCACCGTTGATTTCTCTACAAGAACTGATTTCGATGAAATTGAACTTGCTCTCTCAAGAGGAGGAGAAGTATTGCAAGTATTGTCCGACCCCTCTGAGCCCCCTCTTGCTCAAATCGAATTACCGCACCAATGCGATGATGTTGTCGATTGGTCGATAAATAATGGAATTCTAGATATTACCTTGAAATTAACACCACAGGGTTCTGCTATTGAATCTAAATCTGAAGATATCGATGATGATGTCGAAGATGATCTTGCTCCAGTCGCATCCGATGTAAGCGTTGATCTTGCTGACGATGATGACGACGAAGACGACGGAGGAATCCCGATATTTTGATATCGGATATTTACGGAAGTGAAAAAATGGCTAAGAAAAACGTAATTGGAATAGATTTGGGAACGACTAACTCTTGTGTTGCAACCATAGAAAACGGCGAAGCAGTTGTTATCGCTAATGCTGAAGGGGCAAGAACAACACCATCAGTTGTTGCATTCACCAAAGATGGTGGAGAACGCATGGTTGGAGTTACTGCCAAGCGACAGGCTGTAACAAACCACGAGAGAACTATGATTTCTGTTAAGAGACACATGGGGTCTGATTGGAAGACTAAGGTCGACGACTCAGAATATACACCTCAAGAGGTATCTGCGTTCATTTTACAGAAGCTTAAGGCTGATGCTGAAGCCTACCTAGGAACAACTGTCACACAAGCGGTTATCACCTGTCCTGCATACTTTACCGATGCTCAAAGGAAGGCCACCAAAGATGCAGGTAGAATCGCTGGACTTGAAGTTCTAAGAATCATCAATGAGCCAACTGCAGCTTCTCTTGCTTACGGTGTTGACAAAGAAGAAGACCAAACAATCCTAGTCTACGATTTGGGAGGAGGTACCTTCGACGTTTCAGTTCTAGAAATCTATGATGTAGATGGTCAACCGCAAATCGAAGTTAAGGCAACAGCGGGTAACAATAAACTCGGTGGAGATGACTTTGATGAAGTTCTAATCGACTACCTAGTAGCTGAATACAAGAAGTCGTCTGGAATCGATCTTGCAAAGGATGTACAGGCGATGAGTCGCCTGAAAGAGGCTGCAGAAAAGGCCAAAATAGAGTTGTCAGGAACTGGGCAATCTCAAGTTAACTTACCTTTCATCACAATGAAAGATGGACAGCCTGAGCACCTTGACATCACCGTTTCACGTGCTAAGTTCGAAGAATTAATCGCTCCACTTGTTGAGAAAACAATGAAGCCAACTAGACAAGCAATGAAGGATTCTGGCCTCTCAAAGGGTGAAGTCGACAAAGTCATTCTAGTCGGGGGTTCAACTCGTGTACCTGCTGTTCAAACAGCCATAGAGAAGGAAACTGGCAAGTCTCCATTCAAGGGTATCAATCCTGACGAAGCGGTTGCAATGGGTGCAGCACTACAGGCTGGAATTATTGCAGGCGATGAAGGAGTTTCAGATATTCTTCTTCTTGACGTCACCCCACTTACTCTTGGAATCGAAACCCTGGGCGGAGTTACAACTACTATGATTGAGAGGAATACAACCATTCCTAGCCGTCGCTCGGAAGTGTTCTCAACTGCAAGCGATAACCAACCTGCTGTAGAGATTCATGTTCTACAAGGTGAGAGAGAATTCGCTAAGGACAATGTTAGCCTAGGACAATTCCATCTCATGGGAATTCCACCAGCACCTCGTGGCATACCTCAAATCGAGGTTACTTTCGATATTGACGCAAACGGAATCGTAAATGTATCTGCTAAGGACAAAGGAACTGGTAAGGAACAATCGATAAAGATTGAATCTGATACTTCACTTAGTGAGGATGAAATCCAAGCTAAGATCGCTGAGGCTGAAGAATTCGCTGAAGCTGATAAGCGCTTGAAGGCACAGGTCGAAATGAGAAACATGGCTGACCAAATCGTTTACCAGACTCGCAGAACAATCGACGAGGCCGGAGAAAAACTCAGTGATGAAGACAAGGAACCAGTCCTATCCAAAGTTGACGAATTAGAAGCATTACTTCAGAATGAAGAAGGTGTTGCTAAGGAACTTGATGAAATCGATGAGGCTGCTGTCCAAGCCAAGGTCAAGGAGATCGAGGAAGGTATGCACGCAATTTCAACTAAGTTGTATGAAGCTGCTGCTGCAGAAATGGCTGAACAGGAAGAGGCTGGAACTGAAGCATCAGATGATGGCGTGGTTGATGCTGATTTCGAAGTCGTCGACGAAGACGAAGACTGATTACCAAAGGAATGGTATTGCACTGAACAAGAGCATTACTATTGGAACAACAATTGCTTCGGTAGTTGAACGCAAGCCTGCGATTAGTGACAACTCTGTCCCTCGATGCAAGTGAACCTGCATTCCAATGTCTTGGTTTCCACGTACAACTAGCAAAGAGTTTGGTATTGTTGTATCAATACCTTCTTCACGCTCATCATGAGTTCTTGTCTCAACACGTCCTAGGCAATACACAGGGTCTCCAGCTGCTAAAACCCATACTGTCCAACGCCAATTGCTAGCCCCCCAAGTGAATAGACTGCCACCCATGTTGACCTTATCCCAAGAGTTCGGATCTACCAGAATTCCTCCCGTGCCATCATGGAGTATGAATTCACGTCCACCTTTGTCGGTCCTTCTAGTAACCCATTTACAAGATTGTTTGCCATCTTTGTCTTTGGAACAAACTCGTTCTTCTTCCTTCCATCTGAAAGAAACTACTCCCTGAACTCTTCTAGAACTACTACCGCCTACGTCCACGCTCATCGTGCCTTTTGGACCAGGTCTAACCTGACCTACTAATTCTGCTGGGCCGACTGCAACGCTTCTAACTCGACTAGAGGGAGTGTCGATTATATTGTGCATCAATTTCCATTTTCTAAATGCAAATATTGACCATAGTATGGAAAAAAGAACGATTCCGATCTTCATCCAAAAACCAATCATTTGCTGTTCTGTATCACTGTGTCTTGCAGTTAAATCGCTTGCTAACCACAGTGCTGTAACTATGAAAATAATGCCGTTTATTGAGTATAATGTAAATGTAGCCGGGGTAGGTGTTCCCACGACATCAGGATGTTCCTCAATTAGCGCACTTTCGTCATTTGGAGCATATGGATTATCCGGCCAGGTCTCATATCCAGGAGGCGGTAATACCCAATCGTTTTCATCAACCTCACGCAATGGCCCGTCCGCTGGTGCTAAATTTCCAGGCTCACCATGTACAAATGGTAAATTACCCCATCTCTGTTTCAAATTCTTGATGTCATCTGATAGAGATGTTGGAGTTGTAATCATCATCAAGCCAGATGCCAAAATTACAATCAATAAAGAAATTCTTTGAGCGTCTTCTCTCTCTGTTCTCTCTCCTGGTTCGTTACCTTCAGCTCCTACTGAAAGCATGTAATACTCACCATCGAGTTCCATCATGAATATCTCGATTTCATCCCCTTCATGAATGTACCAATCGTCATATCCAGGGCACGAACGGGAGTCATATGATACCTCAGGACCCATTTCATCAGACCAAATTATGTCGAAACCCTCTCCACCTGAAAGGGGTTCTACGATTAATATCTCATCATCGTAGAAGTCCACATAATCGGTACAATTCTCCCCATCACTATCATACTCCCAATATCCATGAAGTAATGTTCCTTCGACAATTATGACCTCTATTACAGCAAAGTTAGCGTCTCCATCAATTTCCCAACCAGCACCAAGGCTTACTGATTTATCATCATCGATTTCATCTAATGAATCGACATACTGGCTTTCGCTAATCGGTGGTACATCAGGAATATCCAAACTAATCAAAAGAGTGACACCAGAAGCAAGAAACATTATTGCAGCAAGAACCCAAGGTATGATTCCTTTCCATGTATGTGGAAATGTGAATTGAAAAAACCCGTGCTGCAGGGAAGTGTGGTCGATAGTTTGTTTCTGCTCCCCCATAGCAATACCAATATTCTCCGGACTATGATAAAATCGCCTGCAGGATTAGAAAAACGCACGAAATCAGGACAATGTTGAATATACGTCTGTGCCGCCTTTTATTCATGACAGACGTAATCGCAATTCTCGACCGGATGCGCGCCTCCAGCGGTAAAGCAGATACCATCGGTTTGTCAAACGATGTTGTACTAGATTTCGCATCTAGAGATAATACCCTAATTCAAGCAATTGAAGAGGCCAATATCAAACAAAAAGAGTTCTCAAGCGAACATCTGATGATGTCCGAATCTGACCTCGTTTCTCACCTTCAGGAAGATTTCGTCAATTTCTATGCTCCTGCTACAATCAATCCATATGTTGCTGTTGCAGCTAGAGGCCCTTGGATTGTAACATCACACGGCGCTGTAGTTCACGATAATGGTGGATATGGAATGTTGGGTGGTGGCCACGGCCCTGAAGACATCATCGATGCAATGAGTCAAAATCACGTCATGGCCAATGTGATGACGCCGTCTTTTTCTCACTCAAGGCTTGCTGCTGCCTTGAAAAAAGAATTGGGGCACTCACGCGATAGTTGCCCGTTTTCTAAGTTCATTTGTATGAATTCTGGATCCGAATCTATGACTGTTGCAATGAGAATATGTGACGTTAATTCGAAGAATATGACTGGACCAGGTGGTCGCCATGAAGGTAAACCTGTGAAATTACTTGCAATTGAGAGGGCATTCCATGGAAGAACAGATCGGCCTGCACAGATATCTCACTCTTGCAAAGGGAAATATGACAAGGTGTTGAAAACATTCGCTGAAAGAGATAATCTAATTCTGGTACCATCAAATGATGTTTCAGCATTACAAGCCGCCTTCGCTAAAGCTGATGAGGAAGGATATTTCATTGAATCCATGTCGATTGAACCAGTTCAGGGAGAAGGAAATCCTGGTCAATGTATTGACAGGGATTTCTATGACGAGGCCCGTCGACTAACAAATGAACATGGCTCTATGCTAATCGTTGATTCGATTCAGGCAGGAATTAGAGGCCAAGGGACTCTATCTATGGTCGATTACGAAGGCTTCCAAGATGCAGAAGGTCCAGACCTCGAAACATGGTCTAAGGCACTAAACGCTGGCCAATACCCACTATCTGTTCTCGGACTAAACGATAGAGCTGCTGAATTATACGTTGTTGGAATCTATGGAAATACCATGACTACAAACCCACGTGCTTTGGAAACTGCTGTTGCTGTTTTGGAAAAGATAACACCTGAACTTCGCCAAAACATTCGAGACCGTGGTCGAGAATTCGTTGACAAACTCAAGGCTTTGGCTGAAGAAATACCAGGGACTATTACTCAAGTTCAAGGAACTGGATTGCTTCTATCTGCAGAATTAGATCCTGAGAAGATGAAAGTCGTTGGTTTTGATGACGTAGAAGTTTGGTGTAGAAAACAAGGACTTGGCGTAATCCACGGTGGAATTAACGCACTAAGATACACGCCTCACTTCAACATTACAACTGAAGAAGTTGATTTGGTAATCGACATTACACGCCGTGCAATTAAGCACTTTTCACAGTAATTACTGACCTGTAATCAAGTGGTGAAGAGTCCTAACATGGATTCCTGTTGCACCTGTTTTGACCAACTTGTTGGTCTTAGCACCCCATGCTGTTCCAGCAATATCGAGGTGTGCCCATGGTATCTGCTCATCGCTTCCTTCCTTGTTTGGAATAAATTGCTTGAGGAATGCTGCTGCGGTGTTTGATCCTCCCCAGCGACCTGCACCAAGGTTGCGTACATCTGCGATTTTCGAATCTGTCATTTCCTTTTCGAATGCCTTGAACAATGGCATAGGCCATGCGATTTCTCCACAGTGTTCTCCTGCTTCCTTGATCTTGTTTCTCAAATCGTCATCGTTGGACCAAAGTCCGCTAGCTTCGTGGCCAAGAGCGACCACACATGCACCAGTCAGTGTAGCTAGGTCGATGATGTAGGAAGGATTCAGTTCTGTTCCTGTGTACCACAAACCATCTGAAAGTACCAAGCGGCCTTCAGCATCAGTGTTCAGTACTTCAACAGTCTTACCAGAGTAAGTCTTGATGACGTCTCCAGGACGTTGAGCGTTGGATGATGGCATGTTTTCTGCCATGCAAGTAACACCGATTACTCTCTCCTTGTGCCCACTGGCAACAATAGCCTGCATCAGTCCAAATGTTGTTGCTGATCCGTGCATGTCGTACTTCATTTCATCCATTGAGGGCGGTGGCTTTAGAGAAATTCCACCAGTGTCGAATGTTATTCCCTTACCAACAACACAAGGGCTTGGACCAGGCATATCTGGGTTAATTTCGAAAATTACCATGCATGGTTTCCTTGCTGAACCCATACCGACTCCAACAAGTCCACCCATTCCCATGGAAATTGCCTGTTCGTAGTTGATGATTGTAACCTTAACATTGTCATGTTCATTTCCGAAGGCAATCGCTTGTTCTGCGAATGCCATTGGGTATAGATCGTTTGGTGGAGCGTTTCCTAAGTCTCTTGCTAGGTAAACTCCAGATGCAACTGCCAAAGAAAGATTTGCTGATTTTTGTAAATCTTCTGTCTTGTCTGCTTCACAAGTCACGTGAGCTGTAATCTCGCTATCGTCAGAGTCATCATCATCGTCTTTTGATTTGTACTTGTCATAGGAGTAATCTCTCAGAATCATTCCCTCGACAAATGCTCCCATGTGATCGTTTTCCATTCCTGAAAACTTGATTGTAATGGTCTTGCCGTGAATCTTTGACAGGCTCGCAGTTACCTTTGCTCCGGCTTCTCTCATCGATTGAAGGGTTGCATCATCTGACTTTCCTAGACCGACAAGAAGGGCCTTGCCTCCATCGGTACCAGCAAGAGTCATGGCTGTACCAGATTTTGCTTTGAAATCCTTGGCTGCCAAAATCGTGTCAATTTGATTCTTGAGGCTTCTTGGCACACCTGCTTCGCTACCTGAAGGCATACTTTCGCTGTCTTGCCAGAGAGGAAGAACTAGGGTTCCGTTGATGTTTTCGTTGGTGTTTACTGATACCTGCATTGGCTCACCTATCTCGGCCAAATGCACATGGCACTTGAAGATGCGCATCAAAAGGTTCACTCGATAATTTCAGCTTCTAATACTGCCTCATCTTCGATATCAAATGGCTTCTCTTCTCTAGACCACCAGAATGCGAATGCGACAACAATTATTGGAATTGCACCTACTTGGGCAATCCAAAACAGCATTTCAATTGAATGATCAAACAAACTCTTGCTGTAGGGTGATAGCTCTACACTCTCATTAACCCACTGAGATGAATGTACAACGCGCTTTTGATATGATAATCTCCATTCTCCTCCTTGTAAGTCGTCCCAGCCACTGCTGGTTACTTCGGTAATGCTAGAGGCATTGGCGGTAAAGTTGTCAGATTCCCACAATATGTCATCTCCGTCAACATATTGTAAAGTTGCATTCCTTGTACTTGCGCGACCCATATTATTCACAGTGAACGTTACTTCTTCGTCCTCTATACTGAAACTATCTACAACTAAGCGCGCTCTCCAGTACCAGATGTTGTTAATCAGGTATCTCATTACATCCAATTCTTCACCGAGACGATCGTTTACATCCTCAAACGTTCCTGGTAAAAATTGATCATCATCAGTTTCGAAAGTAAATGTGGGGAAACCCATTACGCCATAGCCGTAGTCACGACTAGTACCACAGTTAGGGTATAATCCCTGATTTGCATTCTGAATTGGAATATCTGAGATGTTTCCATTTACTTCATCTCTAATTCCATGGAATAGTTCCCAATCTGGAGGTTGATCTGGCCACTTACCCCAAGGGTAGAGCATAATCCAAACGCCTGTGTGCATTGTGACATACAAATCTGCATCTTGGACATATGCATTCATGTAATCTGCATTGGCACGTGTTTCTGGCTCACTAAATGGACCTGAACCTGGTGCAAAAGGGTCGCTTGGTGAACAATCATCCCAATAGTGGTCATAATTTCGATTCAAATCGATTCCTGTTGGAACAGGTTCGCTGACGAATGGATTTGCTGCTGTAGTTAGATTCAGATTATGCCTTGTGTCAGCATCATTTCCATCGGGGTTAAGCATAATCAGAATATGTAATTCAGTACTTTGCAATACATCTACTGCTTCATCATTTCCAGCATTCCATTCATTGATGTACCATTTTGCAGTTAACCAAGCTAGGGCTGTGCCAAGATATTCATTTCCATGATGGCCACCATCGATGTAGATTACCTCTTTTGCATCGCCGTTACTCTTTGTTTCCATTGACCAATCCGACAAAACAACCATCCATAATTCTCTGTTGAGGTAGGAATTGCCAATACTTGACAACTGTACAATATCTGGATTATCATTAGCCCAATCATTGACTTCTTGAGTCAATGCTGCGTAGGTCATGTAGAGGTGATTGTCTACTGGTTCGCCCGGCCAATTTTGTTCTGCAGTAACCAAAGTGGGGGCTACAATCAAGATTGCAAGGAAGACTGCAAGCCCGCGCATAGTTGTGCCAAGCATCGGCCTACCATCAATATGACTATTGAAAGTTCAAAACTGCCGGGAGTGGAACTATAACCCATAGGAATATGTGAATAACTATGGTAGTCATAGAATGCCCACATTGTTCCGAAGATATTGAAATGGATGATGATGCTTATGGGTTGTTTGAGTGCCCTATTTGCGAAGGAGAATATGAATGGGGAGAGGCGCCAAAAAAGAAGAAAAAGAAGACAACTAAATCAGATTTCAAAACTCGTTCTAAATCAAAAACTAGGACTAGGACCAAAAATAGTGCTCAAAAAGAACGCACTAATAGAAATTCTAATCCAACAAATAATCCTGCTTATGGAAAGGTACAGGTTAGTATATTCTTAGGTAGTATTTTCTTAACAATAATGATTCTTTCCGGATTTAGTTCTAATTCATGGTACACCTATTCTGGCGAATCTCCTGACGGAGCGGAAGTCAGTGCAGGCTATGGCCTATCCAATACAATTATGACTGTCACTTACGAAGGCTATGGAACGTCTGATTCGTTAACCTATACACAGGGATCACTGAATGATTATGAATCAAGAGAAAAGATCGCTGAAGAGCAACAAAAGGGACTCGAAGAAGGCTGCTCAGATGGCACTTGGGGATATGATGAAGAATACTGTGGTGAGCAAAAATCTAGTGTTAAAGATTCGATTGAATACTGGAGTGGATGGACCTCCGCAGGAAATTTCCTCTTCTACTCGTTGTTGTTTCTCCTTCTTTGTAGCATAGGACTTGTTGTGCTCAAGAGTATTTCCTTCATGGAGAATTATGGAATGATAGAATTATCTTCTGAGTTTTACAACGATAAGCAAAAAATCGACAATATCGCTAGTACAGTAATCTATTCTCTTTTGATTTTGGTGCTATTGATGTTTATGATATTCATTCCATCGCTAGAATTGATTTTCTCCGATGATGTACTAGAAGAGTTTTCTAGCGGAATGGGATTTTCTTGGTGGATCATAATGATTACATGTATCACATGCTTAGTATTATCAATGATTGAATTGAAAAACCGCAAATCTGCGTATTAATTTAAGATATAAGAAAAAAGGATTGGTGCAACTATTGTTGCATCTGATTCGATAATATGCATAGGAGTTTCTGGCGATAATTTGCCCCAAGTTATTTTCTCGCTCGGAGGTGCTCCTGAATATCCTCCGTAGGAAGCTGTAGATTCAGAGATTTGAGCAAACCAGCCCCACAATGGTGCTTTTTGTTGCATATCTTGCCGAAGCATTGGTACAACACATATCGGGAAATCCCCTGCTATTCCTCCCCCGATT
>NZGQ01000008.1 GCA_002689565.1 Methanobacteriota archaeon | reverse complement strand
TCTGATGGTGATGCAAAGAACGTGTTTAACTCAATTTTAGGCAGATTTTGATTAACAAATTCTACCAAGATCTTCGCCATATTCAATCATTGGAATCTGGAACAGTTCGTCACATGTTCTCTCGACCAATGGAAGTGTCAAAGTGCTTGCAGCCCAGTTTACCGTGAAATATCCGCTTGCTGCAGGACTTGGAACATAGTCCTCTCCAGTTTGAGTAACGGTGAAGTGTATCGACTCGCCTGCAGACAAAAAGACGTCTAAAGGCATGAATTCCATTTTCGCAATCACTGTTGTAAACGGAGTTATTTGCAGAACTCCGTCTCTGCCACCTGCATGGAACCGTAAGTCCATCACAGCATGGCCTAGATGAATTCCGGCGTCATCTGTCATTTCAACAAATACGTGGCCGTTTTCGGTTGTATGAGGAGTAGCTGAGAGGTGCAGTGTAGGCATACCTGCGATGTATGTGTCATTCTCAAACGGTCCGTAGGAAAATGTGATTGGACCATAACCAACACCAATCATAGCATCAGTTGGGCCCAAGGAGTCTACATCCAATTCGAGATACTGAGTGTCCTCTGAAGGCCAAGTTGATTCAAATCTCCAACCACCACGATTATCCTGCATTTCTACGCCTAGGACTGGAGCTTCTCCCTCACCTTTCAGGTACCAATCGAACCAGTACAACATCTCATCCGCCCAATCCCATCTAAGCGTATATGGATAGGCTTCTTGTCCACGACCAACTCCTTGAGAACTGTGACCTGAGACTCTGTCAGGATAATCGTGAGCCCATTGTCCTGCCAAGGTTTTGATTTCGATTCCAGCGTCAGCTACCTGCTGATGGATAGGGAATGCCATGTGAGGATCTACGTTCCAGTCCTGCATTCCCTGGATTATGTAGACTGAACCATTGTAATTTTCTAGAACTCTACCCATGAACGACCTCTCAGTCCAATAAGTGTTACCTGCATAGTCAACCATGTTGCCTAGCAAATATGCTGCTGGACCATTTGCATATCCCTCTGCATACCCTTCGCAGGCATTATCGACATCGTCTGCATCACCGTCAATACCGAAGGACCCGTAAACACCATTGTGCATAATCGCACCTCTGGCCTCCATACTTCCATTTCGCCACATCAGTTCATGGACGCCGACTAAACCGGACATTGGAACGATTGTAGCAAGGTATTCATTTCCGAATGTCGCTGCTTGCCAAGGAGTGCTTCCATCGTATGATTTTCCGATGATCCCTACTTTTCCATTGGACCAACCTTGACTACCTAACCAAGTTACTGCTGCATCGATTCCACGCTGCTCATCCGTACCCATTAGGTCCATGCAATGATTTGATTCACCAGTTCCAAAAACACTGACTTGCGCAACGCCGTATCCATGTGGTACGTAATTCTCTATCAAAAATCGACCTAGTCTATCAGCAGGAGTGAGCGCATCGACATCTCCGTCGTTGTAGTAGGGTCCTACCTCAGCAATTACCGGAACTCGACAATCTTCAGACAAGTTTCCTGCTTCCCAATCACACCCTTCGATGACAGGTAGCCACAATCCTAAGTGAACTGCTGCATCTCCAGTTAGTCCTGCGCCGCCATCCGCAGCGGTGATTGTTGGAACATCAACATATACGCTTCTAACTGTATCAATTCCATGAGTTCCGTTTACTGAAACTCTACTGAATACATCACTATCATCGTAGGTAAGATCTGTTCTCTCCCAAGGTTGAGGATACGCAGGTACTTCTTCCTCAGGTTCGGAGACAATATCATCTTCTCCAAAACAACCAGAGAACATAGCCGGCAATAGAATTGCCAGCATCAGAAGCGCCCTTCGCATATACCACGGGCAACTGAGGTGGGTTTTGAGGCTATCGTATTGATGTAAACTAACATATCCGGGAGTAGGTTACTTCATGTGCTGTTACTCTCTCGACCAAACATGCGCAAAGCCTTGATTGCTCTAATTCTAATCATTGCAACACTACCAACCGGTTTGGTTAGTGCAGATACTGGCACTTGGAGCATAAATTCCAATGATTACAAAGGAGTGATGATTTCTGAAATACTTGTTTCTCCAAATGATGCATCCCACAATGGTACTGATTGGAACGGTGATGGACAAATCAACCGAGAAAGCGACCAATATATCATGATCACAAATGATGGCAATACAGACATAAGCCTGTCAAATTGGACCATTGACGACATAGCAAGTGGTGGAAGCGCACCTTGTACAATCGGTAATCTTACCCTTGCTGCAGGCGAATCGATAACTTTCTATCGCGCAGATACACAAATCGAGTTGGACTTTTTTGATGGAGATACTGTCTCACTAAGTGATTCAGATGGAACTTTACAGAGTGAATTCAATTACCCAGGTTATGATTCAGAATGGGATAAGGTGTACACTACTGGAGAGGCAGGAGCGCTTGTAAAAGCTGACCCTAACCCGGCTGCCAATCAAGGAACCTGTACTGTAGGAGATAACGACAACTCAGGCAACGGCAATTCTGGCGGTGGCAACTCTGGCGGAAATAGTTCGGGAAGTGTTGGAGAATGGTCAATCAGTGAGAGCAACTATCTTGGAGTTAGAATCTCCGAAATACTAGCCTCTTCTTCAGGCGAAGATTATGGTGGAATCGATCTTGATGGAGATGGAGAGGTCTGGACAAATAGCGAACAATACATCCAACTAACCAATGATGGAACTAGTGATGTGGACATTTCCGATTGGATACTAGATGACAACCCTGAAGGCGGCAGTGCGCCCTGTTCAATCGGTTGGAATACAACAATCTCCGCTGGTGAATCTATGACCTTCTACCGCTCAAAAACCCAAATCGTGTTTGATTATTTCGAAGATGATTTTGCAGTGCTGAAAGATACAACTGGTGAGACACAAAGCATGGTCAAATACCCTGCAGAGGACTCGTTTTACGATGTTGCATACACAATGAATGAAGATGGGACACTGGGAACTGGTGATGCCAACCCTGCCGAAAGACAAGGCACTTGTTACATGCTGGGAGATACCTCTGAATCAAAGTACATACTCAAGGGACGAGTTGTCACTATGACTGGCATAAACAATGTAATTGAGAATGGAAATGTAATGATTGAAGATGGAGTCATCATCGCTGTGTGGTCAGACGGGCAAATACCACCGATCAATACAGACGATGTAACTGTGTACGACACTGGGGCCACAATTTACCCTGGACTTATCGATCTTCACAATCACATGCATTACAATCACATCCCAGTGTGGGACTTCGAAGTTCACCTTTCTGATTCACAAAAGTCAGAAGAGGGCGGATACACAAATCGCTACCAGTGGGGCAATAATTGGGATTATGGGCCAAGTATTACTTGGATGAAAAACAACGTTCAAGACCGTGACAGGTGGGATATGTCTTCTGAACAAATGAAGTATGCAGAAGTACAAGCCGTTGCAGGAGGAGTTACTGCTGTCCAAGGTTCTCCAAGCAGTAACACTGATGCATGGGATAGTATGCTTTCTAGAAATGTTGAGATGTACAATTTCGGACAGGATGGAATGTACACATGTGCAGTATGTGGACCAACTGATGAAGACTATAATGCACAGTACATTATTGACAAAAATGTTTCAGGTTCACTTAATGCTTGGTTTGTACACCTTTCCGAAGGCGTAGACTCAAGCAGTAAAGCTGAGTTCGACATACTTTGGGAAAAAGGACTGATTATGGATGAAACTGTTGTAATTCACGGCACCGGTATGGACCAAAGCCAGTTCAACAAGATGGGAACAACAGGTGCAGGCTTGGTTTGGTCACCATTCTCAAACCTAGTACTGTATGGAGATACAACCGATGTTGTTGCCGCAGATAATGCAGGAATCACAATCTCAATTGCACCAGATTGGGGCCCAAGCGGTACCAAAAATAACTTGCACGAACTAAAGATTGCAGATATGTGGAATAGTGAAATTCTCGATAACCACTTCTCTGATTATGAACTGGTGGAAATGGTAACTTGCAACGCTGCAGAGATAAGCAACTGGGGTAGTTTTGTTGGGCAAATAAAAACTGGCATGTATGCAGATTTAGTTGTGATTGACACATTCCATGAAGACCCGTACCGCAACATGATTGAAGCGATAGACCCTGATGTTAGACTGACTGTAGTGCAAGGAAAGCCTGTATTCGGAGATATCGATTTGATGACAGATATGAAAGGCGATGACTGGGAATACATCAACGGACCTGGATTTACTAAGGCGATCGATGTAACATCTACCTCTGAAGTAGACGGTATGATTACTTGGGAAAGCATTGAATCAGGCCTCGCAATGGCTATGCTAAACGATTTCGATGACATCAAGGAACACTGGAATGATGTTGATGGAATGAGTGATTCACAGATTGAAGACTGGTTAGCTACAACTTTTGATGGAGATTATCGAGACAATGTAAATCATCTGAAATCCATGACAGTTGACCCTATTTACACGATGGGGGATGACAGATTCTTCGATGTAGTGAACCGTTCTGCTCACGCTAATTATCACATCGATATGACCAAATTGTACGATTACTATGACGTACAATATGACGCAAACGGTGATAGACCATTCATTGGAGATTCAAATAATAATGGTGGCTCAAATAATGGCGATGGTGGAAATACTGGCACAACACCTGTACTTGGTTGTACAGATTCAAGCGCTATGAACTACAATTCTAATGCCGATCAGGATGATGGAACCTGCCAATTTGAAGATAATAATGACTCTACAGAAAACAATAATTCTGGCGAGGAAACTTGCACTGGAATTTGCGATGAAGAGACCGGTGACAGCGCAAAATCTGATGACTCAGACCCTGTGTTGACCCTTACAATAGTCATGGGTATAATCTTCTTAGTTGCTATTGCAACAATTGCTGTTTCAAGAGAAAGAGGTGGACTCAACGAAAACGATGAAGAAGATAAATCAGAATCGTTTGTTCCTGAACTTCCACCGCTAGAGCCACCAAAGGATTAGACTAAATCCCAAATTGGGCCTTCTGCAGTATCGGTTACTACTACACCCAATTCTGCTAATTCGTCACGAATCGCATCTGCTGCTGACCAATCCTTAGCTGCTCTTGCCTCATTTCTCTTCGTGAGAAGAGCCTCTACCTTGTCAGCGATTTCCGCCCTTCTTGGGTCATCTTCTGGCTCGGCCAGAGTTTGTTCTCTAGTAGGAAGAACACCAAGTACTGAGTCTGCAGTGTCCTCAAGCCATTCTACACAATGCTGGGCATAAGCACCCAAATCATCACCCTCAAGAGAACCAAGCATCTTGCTCATTTCTCTAATCGCTCCAAGCACCTTTGCACATGCTTCTCTAGAATTGAAATCATCATCCATTGCGATAGCGAAACCTTGAGCCATTTTTTCCAGCAGTCCAAGACTCTTCACCAAGGGAACTTGCGATGTTATGTCACCTTCAGGAAGCGGGGGGCAGTTTACTCCAACCAGTTCCAGAGCCGCTTTGTAAACAGCTACAAGCCTTGAATGGTTCTTTTCTGCATCTTTCAGTAACTGTTCATTCATATCAATTGGTGAGCGATAATGAGCATTGATTAGCGAGAATCGTAATACCAGTGGGTCTACCTTCTCTAATATCTCCTTGATTGTCCAGAAGTTACCAAGAGATTTACTCATCTTTTCTCCATCGATATTCACAAAGCCGTTGTGTAGCCAATGGTGTACTACTGGGGAACATCCTGTATGACATTCACCTTGGAAAATTTCTGCTTCATGGTGAGGGAATAAGAGATCGTGTCCGCCCCCATGAATATCGAACTGGGTTCCAAAGGCATCCATACTCATCGCAGTACACTCGATGTGCCATCCAGGACGCCCCGGTCCCCAAGGTGAATCCCAAGTGGGTTCGCCCGGCTTCGCTTTCTTCCATAGTGCGAAATCCTTGTGATCTCTTTTGCCTGAACCTGTTCTTTCTACCCTTCCACCAGCACCACTACGAACTGCATCGATATTCTGGCCAGTCAATTGTCCATATTTTTCAGGTGCACTCTCGACGCTAAAGTAAACACCATCATCTGATGAGTAAGCATTTCCTTTTTCGATTAGATCTTCAGTTATCCGAATCATATCATCTACATATTCAGTACATCGAGGATAGGAATCTGCTCTCAGTATGTTTAATGCGTCCATATCCCGATAATATGTCGCTATGTTATTATCAACCAATTCACGCCAATCCTGGCCTGTTTCATTAGCCCGGTTGATGATTTTGTCATCAATATCGGTGAAATTTTGAACGTAGTTTACATCATAACCAGATTTTTCCAACCAACGATGGATTAAGTCGAATGAGAGATAGCACCGAGCATGCCCTAGATGACACAAGTCGTATACTGTTACGCCACAGACGTACATGTTTACAATTCCAGGATTCATGGTGGTAAAGTCCACCTTTTCCCGGCGCCGAGTGTCATGTACTCTCAGAGGCATTGCTGGTGGGGGTAGCACACATATATTCAAACAATGGTATGATTCAAAGGGCATAGGTGGTCGGAGTGACATGGATGGTCTTGTTGTCGTAACCGGTGTTAATGGGCACATCGGCAACAATCTTGCTCGTCAATTAATTGAGGAAGGTTACACAGTAAGAGGAACTGTACGCTCCATTGATAAGGCTCCTGACTTAGCCATGGAATTTGTTGAAGCAGACGTGCTCAATTCTAAAGACTGGCCAAAAGCCCTCAAAGGAGCAACCGGCCTTTTCCACTTGGCTACAATTTATGCAACAAGTGGAGATGGACAACTTATTCTAGATACTGCGAATCAAGGTACTGAAAATGTACTGAGAGCTGCTGCTGCTGAAGGAATAAAGCGCATAGTATACACTTCGTCTGTTGCAGCAATAGGAGTTACACCAAAGGGAGTTGTGAAGAATGAATCAAATTGGAATGAGAATTTTTCCCTACCCTATACCAGAGCTAAAACAGAATCCGAAAAGCGTGCTTGGGAGTTGGCAGAAGAATTAGGTCTCGACCTAAGAGTAATCAATCCAAGTGGGGTACTAGGTGGTTCATTTTCCAGACCTACGCCAACGACTGACATTATTGGTGATGCTATGAAAGGAAAGTATCCCGTAGTCCCAAAAATTCCACTAGCATTTGTTCATGTGGATGACGTGGCTACTGCACATCGTCTAGCCTATGAAATCGATGATGCAAATGGCAGATACGTGCTTGCCCCTTACCAGGATGGTAACATACATGATTTGCTAAAACGAGCAAGGAAATTATACCCAGAGATGAAGTTTCCAAGATTTGGCATCCCTCTTTGGTTGCTTCCTGTTGTTGTTTTACAAGACTGGTTTATGGGGCTGTTTACGGGCAAAAGGTTGCTAACTAGATCCGCAGCAAAATCATTTACAAAAGGCGACTCAAAATATTCAAATGAGAAAGTAGAGAAAGAGTTAGGAATAAGTTGGAAATCATATGACGAATGTATAATTGATACTGTGGGGGCATACAGGTGATTAATCAACAAAAGATCGCTCGAATCGGTTGGTTTTTACCGGGGATTACAATATTGCTTTCGTCTCTTATACATCTTGTA
>NZGQ01000007.1 GCA_002689565.1 Methanobacteriota archaeon | reverse complement strand
CATCCGTGCCAAGAAAGTTGCTGAAGCAATAAATTCAATGGAGAATTTTAGCGTAGATTTAGATGCAGTACAGTCAAATCTTGTTTATGTTAATTGCAACATCCCCGCCGCTGAAGTCGTCGCGTCTTTGGCCGAACATGGAATTGACATGTTCGACCTACCTTACAACAGAGTAAGGGTTGCAATCCATCTTCACATCACAGATGAAGATGTTGAGAGAATCATTGCTGCTTTCGCTGCACAGTGACCGCTGCAAACATTGTCATTGCTACCACTGCGACCAAACCGATGCTTGGAAGACTGCTATCGTCTTCATCTTCAGTCTCTTCTTCGCTAGGCTCTTCTGGAGTTTCACCATCGGGTTCTGGTAGAACAACTTCGTGAATTAGGTGAACCTGCAAGTCATCTCCATCGTAAGCAGCAGGTAGTGTCACTTCTAATGAACCGGTTGTGGCATTGCCCAAATCTATGATTGTTCTCACACTCTTGTGATAGTATTCTTCTTCGTTACCACCATCGGGGAAATATGCGACTTCTTCCACAACCCAAAGGTATGACTTAATCTCACTATCTTGAGGGAAGTTAGACATGTCAACAGCAAGATTCCAAGTTGCGATTGGGCTGGAGTTGTTGCTTACAGCCCATCCAAGAGATGAAGACCCAATGCCCAAATTGATTGAGGTTTCTAGGTTCTTGTTGTAATCATCTTGCAGAGAATCTCCGTCAGGAATACTTCCAATTTGGCGAATTGTTCCATTGAAAATTACTGTCGGAGGAAGCCTCTGATCATATCTGTTTATCCAACGATCATCACCTTCTTGTGAACCGAGAGGATCTTCATTTTCGTTGATGAATCTGTGGAAATGATATGTTTTCATATTGTTATTTTCAGCGATGTCATTCAAAGCATCCTCTACTGTTACACAATTTGTACACCAGGTGGCGGTGTAATCTTCGACAATTGCAGGTAGTTCAGAAAGGCTACTGGTTGAATTTCCAGATTCATTTGCATCTAGATATACGCCGCCAAATACCCATCCTACATCTTCCAAATTTTCTGGACTTCCAGCTTGTGAAGAAGGGAGCATAGAGACTCCAAGAATCAGTGCAATCAGTATGACTTTCACTCGCATGTATACAGTCCACACTTTGCTTCATTTTCAATGGTTCTGCTTTAGGTTAAAGGCGTGGGTTCATGAACCCCCTATGTCAGGGTAACCGTTACGGAGGGGGAGCCAATGGTATTGTCTAGCGAGTATGTTCCCGGGAGTCTTTCAATGGAAGCTATCCAGGCAGGAATTGGCACTCCAAATTGGCTTCTAGAATCCATAAAATCTGGCGAGAGATTGATTGTCATTCACCCAACAGAAGCCTCTAGGAAACAAACAATTAGCAAACTTCATTCAATTTCAGAAGGCGGGATTGTTGATTCATCACGCCATTTAACTGTTCAAAGATTAATTTCTGTTCTACATATTGACTTGCGTTTACCTGCTATTATGGCCGATGATGGAATAACATTCGAATTAACTCATAGGGAATTATCCTCGGCAGCGTTAAACTATGGTTTTCCTTTGATCCATTCGAATCCAGAGATTCCATGGCCGCGTTCCAGAACAAAGAGAGTTTTATCGCTCCACAAAGAGATTTTTTCCCTAGAACACCCTCTCCTTTGGGAAGATGATCCATGTGCGGTTAATTGCGACAAAGCCCTTAGATGCCTAGAATCAAAAATGGGAATGACGCACCCTTCCAGAAAATCAAGAGTTTTACTAGATAAATTGAGAGAAAGCGAAGAGGTCCCCTTCACTTTACGAGGCATTACAGGAATAATTATTCTAGATCATGCAAGTAGTTTAACCGAGGTAGAGATTGCAATATTGGGGAGAATAAGCCAATTGGTAAACACTCACCAGTTGGTTAATCCGGGGTCACATCGTCTTGGATTTCACGGGGAGTACATCGAAGATATACATCCTGTAAGGAAACAATCAGACCTCCCTAAATGGATTCCTGAGCACGAAGTCTGGATTCCAGATTCCAAACAAGGTTGGAAGTCGCCTACCTCGCAAAGTCAAATCTTCCATCTGATGGCCGAATCCGAAGAACAATCAATTTCAGCAGTAGCCAATATACTGTCTAGAGTAGAGGGTGATGTAATCGTCGTCGATGGAGATTCAAAGAATCTTGAAAGAAAACTAGCACCATATCTTGAAAACCAAGGAGTTAGATTGCGCGGTGGATCAACTTCGGCGCTTTCCTCTTCAGCAGTGAATCGTCTACTTTCAATTTTAGAGATACCTCGTGGCGAAGAAGCTTGGTCATTGAAACGGCTAGGCGATATGGTTCAACAAATCGGACTTCCTATGGATTGGAATCTTTTGAAATTAGAACATCCTGAGAATCAAGAATGGAGCCCTAAACTCCACATTGATACTATGATTGAACTTGCAAGAGGGTTTCATGTTCTAGGAGGGAGAGGTAGTCTTCAAAGGTGGCTTTCAACGCTTTCTCAAGCAACCCCTAGGTTTGTTGGCGATGAGGGCCATTCAAAGGCTCTGGAAGAGAGCCAATGGTGGCTGTCAATCATTGCGCGATGGATGCACCCTATACTGAGCAAGACCGACAAGCCAGTAGCAATGCAAAATTGCATTGGGTGCATATCTGGAAAGGAACTCCCATTACCTGAACCATTGTCAAATCAGATGGAGTGGTTTAATTCACTGCTTAGCCAAATAGATTGGCGTTTGTTATCATCTAGGGATTCGAAGGAATCCAATTCAATACCAGGATTACAACACTTCATAGAATCAATATCTCGTTTAACTAAAGAAGTGGGAACCGATTTTGGGGACTCCTTTTTCGAAGTACTTCAAAATCTTGCGTCAAACACTCAAGTCCCGTCCCGTAGAGGAGTGGACAGCGGCCTTAGAATCCTCAACCCTAGTCAAGCATTGGGCACAAGTTGCGACATACTTATCCTGAACAGACTGAATTCAGAAACATGGTCGATGAAATCACCATCCGTACCTTGGTTAGATGAAAAGTCACGAATGATGCTAGGGATTAATCGGCCCGACATTGGGTTAAGAAAAGGCAGACACTATCTTCGAAATCTGTTGAATAGTTCGAAGATAGTGATTATTGTAGATTCTAGTTTACAAGACGGAATCGAATTATCAGGCCCACTAGAAGAGTGGTTGAGCACGGCTTCTCTTCAAGATGATGAACTTGATTTAGAGAAACATCCTCCGTTCATAGATCCAGAGGATTGGAACCTTAAGACTTCCAATAGGGCATGGGTTTGGCAAAATATTCCTAAAGTTGGGTTTAGGCTTGTTCACAAAGTTAGTTCTATGGAAATGCTTGCACAAGGAGTCAGGACTCACAATAGCGGATTATTGCCACGTGATGAGGCGCAAAGAGCAGGTTTGGCATTAATCGAAGGACGACCTGTGACTAGTTTGCCGCTAAGTAACACCTCGATATTGGAAGCCGCGAAAATAGAGATTTTACCAGACCAATATCAACGCCGCCGTGATATATCGCACTATGAAGAAGGAGAAATATTCCCATTCGAAGACTCTGGTAAAATGATTAGAACTAATGATTACAGAATAATTCCAAACAGAAATAATATCCCGTTTGCACGAAATTCTTCTCAGTGGCCTCACCTTGGCGAGGTCAAAGAAAAGAAGAAGATTCTAGGCATTGATCCAAGGCCAATAGTCCCATCATCAACTAAATTAGAATCATTAGACCAAAGAATTGGATTAGGTTCAATAAAATTGAATTTGCCAAAGGTTTGGTCGCAAAGTCGCTTGCAGGCGTGGCTTTTCTGTCCAAGAAATGCTTGGGTTGAACGCCATTTGAAATTGGGTAAAGAGGAAATTGTGCCTGAAGATTTGGCAGCAAATACTAGAGGTAACATAATCCATTTTGTTGAAGAGGCAATCTTGCGTGCACACGGTTTGAAGCAGAACCAACTACCATCTGAAACAAAGAAATTGACTGAGGGTGAACTAAAGAATGTCGATGCAGCTTGGCAAGTGGCGCTTGAAACATTGGTTACTAAAGCCCCTTGGATGAAGCGAGCAGACGGCGTTGCTGCACATAGGTGCCGGGACTTAGTGGGAGTCAATCCTTCGATTTGGAAATCTTGGTTAGAAGGCGAAGATGTAATTCCAGTAAGCGGCCGCTTAGGTAGAATGGTCAAATCAGATTTCGCGTTATCAGATTGTGCCCCTTTAGCAAGTGAGTGGGAAGTAAGGGAAAATGACAAGCCTAATGTCACAATTAATTTACCTCCATCTCCTGAGCAAAAAGGCGAAAATAGTGATTTCAAGTTCACAGGATTTATTGACAAGGTCGACGCTGTAATCATCGATTATGACCTCCAGAAAGAAGCAGAAACTATCCCATTAGATTTGGACATAGGACAAAAAGTTCCAGTCAGTAAATTAGTAATTATTAGAGACATTAAATCGGTAGACGGGCCGAAAGATGATGGAAAGGATAACCGGCATATGAAAGGCCTTTTTGATGAATTACAACTTGCTCTTTATGCTAGGGCATGGGAACTCTGTAATCCGGGGCATAGGGTGATTGGAGTAGGGGTCACTCAGGTTGGAATTGAGACACTACCGTGGGTAGAACTAGATCCAGATTTCACAGAACTATTGAGCGGATCTTCGGTAGGTATTGTAACTCAACATCTAGTAAATCAGTATCGTCGTCCAGGAGAATCCAAACAAGCCGTATCAAACCCATTTAGAGCATGGATGCGTGAAAGAATAACCACAGCAAATCGAGTAATTGAAAATGCCAAAGCTGGTAAAATCCCTTGTAACTGTTCAACGATTGATGCATGTGGCGGCTTGAAGAGAGGTGGCTGGTAATGAAATTAAACCACTCACAAAAACTAGGTCTTGACATAGACCGACACATTGCTTTGGATGCAGGAGCAGGCACTGGAAAAACCACAGTTATGGCTCATCGATATGTACAACACATCCTATCTCAAAACCAAAGAGCAACACGCTTGCTCCCTCCTGCAGCTCGAGTGCCAATCAAGGGTATGGGCGCAATACGTTGTCCTGCTAGAGAAAGAACTTCGATCAAAGATTGGCAAGGCCTTCTACCAACGGAAACGGTTGCAATAACTTTCACCAGAAAGGCAGCAGCAGAATTGAAAGGAAGAATCAGGGGATTGATTTCTTCCTTGAGGGCACAATCATCAGCAGAAGAGGGTGAAAACGTAGTTCATGATACAAGGATATCAGATCAAGGAGACGTAGAGATGCTACTCTCTCTAATGGAAGATGCGCCAATTTCAACAATTGACTCATTTTTATCTTCAATAGTATCTCCTTGGATTGGTTTAGTGTCAGATAAGCCTGCAACCGAACAAGTTGAAGAAGAAGTCAGTATTCTGCTCCGTGAAAAAGCAATCCGCACAGCATGGAGATTACAGAAAGGAATAGATGGAATAGAAGTTGGAATGACTGGCGACATAGAGTCCTTCTTACAAGCAAGAGATCGTTTATCTGTAAGGCTGGGGGGGCAAAGTGCATCTTCGACTGTGATAAGAGGGCTGATGAAACGCTCTTTGTTTGTCGAAGAAGCGGCAAACTCACTTGGAGATAAAGGGAAAAATATCTCTGTGCAAGATTTAGATCACCTATTTTTGAATCCTACAGAAGAAAGCTTGGACCAATGGTACAATGATTTCCGTAAGTTGATAGAAGAATGGGTAGACAATTGGCTAGATGGAGGAGGGCACTTCATCATAGGTGCCGATAATATCCAGGGGATGACTCGTTTCAGATATGTTCAGTATTTGTGTACAATCGATTCAGAAGACAGTATTTGGCGTTTACAATGGATTTGGTTAGTTTCCCAAGCCATCGCTTCTGCAGATAATTTAGACAAGATAAACTGCAAAGCATTATCAAGTTCTCGCCCTCCTAAATCAAGAGGTTGGCCTTCTGGTATATTGTCGAAAACAGCAAACAAAGCAATGGATGCCCAAGTCAAACAAATCATATCAGACAATGCAGAAGTGATTTCAGTAGAAATTCGCAATCTGATGAACAATTCAGATGCCTTGTTACTGAGGAATATTGGGCGTTCCTCTTATCTTCTCAATCCTTTAATCTCCGAACCAACTCCAATTGATGGGCAATACGCTCATCCTCCGAGACTCGGAACCGTTTTGCCCGAATTGCCGCCAGGTCGTGCAATGCAATTGACAACAGAACTAGAAATTGAAGTGATTCAGGATTTATTCACAGTTAATAATGGGGTACAAGAAATACTAACTCGATTAAAATCGTTAGAAGGCGTGGCAGATTACGATGACATGCATCGCTACGCTGAGGATTTGTTACTTGCTAGATGTCCAAGTGTCTGTAGAAAATGGTATCCTGAGAGTGTAATTATCGCACTAGATTCAATTGGAGATGAACCGTGGCTAGATAATCATCTCACTAAAGCGATAACAGCTTGTGGAGCCAACTCAGAAGTCAAAGAAGATTTGATGAGAAGAATCACCATACTTCGAGAAATAAGGCGTGGATTCAGAGCATTCATTATCGACGAATACCAAGATACAAACCCCCAACATTTCAGACTTCTAGCCAGATTGTGGGGCCGTCGCCATCTAGAGTCTGAAGATCTCAGACCTCCTGCTGGAGAGTGGGACCCTACAATTTGCATTGTCGGCGACATGAAACAATCCATTTATCGATTCAGACAAGCTGAACTTTCTGTAATGCGAAAAGCCGTCAAGTTGGTCCGTTCAATAAACGCAACAGAGGATGCTCATGAGCACCGTTTGAACGATTTAAAGAAATTAGATCATGCAAGGGACCCCCGTCCGATTCCAGGGAAAGGTGATGAAAAGACAGGATTCATTCGTTCTAGTAAGATTGTTTCTGAAGATTCAAAAAGAGAAAAATGGGTTTCGTTTAAATCAAGTGAAGGAGGCCATTCAGTAGAGAATGAAACATTCCTAAAACGTTCTCAAGGACATATTGAAATGCGAACCAATCACAGATCTTTACCAAATCTGATCAACAGCATGAATTACATTTTTCAAGACACTTTTTCTAACCGCCATCAAACCCTTCCAGGGCCATGGCATGCAGAAGCACAAGACTTGTTCTCTAGTAGAGAATCAGAAATTGAGCCCAGTATTGAATGGATCTTACCAACTAAATCGGAGGTAGGAGAGATACCTCAGGACCTTATGATACCGATTAATCCTTTTGAGAATAGTGAATCTAGTAATAGAGAACTCGCAAACCAATTGCTTGCAAAACGTTTGATGGCTCTACTGAATGGCCAGGAAGCTAGGGTTAAGGATTGCGAAAAAGATACTTGGCGTACCGTCGAAGGGCCAAAGCACAAAATTTTGCCAGAAGATATCATGATACTAGTGTCGTCAAGAAGTAGGATTCCAGACATACTAAATGTTCTCGAGGAGCATGGTATTCCAGCGACAGCTGATAAACAAGGGACGTTACTTCATAGGCCAGCAGTACAGCCTTTGATGTCTTTGCTTTGGCTAGCTTGCACACCATCTGACAAGTCAGCTGCACTAGCGGTAGGGCAATCGTGTTTAGCGGGTCTTGATGATTCGACGTTAAGTGATCAT
>NZGQ01000094.1 GCA_002689565.1 Methanobacteriota archaeon | reverse complement strand
GATTGCTTACCGAGTATGACATCTTCACCTTGGCTACCCATGGGCCTGCTCTCTATGTCTTCTGCATCTAACTTGAGTATCTCTATGAGCTTAGTTACTACCCATTGTTGTAACTTCCTACCTTTTGCTTTTGCACTTGATGTCTTCATTTAATGTTGAGTTCCTCTTTGCCATTGCGTTTGTTGAATTCCCTGACTAACCACTTGAAGTTCTTTTTCACATACCCTGCATAATCTCTTCTCTTGGCGTAGGGTGAGCTTGTCTCATCACAATAGTCTAGCCACATCCTTGAGGTGAAGCTCTTAAACTCGTCTGTGAATACGTCTGTGAATGCCTCGTATCTCATGTGTCAAAAAAAATCGTGCGTAAAATACTCAGAGACAACGATTGATGCCCAAGGTTGCCCACTATCATCGCTAGAATGCAAGGGGTTCATCGGTACTCTCTGTGGGTAAATCTATCAAGCTAACATCATACACTTTCTTACCATTGGTTTTTCTAGGTTCAATGCCAAACTCAGTAAGCACTCTTGATGCGTCTTTAAAGTCTATGTTTCTTGGGTTGCGTATGCCTAAAGCTCTAAGCATAGCGGTGAGTTGCCATGGCTTCTTCTCTGAATCCAGTGGCTTGAAGTCTACATGTTGCATGAGTAAGTCTTCGACTGCACCCTGCGTTCTAAATCCTTCGTTGGATTCTTGTAAGAGTTCTCTCTCTTCTTTCGTTAGGTACCAGTTCTTTTCTCCTTGTTTATAAAGCGTAGACTTTACCTCTGCCCACATTTGTTGCATGTCAATCCCATGATGCGGATTGATGTCTGTGACTTTTAAACACCAAAAGCGTCTATTACCACTACCATCCATGAGGAATTCGGGTTCGTTGACTGACGCAAAGAATGCTGTGCGTCTTTGATAATTGGTAAAGGTTCGATCATATGGCAATCGCATCTCATCAGACTTAGAAGTAATGAAAGCTTTGAGTTGGTTGATGTCTGCTTTCTTAAAGGTAGACTCTAACTCTCCTAGTTCTACAATCCAATGACTAACAGCTTTCTTCACGCTATCTTTATCTTTTGGATCAAGGGTAGCACCTTCGAGTAACCAACCTTTGTTGAACTCAGCCAAGCGTTTGAACCAAAGCGTTTTACCTAGTCCTTGCTTGCCTTGGAAGACCAACAAGCCTTCTAGCGATACACCGTCAACTTCAAAAGCCGCCGCTACACAAGATAGCAACCACTTTCTCATCAGCATGTGTTTGAGTCTGTCATCCTCTGCTGTGACGGTATCGCAGAAATCCGTGATACGAGACACACCATCCCAAGGCTTACTATCAATCCAACGGGCAACAGGATTGTGTTCTTGGGCGATGATTTTCATCGCATCACGGACTCTTTGATGGGGTACAAAATTCTTGATGCACAAGTTTTCTAATTCAACTAAGTGTGCTTCATCTTTTAAATCTGCTATAGGTTTGAAGTTAGGTATCTCTATCTCGATGCGTTTTTTAATAACATCGTAATAACATTCAATGTCATAAGTCTTCATGAGTGCATGATAGTTATCTGTGGTAGCCATGATTCGACCTTGCGTGGTTTTTTCAAACTCTACTAAGTCAGGAACATCCACCTTCTTGGTAATGATCTCACCAGTGACTGCTTTTTGATCGTTGAAGTCCATGCCCTCTTCTGTTGGCATAACTACTTCAGCATTTGATTGTTGAGCGGCTTCTATTGCTTTCTTCTCACCAATACCATTGGCATCATTGTCTGCATAAATAATAAACTCTTTGTTTGGAATGGATTCCATGAACTTGGTATTAATAGACAACAAGTTACCTGCGTTGAAACAAACTACCATGGGAATGTTTTGATCTTCAAAGATCGTTGCACAAGTTGCGTAACCTTCACCGAATCCTATCTTCTTTGTTTCCTTTATTAAATGTGTGCCTATTAAAAAGAAACAACCACCTGTTCGACCACCCGAAAGAAATCGTTTTGATCCATCAGGCATGATCGTCTGCAACGACCACATCTTGCCTTTCTCATCAATGATGGGTATCAAGAGCTTGCCATTATGCTCTCTCAAGTTGTGTGAGCGTACATTTTTAGAATCTAGGTATGGATGTGAGTCACAGGGTTTGCCTGCATCCCAAATCATTTTGGCTTTCTTTGCGACCTTTAAATGTTTCTGTTCTTGGTCTTGTCTTGCTTGTTCTCTAAATTTCTCCAGTGCTTCGTAGTTGACCTCGGAAGATTTCCGTGAAGATAATTTAAAGTTATGAGTTTGTCCTGTTCGATAATCAGAGGCAAAACCAATAGGTGTCCCAAAGTTATCATAGTAAGCATAGTAACCTGACATAGCTCTTTTGCCATTGACACTGGTATATGCTCTTTGTGGTTTTTCGGGATTAGGTTCCAGTGTTTCATTCTTAGGTTCAAATCCATGTTGTTTTAAGAACTCTGTAAACTTACCCATTGACTCCATGGTCAAGGGTTTGTCGTATTCCTTGCCTCCGCCTTTAATATTTTTGATCCCCATACTTGCCCTCTCTGTGAAACTTCTATATTATGTTGTGTTGAATACCTTACAATATACTTTGTTTGGAATAAATAAACAATAATTATTTTTATTGAGGAGAAAAAATATGGCTTTAACAATAAGCGATAGCGGTAGCGGTAACTTTGAGACCATTGCCAAGGGTAGATATAAAGCAACCTGTTATAGAATTGTTGATGTGGGAACACACAACGAAACCTATGAAGGTGAAACCAAGAAGCGTCACAGTGTCTTCTTATACTGGGAACTAGATGAGAAGATGTCAGACGGCAAACCTTTCTCAATCATGAAACAATACACACTGTCTCTTAATGAGAAGTCTGCTTTGTTTCTACATTTATGTTCATGGCGTAACAAAAAGTTTACCGATGATGAGCTTAAAGGTTTTGATTTAACCAACATCTTAGGATGCACATGTGAGCTTGAAGTTGAATATACTTCAGGTGGTAATCCTAAAGTAACGGCTGTCTATCACCCTGAAGGTGGTGTTAAGAAAGTTGCAACAACCAATGAGCAGATAGCTTTTGATGTCGATGAGTATGCTAAAGACAACAAAGATATGTGCGATGTGTTTGTAAATTTACCTGAATGGGTACAAAATAAGATTGATGAATCTTTTGAGGTGGTAGCATCTAATAAAGCTGAAAGTGCTAAACTACAAAAAGAAGAGTCAACAGAGTTTTCTTCTCTTGATAACTTGGCTGATGACAAGAAATCAATCGAGGACCAAATCCCGTTTTAACGGTTTGGGCTACTAGGTCATGATATATATTTCATATTTGATTCTCCATAACAAATAGATTTAGTAGCCCCCCTTTTATACCATGGGTGATGTAATAGATTTTGAACCACGCTTTGATATCGTGGTCTACGAAGAGGGAGTGTATGACGACATGCCTTTCCCCGAATACAATGATCTTGGTGCTTTTAGATCACACGATCTCTCAGCCATCATGAAAGACCCTTATAAATATAAATACGAAGAGAAGCCTGACAGCGAGGCTTCATTCTTTGTTGAGGGTAGATTGCAACATTGTTTATTTTTAGAACCTCATGTGTTTGACGATGAGTTCGTCATAGCACCTAAGGTTGACAAAAGAACCAAGGCAGGCAAAGAAGAGTATGCAGACTTTCTTTCTTCTGTTGGCAATCGTAGCGTTGTCTCACAAGACTTGTATGACACTTGTGTAGCTCGTTGTGAGGTTCTTGATGCATTCAAACCAAGAGGCGAGGACAAGACTGAGCTATCAGTGGTCTTCGATTACTTTGGGCATTTGTGTAAAGCTCGTTTCGATATGTTGCAAGACAATGTGATCATTGATCTTAAAACCTGTCGTGACGCTTCACCAAGAGGCTTTAAACATTCAGTCAAAACATTTGGCTATCATCAGCAAGCGGCTTTCTATCTTGATGCCGCTAAAAATGTAGGTCTGACTGAGGTTGATAGGTTTCAGTTTCTTGCAATAGAAAAGACTCATCCATATCCATATGTGGTTTATGAGTTGGAGCCTGAGGCTGTTGAGTATGGTCGATCCCTAAATGAACAAGCACTAGACTTATTGTTGAAGTGTGAGCAAACAGGTATCTACACCCCATACAATTTACACAATCAAATTGTGCCAATCAAACTTACAGATTTGTAATTGGCTAAAAGTTTACCTCGCCCCATTCACGATCATATTTACTGGGCAGGTAAAGCTTCAGAGTTTAACACTCAAAAAGAAAGAGAGGACTTTTTACGAGAATATGGCTTTGAGGACAAACGCATTGAGACAATCACCCACCTTGCAGTGGCGTGGTTGCCTCAGCGTATGTACATGCTTTCAAACAGGTTATTAAACTTGGCATATCACGACTTACCGAATGACACAGCTAGAACCATGTTTAGGGTTGGCATTCACAGTTACAAAAAGAAAAAAGGATTATTATGATAGTAAGATTTTCAAGACAGGATTTATCAGAATGCGAACAAGCGGCATCTTTGCGTTGGCAGTTGGCAAGAGCCAGTGGCGTTGCGAATCAAAGAAGAGATAAGTCTCGCACCGATCACGACATTGATCTCTTGGGTGTGAAAGGTGAGTTAGCTGTGGCTAGAATCTTTCAGATAGATCACGACATTCATAAGGGTGGCATTGATATGAACATTGACATGTGGGACAACGATGTGTCCTTTGATGTGAAGGCTACCTTTACCCAAGCAGGGCATTTGTTATTTAAACAAAAGAAATACTTTAAGGCTGATGTAGCCATTCTTGTAACACCACACGACATACCCGATTCAGTTATGGTTGCAGGGTGGATAGGTAGAAAAGAATTTTTAGAGAAAGCTCAAGATGTAGATTTTGGTAGCGGTCCTAGTGTTGCTATGGGTTATAACGATCTAAGACCTATACCCGAACTGTGGAAGTTCATGACCATGAAAAGGGTTGCCAAAATACCCAACCGCTTGTAGCCACAAAAAAAGGAGCCTAAGCTCCTTTTAATATGGTGAGTGTTGATTATTATTTCATCTGCTCTAAATCAAACTCAGCAACCAAATCTACATACCCAATACAATTACCATCTTCATAACCAACTTTCCAAATCTCCAACTTATCACCCTCATCTGTTACACGGATTTCAAACTCGTCATTGCCATATACAAAATCTTCAGCAAAGCTTGGTTCCATTTTAAATACTTTATTCATATTTTTTCTCCAATGTGTAAGAACTATTTCCTACATACCTATAATAGCAAATTACAGGATAATTACAACACTTTTCAACACTTATTTAGTCTTCTGACTTAGCTGTAATAATAGCTCCGTCTACCTCAATGCTGTTGAACTCCAGTCCACTGATCTGTTCATCATTGTGTTCAAAGATCACATCTCTAACCAATAGCCTAAGCAGTCCTGCCTTTTGAAACAGGTTGAGCCTAGCGTAAGTTTCTATCACTTCACTGGCTGTCATCTTGCTAGTGTTCAACAAGATATCGTCTTTCTTTTTAAATAACATTTAGGGTCCTCTCTTAATAGTTTAGTTTAACATAACCCGACTTTAATACATGAGCTAATTTCTCATCGTTGTGGGTTCTTAAAAACCAACCGCCTTTTGCATCCACATATGAAGATACAATATCGGGCATCTCCACATTACTCATGTTGTACATGTCTTGGTAATGACATTTGTAAGCATACAAAGCCTGCTCAAAGCTTATAGGTTTATTTCTTGGCACCATCCTTTTTCTCCCCCTCGTTTCTTTCTCTTAATAGCTTCATAAACTCTGACCACTTATAAAATTGTCCAGTAACATCGTCATAAAAGTTACCCTTGTAATCTTGTATTGTTTTACTCATCGTCTTCCTTTGGTAATTGTTCTGCGTCAAACCAACCGCATGGATAATTTATCTCCATTCTGTGTGTGGCTTTTTGCGTTTGTCAGAATATTCATATTCTACTCTATCTCGATATCTTTTGTGTCTGATCACACTGGCTTTGCCCACCTCTTCTCTTTGCCAACCAAGCTCTGTAATTGTGTTTGCGTCTTTCTCTTCTTTGAGCTTTTGATTTTGCTTTTCTACAACATCTTTATACTGTGTCACTTTCTGCCTCCTCTACTTTAGGTTTATTTTTATCTGCAATAACTTTTTTTATTGCCTCCCAAACTAATGCTTCATTGAAGTCTCTGTCCCAAGTGATCATGCCTTTTTGTATACAAGCATTGCAACCTATGGGGTTATTAAGGAATCCTTCAAAGGTAGATGTGAACTCACCATGATCACCAAGGACACAACGCCCTGTGTATGTCTCATGGATATCCTCTCCAAGGTCCTTTCTATATCTTGCAATCATCTGATCGTAAGTCTCTTCTCTTCTTGTTCTTGCCATTTTGATTCTCCTTGTTTAAATGAACAAACTTAAATTTACTCTCACAAGCATTGAATGTCAACACTTGTGAACACTTTATCCCGATACATTAGGATAAGACGGATAATGCACATTGGCTATTCTTGTAAATTTTACACTCCATCCCCAAGGACCGTAGGTTGTATGTGAGTCACCGACCTTAAGGTTTTCAAGATGCTCAAGAGTAAACTCGCCATCCTCATCTTCTTCTATACCCCAGTCACCCTCGATGCCATCATCGACAAACTCTTGCATGTTTACAGTTCTTGGCTCAACATCGCCATAAGCCTCTTCGTTCCATACTACTAAAAATTCCATTACGCTACCTCCTTAACTTGGCTAATAAATTTTGCTTTGGTTGGTCTTTTGAAAAAGTAGAATGTGCCATCAAAGTCTTTTGGCTTTTCTATCTTTGCATCAAACTGTATTACATCGCCAATGTTAACTGGCTGATCTTTCATACTAGGAACTGAGCCAAAAACTTTTTGACCAGTCTCAAGAAGAAAGATACCTTTAAGCACACAACCCCAATCACTGTAATACTCTTTCTCATGAACAAGCTCGCCAGTGATAGTAACCCTGTTTTCTGTATCTAGTTCAGCAACATTAGCTACTTTTTGTAAGTCATCAAACTTTCTGCATGACTGAGCCATAAAGTAACCCCACATAAGAGTGTGATAATTCATTTGTATCTTGGCACTAATCTCTTTTGCTCTAGCAATTCTTTTTTCTTTCTCAGCCTTAAGACGAGCAAGCTCTTCTTTGCTTTTTCTCTCAATATCAAATGTATTGACATCAAAGACCCATGATGTGTCCATTAAGGGCATATCTCTTTTTTCAGCATAAGCTCTAGCTTTTTCTTGAGCTTGTGCAGGGTCAATGCTTAGATTTTGTATATGATAGCTTGACTCATACATATTACCCCAACCATCTACATACTTATAGGTAGCTCTAAGAGTAAACATTTTAGAGCCTTCGCCTAGTGCTATTGTTAATTTTTCGTTTCTCATATCTTTTCTCCAATGTGTAGAAATCATTTCCTACACACATATAATAGCAAACTGATTAAAGATTACAACACTTTTCAACACTTTTATTGATGTTTTTTTATATGCTAATAAAGTGTTAATATTGTGTTCAAATGTATTATAATCAGTTACAATTCATTTTTAAGTACATAAAGGAGATTGATATGGGTGACTACAACAAGGGCTACAGAACCTTGACAGTCGATCTAGCAACCTACGAGTTATTGCAAGAGATTTGTTCTTTAGAAAGAAGAAAGAAGATTGATCAAATCCGTTTAATGGTGGAGACCAATCACAAAAAAGTAATGCAACAGCAAGAGGGGGAAGCTGTATAACTAGGAGACAATTATGTTAGCAGGACATTTTCCTAAAGATATTGTCAAACAAATAAAAGGCTCACAAAGAGTTGAACAGGACATTACCCCTATAGCCATTGATAAGCATTTGTCTGATCAATTATTTGCACTTGCTAGTGCGAAAAATAAATGCCCAAGAAAGATGGCTGAGTATTTTATAAACCTAGGAGTACAAACTTCTAAGTTTTATGGGAATACAATGAATGTTCAGTTTGATGTAGATCAGCTTTAATCTAAGCTAAAGAGCCAATTCCCGAAGAACCCATAGCTAGGCGTTCAGCCAACTCTCGGTCTTTTGGATTAGGTAAGATCGTTTCAGATAACATATCCTGTGGTCTAACAGCAGTAGCAGGTGGAACCAGTGGGATGTTTGATGGTTGGAAACTTTGCAATGCTGAGTCTAGTTGTGAGCTAAGGTTGTCTCTTCTCTCCACCTCTCTTTCAAAAGCTTGACCTTCGTATGGCTGTTCTTGTGGCTCAGTCACACCTTCCACAGCTTCTGCACCACCTCTTGTCATTGTTTGCTTAATACCAAACTCAAGCGGAGCAAAGTAATCATAAGCTTTGTTTATAGTATTTACAGCATCAGGATCAAATAAAGCATCAGTCAATGCACGGTAGTATGTATCAGCCTGTGTCATTGCTATTCTTTTCATAACATCATCACCAAAAGTACCTGTAACCAATCTGCCCGGTAACCTTATGGCAGAAAGCAATAGACCTAAAGACTTAGAACCAATCCCCTGTGCCTCATCAACTAGTTCTTTTTCCATTATCATTAACGGTTTTGTTGGGGAGCCTGATTTGGCGACTGAAAATGATTTGTTCATAATATCCACAAGCTTGTAAAAGTTATCAAACTCTTCAGGCTCCAATATTTCTTCCATCATTTTCTTGGTGTTGCCTTGCAAGAAATAGTTTTTGAATTGTGGCAAACCTTTTTCTAATAAAGCTTCTTTAGTAACTTTATCCAACTGTTGTAATAGAAATTCTTTTTTTACATCTTGAAAAACCACAGGGTCGACTGCTTGTAATATTCTTTTAGAGTTTCTTAAAGATTGAGCAGAAACATTTGGATTAAAGAATGTTTGCAAGGCTTTTGCAGATTGCTCATCTCTTATAAGTTTCGACATTCTGCCAATTGCACTCTTTTCTACCAGTTGCAATGGTCCTCTCGATGGGTCATATACTCTTCTTGCAAGATTGTATAATGGAGTTGCTTCATCCATCAAAGAAGTCATATCATCTTTAAGATTAATAATAACTTTTTGTGCGTATCCACCTGTATTAGTAATCAGATCATTAATTGATCCTGCTCGTCTACCATGTATAGCCATAAGGTCAGTTATAACCTCACCGTTTGCATCAAATAATAAATCTTTAAATTTAGTAATAGCCTCTACTTCATTAGGGTCTAGCTTTGGATCAGCAAGCTTTGCGTTTATTTTTTCTATAATTTCATTTGTGTTTATTTGAAATGGCTCGTCAGAATTTTTAATTGTGTCGTAAATTTTACCTGCACGCACCTTTCTTCTTTTGGCTAGCTCGTCTATGGCTTTTTTAGATGCTTCTTGAACCCTTCTTCCTATATCACCGCCTTTACCTGATCCGATTTCAGATGCAAAAACTTCAATAGCTTCTCTTACTTGACTGGCTCTTGAGTTGTAAAAATTATATATTTTGTCAGACTCAGGCTGTCGTGTAAGAAAGTATTGTATGTTTTGAGCTTTAGTTGCCAACACATCTGCCTCAGCAGGAGTTAAATCAATGCCCAGTTTTTTTGCTTCGGCTATGGTGTCAGCTTGATTTAATCGCAAATTCATAATTTTTTGCAAAGCATCTTTTCTACCAACAAATTTATTAAATACTTGCCTTGTCTTGCCAACACCAAAAGGTATGGCTGAAAAGCCACTTGAAATTAAAAGGTCTTTACCTGCGGCTACTAATTCTTCAGGAGGCATGTTGTAAAATTGATCTATCATCAACTCTCTACCACCCCTAGCCACACCACCGACAACCACATTGCCTGCAAAGCCACCCATTGCGGTGTTGCCCAAAACTATGCCAAGTTGTGCTAAAGGGTGTTTAGCAGGAGATGTAACTGCTTGTGTTAAGCCTCTTTGAAATCCCCTTTTTGCTCCTTCTATACCACCGACAACATCAGCCATAAATGTGGTCGCAGGAACTAAATTTGGCTTCACATATTCACCAAACACCCCAACATCAGTTGGCGAGACAAATTCTTTTTCTAAAGTGCCGTCATCGTTTCTGTAGACTAACTCACCGTCTACAAACTGATATCGATATGATGCCAATGGGTCATCAGGAAATCTTAAAGATGCTAAGTAATCAATCTTTGCATCATCGTCAAAGAACATGTTGGCTCTTGTTTTCTTTGTTACATACTCAGTTTCTAGGTCTTGTTGTTTGTTGGCTAAATTTCTTAGGCTTTCTATCTCTGCATCATATTTATCAGACATAATTATGTACCTAAAATGTTTTGTATTTCTCTAATTTTTTGTGCTTTTTGCGTTGCACTTAAACTGTCATCATTCTCAATGTCTTCAATTATTTTTGAAGCTCTGTCATTAAGCTGATTATTGACAGCCCGTTGTGCAGTTACACTTGTATAGCCTTTGTTTACTTCGCTGTAGTTTTTGTCATCTTTGATGGACTCTAATTCTGCAAACTCTTGTTCGTCAAAAAGAGGGTTTGCACCCCTAAACTCTGATTTGAATGAAGCTAAAGCTCCTTGTATCTCAGCAATTGATGCATTTGCTTTTGCTAACTCTATAGATTTTTGATTCCACTGTTCGTTAAATTTTTCTGATCTTTCTGCAATCCTATCTAGGTAAGTTAACATTTTCATAAAACCTTCGTAGGTTGCACCCAATGTAGGTGATGCTCTTAAGAACATGTCCATTTCTCTGTTTGAAATAGCACCCTTGGTTTTACCAACCAAAGCCATAGCAAAACTTGTACCAAGCTGTCCTAGCAATTGTTGATCAGATAGCTTGCTTATATCAATAATATTACCAAAACCCAAATCAACCAAAGCAGTTCTTATGGGTGCGGTGAATTGTTCTACAGGACCAAAACCATCAGGACCCAACTCTTCTGCTACTGATCTAGCGTACAGAATTTGATCTCTCACCCCAGTTGCTCCATCGGCTTCGACTTGCCAAGTTTGTTCTGTTTTGGCTATATTTTTTGCTCTTTCTTTATCAAGATCACTGGCATTACCCATGTCAATGTTAGTCACGCTTTGTGGTGATTTGATTTCCACACCACCATTTGCAAGTATTGCACTGACCTGCGGATCATTGTGATAAAAGGTTTGTTCTATTTTTTCACCTGATTCGTCTTGATATTGCAATGTTACTCTTGGTATTTCTTTGTTAGCCAAATCAATTAATTTTAACGAGTAGTCATTTAAAAACTTTTTCGCTGATTGCTCGTCTTCTGATGCCATTTCGATAGCTTTCATTGCTACAGCTTGTTTTTCTTTTCTTTTAGATTCTCTGCGTTTTTTTATTTCGGCACTTAACGCTTGAAAGCCCATTCCAACGCCTCGACCTAAAGATGGAAATTTTTCTGCCTGTTGTGCAAGTATGTTTGAGCCAACAAGAGAAGCAGCTTCATATCCTGTTACTGGAGGCTGTTGGTTTATAAATGGCGAAAGCCTATCTTCATACTTTTCAACGCTAGCATCAAAATCAAAAGTTTTTGGGGTCATAAGACTAGCTAGTGCGTCTAAGCCAGTAGGAGTTCCTGTTGTTGGAGAAGATGGATCGCCACCCTCTTGGTAACCCATTAACGATGACAAACCTGTTCTGCTCATTGGCATTATCCTTATGTTCTATATTGTGGTGGATTCATAAAGCTACCCAAACCACCAAGTGCTGATAATCCAACTCCTAAGCCTGTTTGCAAGGCTGATGGTTGAACTCCATAAGTTGTACCAACCTGACTAAATCCTGCTGGGACACTTTGTACAAATGGTAACAATGATTGCATTTGTTGCATTGGGGCTTGTTGTTGCATTAATGCATTTTGTCTTGATGCATCCAATCGTGCTTGTTGTAATCCTTGTGTCATTTGACCTAAACCTAGTTGTCTTTGTATGTCAGCTTGAGCAGCTTGTTGTGCTTGACCACCAAGACCTGAGTAAGCTTGACCTAAACCAAACTGACCTGCTTGTCTTGCACCTGCCAAAGAACCAAGTCCTGAAGCAAGTTGTTGTTGAGCTTGTTGTTGTCTACCAAATTCTCCCATGGCTGATCTTTGTGCTTGTTGAAAGCCTTGGCTTCTAAGTCCGCCTAAAGCTTCTCCTAAGCCTCTACCGAGAGCTTCAGTGCGTTCTTCTGCACCTAATCTAGCTCTTGATCCAAAGGCAGATTCACCGCCTCTAGCGATGTCAGAAGCTCTAGCTGATATGTCAGCCATGGCTCCTCTTTCAAGTATATCTTTGCGTACTTGGTCAATAACCTCTTCTTGGTATGGGTCCATGAACTGTTGGTATGAACTAGGATCGTACTCAGCACCTGCATATTCTCTTAATGCTTGCTCAGACTCACCCAAACCACCGAATAAACTTTCAATACCTGTACCAAAAGCTTGTTCCGCCTTTTGCATGTAGGGTTCTTGAACGCCAATTTTTTCTCTTGATAAGCCAATGGCTTTTAATTGTTCAGGAGATAGTCCTGCAATCTTTTGTGGCACGACAACTGGGTTGCCTTGCTCGTCATAAAATGTTCTCTCCGAAGCTCTAAATGCTTGTTGCATAAAGCCCGGTGAGTAGCTAGAAGTACCCGGTAT
>NZGQ01000093.1 GCA_002689565.1 Methanobacteriota archaeon | reverse complement strand
TTCTTCAGCTTCAGAGTACGTGCGTACAGCTTCAACTTTAGGAGCAGGCTTAACGTGTCCAGTTAATTCCATAGACAAAATCTTGCCTTGGATTGACTTGGCTGAGAATGCGCCATCTTCAAAGTGAGAAGCGATTTCAGCATAAGTATAAGTGCCGCTGTTGTCAGAAACAAAAGCTGCAAGGGTAGCTTCTTGAGCATCGGTAAATGCGCGTGAAGCACTGGCAGAAGCCAGCTCTACGTCATGACCCATCTTGCGCAATTTGCTAGAGATGGAACGAGTAGAGGTTTCAAGCTGTACAGCTGCTTCCGCAACAGTAGCTTGGGATACGGGGCTTTCGCCACCGACAAAATCAGTAAGAGCATTAGTGCGCTCTTCAGTCCACTTAGGTAGTGCCATTTTATTATTCTCCAATAAAATCTAAAAGGTTAGTTATGATTTGAACGCCAGCATCTCTGGCTTTCTTAGTTTTAGCAGATTCAACTCCGCTTTCGTTTACTAGGATGGTGACATCCTTGGTCAAACTAGTCTTGACCGCATAACCAAGCTCTTGTAGTTTGTTATGAGCCTCGGCTTTCGTTTTGTAACTTTTTAGTCTACCACTAATACAAACCGTGCCGTGGGTTATGTTTGTTGTTTGAGTCTTTTCAAACTTGAAGCTAAAAGGTAGTAAGGATACTTGATAATACTCATTCTCAAGCCATTCACACAAATTAGCCGTAGACTTCTCACCAAGCCCAGCTTGTCGGCATATATCGTAGTCTATATCTTCGATGTCTTCGCAGACTTTGGATAGCTTTTCCGATGCTGATTTACCAATGAGAGGTATACTAAATGCAGGTAGCAACACATTAAGTGGAGCACCGCGAGATCGTTGCAACTCATCTACTAACTTTACAGCAAGTCGCTCTGAGCCTAGGGAATCGGCAATATCTTCTACGCTTCTATCATAAAGTTCCTCTAGGGAGACAATATCTAGTTTAGCAATAGTAGCAGGGCCGAGACCTTTGATCTTCAAAGTCTTTGCAAAGTGTTCGATGAGTTTTGCAACTTTCTCACCACATTGTGGATTTCTACAATACAGAAGATGATTCACACTTTCGAACACCGAACTACAACTAGGGCAGTTTGTTGGGGCTTCGATAATGGTCATCGTGATTCCTCTGAAATTGAAATAGTATTATACGGACTTTTAAGGTTTCTGTCAAGAATTATTTTTTTGCAGGTAGCAATCAATCTAATCTCCTGACAATCCGAGGTATGATCTCGCCAGAGCGGATAACCTCTACCTTACAACCTATTTCGAGATTAAGGTCGCGTATGTACTCAATATTGTGCAGAGTTGCTCTCGATACCGTAGCATCTCCCACGACCACAGGGTCGAGAATAGCCACTGGACTTACAACTCCGCTCTTACCCAACTGCCATACTACATCTAACAGTGCGGTCTCCACTCCAGATACCTGCTCTTTCAGAGCAAAAGCACCTCGTGGGTGTTTAGAAGTGTGGCCTAACGCATCGTACCTTGCATTTGACTTCATACGATAAACAATACCATCCTGAGGGTAGGCGTCTGCTTTAAAGCGAGTAACCACGTTTAGACCCATCTTATGCAAGATCTCAAGAGAGCAAGCATAGTTAGAGGCTTGATGTGGTGTTGCATCGTATGCTACAAACACTAAGGGGCGAGTTTTGAACTCAGCAAGATCATTAAGACCGAGTGACCCCGAAGCGAAATTACGAGAGTTAGGTACACTACTTGGAGCAACAACTTCGCCAGTAATCTGTATGAGACCGGTATCAGGGATCTCAGTCGGAACTAGCTGACTCATCTTATCTGTAATGTCACGACCCTGTAGACCATCTCCCCGAGTGAGGGCGAGTATAAGGTTGCCGTCACAGTATAGCAAAGATACTGCTGCACCATCCAATTTAGGAGTATTAATACATTCTTCCACAGGAAGAGGAGCATCATTGATGTCAAAGCACTTCTGAAGAGAATACATCTGATACGCGTGCTTTACAGCATCGGTAACAGAATAACCCACTTTAGTGTAGTTGTGCTTATCTGCTAGAAGGTCAAACTCCGCATCAGAGATAGCGGGAGTACCTTCATAGTACAACTGACTCATTCTATCTAAAAAGCTCTGCATGGTATTCTCCTAAATAAGAAAGTATATTATACGGAACTTAAGCAAGTTTGTCAAGAACTATTTATACAGATCCTGAATTAAATCTGAAAAGTGTTCTTCAATTAAACTCTTAGACTCTGCTAAAGATAATATCTCTATCAAACCTGCGAACATTTCTCTCGAGTTAGAAAGATCAAGAGGCATTGCTACTCCTTCGGGTGTGGGTTTCCATTCTTCTTCGAAATCCATATAGTATTTACGCAAATGCATATACTCTACGTCTCGAAAAGTATTAATGGTAAGTCTTATCTGTATTTGTTTTACTTCATCATAGTGTATTACACGAGAGTATGCTTCTGGAGCCTGATGTAAATCCATTATCTTCTACCCTCATTCTTGAGAATAGACGACAAAGGTACTACACTAGACACATTCGCGGGTCTGAGTAATCGGTATGAATCGGTATCCCAACAGAAGAAAAGAAGAGTGTTGTCAGTTTCCTTGGCTCTATTCTTCTTTTTCTGAATGTAGGGAGTTGTGAAGTCCAGAGTACAAACATTGTACTTTAGCTTTTTGGAGTGTTCGCTACGATAAGTAATAACGGCATCCCCATAGTCATGCACTAAACGTGCTAGTTCTTGCTTTTTCACTTTAGCTCCTTGGTAGTAATTCAGCAATTTTTATTGCGAATCTACTTACTGCGAGGTGCTTTTGCTAGATACAAGAATACCCCGCTAGCCGAAACTAGCAGGGTTAGTATTTAACCTTCGTTAATTGCTTGAATTACTTTAGTGAAATACTGAGATGCTTTACCAGTCAACTTAGCAATGATTTCTTCATCTACTTCTTGACCTGCATCTCCAAGTGCGGCAATAAGTGCTTCTGCAGCTGCTGCTTTAGATACACGAGTACTACCGCCTGTAGTACCTCCGCTAGATTTAGCGGCGGGTGTTTTCTTAACATAAACGCCAGCTTTTGTTAAGATCATACGAACACCATTAGGTGATTCGTCTAGTTCTTCTGCGATATCTTTCACAATCTCCATACTGGTCTCTGGAGTTGGTTCCGCTTCTTCGTACATTGATACTGCTTGTGCTTTTTTATCGTCGTCCCAAGCCACTTTGCGTGTCCTCTTGTTAGGGTTTTTGTTTCCTGGGCAATTACCCAGTGTTTGTAGTTGTTGAGTATAGAATCTGTCCGACATTTTTTCTTCCTTCAACTCAATTTGAAAAGATATTATACGCGGATTTTAACCATCTTGTCAAGAAGTATTTTTTACAACCTCTCGATTCTTACTCCGTAATCTCGCAAATGTTCGAGCTTACATAGCTCATAGGCAGGAGCATATGCGGAAAATCCGCCCTTTACTACATTTGAAAAGAACGTGTCTTCGCTCTCTACCTTCTGACGAACATAAATAGAGTATGCAGGACAGCCATACTTTTTCTCATAATCAAACTGTGTCATGCCTTTCTTACTTGCTAGAAACTCGGTAGTGAGTCTGTTTTTAACTTCTACTGCCGCATGATAGGTAGCAGACCAGGCAATCTCACCTTCTGCAAAGTCATCAGACATACACTCATCTGGGTAGTAGTGAGCCGTCAGTCTTTCGTCTTTTCCTGACGGTCTTTGTGGGACTCCAACCCTTTCAAGAATTGCTCGTACAAAGGATGGACTTCTGAAGAGGGACTTGCTAATATCTGAGATAGTATCTCCTGTGAGGTAGCTTTCACACGCTTCAGCGATTTCTTCGCGTGACGCTGGACGACCCCGCAGAGACTGTTTTCTTTTCTTGACATATGCTTTTCTGTCCTCATAATCCTCGATAATCTTATTCAGCCTAGTTGTGTTGTAGGCTATATTTAGAATATCACAGGCTTCTTTCTTTGTTATAGGTTTTTCCGAAGAACTGGGGTTTAGAAGTGCTATCACCTTCTCTATGTTTTGATTCGATAAGTTCTCGTAACTCTTTTTCTTTACTGTTGTTCTTGCCATTCTCTAACTCCAACTCTAGTTTAAACATCAAGCAGCAAATAGCGTGTGCTAGATGTGAATAATTTGTTTCTGGATCTTGTAACTCGCCATCCATATGGGCGAATATGTGCCGTAATGCTCCACTTGTATAACGCTTCTGGGCATTCTCTAGCTTACGCCAGTTCTCTTCATCGTACTTTTGTGCCCCGAAGGTTAATACTTTTGCTACTTCGAGTATGGTATTAGGAGGCAGAAGGTGCATCTTCGGTTTTTCAGTGTCAAACTTTCTGCCCTCACTCATGTACGAATTCCTGTATCATAGGAAAGAACGGCTCTATTACATATGCACACTGCTGTGCAATAGTCATGTGTTCTTTTTGTGTGCCTGGAGTAGTTCGTACATCAATATAGTGAATCCAAGAGCGCACTGTGCCTTGCATATATAAACGAGTCTTTGTCAAACCTTCTGGCAGTACCGCACGAGCTTGCTCCTTTGCAATACCATTTTCTATAGCCCATCGATAAGCTGCACTAGCCGACTCAATTACTCTATTCTGCTGTGCTACCCAGTGCTGGTGTAAGAGTTTATCATCAGTGTCAATACTGTTCTGACGATTCTTTTCATCTTGCAGTCTGGTTTGTCTTACTACATATGGATAGCCCTGTTCGTCTGGATTAGCATATCTTTGACTAAACTCTTGAAAAGCAAAACTTCGATGCCGTACTATCTGGTGTGCAATGTCTCGAGTCGTATTGATCTCGATGGCAACACTAGCCATCTCAAAAGGAGACCAGTGTTTGTGTTTAATGAGGTACCGAATTAGTTTTTCATTTGTTTCTTTATTCCATTGATTGCTAGGGTTTGATACTCTAGCCATATATGCAATATCATCTAAAAGATTAGACGAAGATCTAGATATAAGTTTTACGTGGCTCATTTTGCTGTGATCCTTTTGTCGTAGTCTGCATAGTCCTCATTCCACCAAGAGGGTTTTGGTCGATGAGACCACACCGCAAAAGTGGCTTTATCGAGGTGATAGTAATCTCTGTAAGATTGTATAGGGTTGTCGTAGTCTTTGAGTTCGTCAGGCATTGCTAGTCCGAACTCTGTGAATCCGAGTCTTGGTAGATTTTGTGGCTCTGGTAGCTTGTTAACCACTTCCACAATCGACTTGTGTTGTTTCGCATAGCGATAATGATATTCATCATTGAGAGAGTTGCCATAGCAGTGTGTCCATTCAAAATTGTCTAGAGATGAGCGTACCCAGATAGTGCAAGGGTGATTATACATCATCGGTAGATAAGGGGTTAGTGGCCGTTCTTCCATAGGAAGATGCTTGATTTCTTTCTTGAGAGCGTTAAGATGGTCACGCTCTTCTTTGTTGAGAGCACGCGGTACAAAACCTAGATGCTCGTCTACCCAGATAGCTGTACACAGTAGTTGTGCTACTTCTAGAGGCATCTTTACAATATGTTTGTCTACGTGGTACTCTGCGCATTTGTCGAGATCGTTGTCAAGATAGAATAAATTCATGTATAGTCTTTATCCTGCATTTTGGTCATACGTTTATCTATTAAATCTACCATCTCGTCTTGAGAGATCTCGAAGTACTCCTGCAATAGAATAAGCATAGTAACAACATCGGCTAATTCTTCTTTTAGATTTGTTAATTGTTTGGTCTGCTCTCCGTGACGTAAAATTTTTGAACAAGCTCTAATAAGCTCACCGCACTCTTCCATAGTGATAATAAGAAGTTTTTCTGTATTCATTACTCCCCTCGTATATTGTCAGGTGTATATTGGGTGCAATCACTACACCTACTGTCAGGAGCAAGCCAGTCAGTATAGCCATCACATAGATAGCACTGGTATGTTCCCTCAAGAGCAGGATTGCGCTTAGATTGTTTTTTACGATCAACATGAGTTGAAGCCCGATTGAACTTGTTAAAGTGTTTAGCAACTGGATTTTTCATGGTAATCTCCGTAAAATTGAACAACTATTATACTAGAGTTTGTGAAATTAGTCAAGAATTAATTCAAAGTACCCCGGAGCTAAATCAAGAATAGTTCCTGATCTTTCTAGCATTATGGTGCAGAACTCTGATAAGGCATCATCTGCCTCTCCTTCCCACTCGCAAAAGTTGTCAAGGTGTCTTGCGCCGCCCCATTTTATCCCAACCCCTACGTTTTCGGCGGCATACTTCATACACATTGCAATCTCTTCATATGCACGAGTATTAGTACAAGGTATTCCGCACACAGATATTAAGAGAGATACTGCTACCCCGTAGCTGTGTAAAGAGGTGGCATTTAAGCTAGCACCTTTATCATACATTGCTTCGGCCAGTTTTGGGCTTCTTTGCCCCTCTACAACTTCGAACTCTACCTCTCCTATCTCTCTTGCTTCTCTTACTACTTCTGCAAGTTTAGGGTGTACATTATCCAAAAGCTCTTGCGAACTTTTGCTTAATTCCATATCGTACATTATTCTTCCTCTGTTTTAGCTACGGTTATTTCTTTATAGTATACGATTACTTCGCCCAATTGGCTGATGTATCTTTTGATTTCTTGTGTATTATAAGCCATTAACTCATAATCTGCAACTGTCATTGCGACAAACACGAGGTCTCCCCCATGCTTCTTTTTAATATCTTCCTCAAACTTATCCATATAGGTACGCTCTTCTTTCGGTATCTTTCTATCCGAAACTACGTACCACTTGGGTTCTTTGAGATTCAAAGGTCGAGGCATAGTAGGCTGTACAATATCTATTTGCACGGGCTTACTTATAACTTCCACCTGTCTCGGAGGTTGCTGTAGCAAACTACAACCACTAAGGGTTAGGATTGCTAATGCGATTACTGACTTCTTCAATTGCATCAAATACCTCCTTTGTTCTAGCATTTGCCTGAGTTTGTATCTGCCCAGGTCTTGCACTGGCTATCTTCGCAAGGTTGTGTCTACGAAAAATATCTAGGTATTCAGACATCTCAGCTTCGTACTGCTGATTCTGTTTCTGCATTTCAGCATTAGCTACTGCTGTTTTCTCTGCATTCAGTGTGATTGCGGCAATTGTAGCCTTCTGCTCTTGGTCCCGCAGGTCTTGGGCAATGATCACTGCTGTCTGTTCTTCTAATTTATTTTTCATAGGCACAACAGCGAACTGGTAGTACAGAAAACCTGCACTACCCATCGCTGCTATGATTCCCATCAATAGTTTAGACATTTTCCATTCTAACCATAAGTCTTTCTGCTCGATTCCCTACTTGTCTGTGCCATAGTGAATCTCTGCCTTCAACCCCTGCTGTTTTCCAGTCTCCTGCATCAACAGCTTTCTTGAAGTTTTTAAACTTACTTAGTCGGGGACGCCCAAGATTAAACATCATATTGACGAGTATCTCTTGAACTTCCCCTGGATAAGTTTCCCACATATCAAAGAGAACTTTGCACTCTCCAATAGCAATGTCAAGGTCGGCTTGGAAGGCTTCTGTGACCCTCTCTTCACTAACAGGTGTTCCAACGTCATATCCTTGTTCTGGATCTTTATCCGTGATTAAGTGCCCGATACCAAAGGTAGCGTAGCCTAAATGATCAAGATATATTTCGTTTACTATTCCTTCATCTACTGCTAACTGTTTCTGTACTTGTTCTCTGTTCATGTTCTACTCCTTAGTATTACATTCCTGCACTGGCGTATATTGTTATAAACGGCAAGGCTAAACAACCAATTGTCGTAACCACTGCGCATATTACACAAGCGGCCTCGTCTCTTTTTCTCACTTCGTTCTCCATAGAACTTGGGCAATAGCCCCTCTATAGGCTACTCCAAGGTGAGCCTAATTTACCTATACCAAGTCTTTAAGGTCTTGATACCCACCTATATGTTCCCCGTTTAATATAATCTGAGGAACCGTATTAGCGTAGATGAACTTAGCTTGAAACTCTTCTACGCTGTAATCAGTACCTAACTTTAGTACTGACATTTCCATATTTTTACTTTTCGCAAGAGCAATAGCCATGTCACAATAGACACAGCCGTCTCTGCTGTAAATAAGTACTCTATCCATTACTGGTTAATGAGTCCAAGGTCAAAACCTCTCTTTACAAGCTCATTACGATACTTTTGCTTGTGCTTAGGCTTCGTATTGCTACTTAGTAGTGCTGATACCAACTCTTCTTCCGAAGTGTTGCGTAGGTAATAATGAACCGTCTTGTAGGTTTTCGCCTGACGGCTAATCAAAATTTTTGCTGATTCTTTAAACTTTGCTGGCATTTTCTTTTTCCCGTTGATATTCTAATTTAAGATCTTTGTAGCATCTCTCTGCTACTCGCTTGTCTCTGGTTCTCATGTACAGTGTATATGCATCTTCCACCTTATAGATAGGGTCTGAGACGCAACCATCATACTCTATAGTTATTTCGAGTTTATTCTTCATCTAAGTGCAGCAGTCCTTCATCTACCAAGTGTTCGATAGTTGCTTCAATACCTTCTTGCTTGCCTAGAGCATGACAGGTCATTCCACACCCTATCACACAAAATGCAAACACAGCATATTCTAACATAAAAATTCTCCCTTTGTGAATTGGTTTCTCCATTTCAGAATAAGTATTATACGCATAAATAAGGATATAGTCAAGAAATATCTTTACAATGCTAATAAATTTTTTACTTTCTTTTGGGGGAATTATACTTAACTTTACATAGAATGTCAAGAAGAATTTTTGAGCGACCTCAAAAAAATTTCTTGACAACCAACCCGCTTTCGGATATAATAATCGCATGAAAAAATATAAAAGAAAGCCTTGGACTGATGAAGAGCGCAAAATACTTGCTACTCACTACTTCTACCAAGATATTGAAACAATGATGTATATGCTACCTACTCGAACAGAGCAATCTATTCGTAATCAGGTTGCATATCTAAGAAAAAGAGGATACAGGTTTAAAAAATGATGCTAGATAATACACAGATAGCCATAGTTTTTGCAATCTTAATTTTCTTGATTCTCACTAGAGATAGGGATGATTTATGAATGTTAAAGTACGTAATGGTAACGTTGAGCAAGCACTACGAATTTTCAAGCGTAAAATTACCGACAGCAATAAGCTGTTCGATTACCGAGAAAAAGAATACCACGAAAAAAGAACAACCAAGCGACAAAAAAAGAAAGCCGCAGCAGTTAATCGAGAAAGAAAACGACAACAAAAGCTGGCAGAGAAACCTTTTCCCTTGAAATAGTTCTTGACAACTTGCCTAAACAGGCGTATAATATCTATATTAACTGGGAGAACATATGATAAACGTACAAACTGAAGGCAGAGACATATCCAAATACAGCACTTTTATTGATGAGTGTATCATGTCCTTATTTCCTGAGGATGCAACTTATGACATCTACTTCGAGGTCAAGAAGTTCGTTGATAAAGACGGCTCTCATGCCGGTTTTTGCATAGGTGACGATATTGAGTCTGTTATTAGTATCGCTACTCATTGGATATACGAAGACGGAGAGGAAATTCCGTATGAGCCACATGAGATGGCGGCTAATATAGCACATGAGTTGGTGCACGCAAAACAGTTCTACAGGGAACAAATAAATATGGTAGATAACGTATGGAAGCACAATAATGTAAGAATTAACTGTGATACCATAAAGTATGATGATCTGCCCTGGGAGGTCGAGGCTTACGCATATGAAGTAATACTCGCAGATCTATTATGGGAGAATGTATAATGATGGAAGTATTAGATTTTTTAGGAGGGCTTATTCTAGTAGCTTTATTTATAGCTATATCTTGGTCTATAATCTTACACAATAAAAATGAATATGATAAAATGAATAAAGAGGTAGAAAAAAATGACTCATCCCGCATTGGATAAACCTTACATACAACTAATATGTAACCCTTATGAACACCATACATCTGTCAATACTCGGATTACTATTGATGTAATGCAGAAGGATTTGTCAAGAGATGACATGGTAGAAGTGCTAGAACAGTTTATGAAGTCTATGGGATACGGGTTCAGCAGTAAAGAATCTCTTTGTATCGAGGCATACGACTAATGACTCCTCAAGAGATTGTAGATCATAAAAACAAGTGGAAGATGGCGAGCTACTTTGAAAGCCATGTCCATACTGACCTTCGTAGTGAAGTAACACAGTGGTGTAAAGATCACTGCTTTCAATGGAGGTACGATATTAAGCACTTTACAGACATCTATGGTGATACTGTAAGGTTTGAATTAGAAGAAGATTTTAACGCATTTAACGACTGGTATAAGGAGAGATTTTATGGCTAAGTTTTGGACACTGTGGAAGCACGCACTAGGCTCGTTTGATGAAGAAGATGGATACGATGCTAGTAATGAGAACTATATCTCGTATATTCGTACTTTCATTGTCCTCTCAAACTTAGCCTGTGCCTACATTATTATGTGGAATATTATTAGGAGTTGGTAATGAAGCTGAAAACTTGGAGCAGAATTAGAATGTGGTGGAGAATATGGGCGAAGTCCCTAGGAGAGAAAGTTGGAGAAACGGATAAGCAAGCAGACACTATTGCCGTTATTCGTACCATCTGGTGGTTTACACATATGCTTACTTGCTTAGCAATTATACTCAACGCAATAGCAAATCACGGATGGGGGTTAATAGGTCTATGATTGACTCCGTTAATGCAGTTAATGCGGTACAGGTAGTTAGTAGCTATACTAAAGTATATCCTGTAAAAGATAGCTTAGTCTTTTCTCAAGTGAAACACCTCCAAGACAGAGGGGCTTCCTTTGTAGAAGCAGTTAACTATGTTTCATATAACTCTCAAGCGGAACTTGAAAGATCGCATAGTTCGGGAACAAATATTGATGTGGTAACTTAATAGTTGATATATTTAAGAATTCTATTATTGACCTGGCTAGCTTTCTCTATTAAATTGGATGACGACCTATATGGGGTTCGTTATAGTATAAACGCACTATTGGAATGCAGGAAGGTAAAACATGAGGCGTAGAAGGAGATTATTTATGGGAAAACACACAGTATTAATGATTGATCCACCAGAAGGGTCGAAGTATGGGTTTCCTCGACCTGCGCCTCAGAACTGGGGCTTGTGGGAGTGGGAACAAAAGAAAGAATGGTATATTGAACACGACTATCCTGAAGAAAAAATTAATAGCTATGGCACTTCGTTCTATGTTACAATGTACCATGCTGAAGTTGAGGATAATTATTTACAAGGTAAGGCGAATTTATTATGAAAGTAAAACTTGGTAATTATAAAGATGATGGAGAACGAAAGATCTCTGTAAAAATTGATGATTGGGATACTTGGTCAATGGATCATACTCTCGCACTCATAGCGCACCCGTTGCTAGTTCAGCTTCGTGACACTACGAATGGTTCTCCTTTTATAGAGTTTGAAGATCGACCCGAGCACTTGATCGGAACTGTACCTGTGCGTGAGCGCGGGGAGATTGATGAGTTTCATCATGACGCTTGGCAGTGGGTACTTACTGAGATGATTCATGCTTTTGAGTCAAAGATTCAAGATGACTGGCAAGAACAGTTTTACTCTGGGAAGGCAGACTGGGAGATGGAAGATATGGGAGCAGATTTTAGCAAAATGGTAAAAGGGCCAAACCATACACTCGAAGTTGATATAGAAGGTATGAAAGTATACCAGGAACGCATTAGTAACGGCTTTCGTCTATTTGGTAAGTATTACGAAAACTTGTGGGATTAATAATGAAGTGGTTTAAGTTCAAAAAAGTTAAAGTATTTGATGCTATGAAAGACGATGTAGACCCTTCAGAGCTTACAATTGAAAACGCATACAAAACAAGATGGATATGGTATCACACTATATTAGCAATAGGTATCTTTTTTACAAATGTATTGTTAATAGCAATACTTGTAATATTAGGAATAAAACTATAATGAGAAGAGGGAGACCTAGACCAATAAGCACAGAACCCTCTCCTTGTATAAAAGTATGTGAGTTTAAGAAAGGAGCAGAGGAGTGCAAAGGCTGCTATCGTACCATTGACGAGATTCGTGACTGGATAATAATGACAGATGAAGAAAAAAGAGCAATAAAGGAGAAGATACATGAGCGACGCAACGCACGGTGGTAAAGGCGATAGAGATCGTACTAGCAATAAAGAAGCGTTCTGGGAAAACTATGAGAAGGTCTTTGGCAAGAGAGATGCACCCGTACAGATTTTGGAAGAACCTCTTACTCAGGTACAAATTGATCGCAAATTACGAGAGTGGGGCATGATGTATGATTGCCTACAAAACCTTTCTTTGTATGAGTACCCTATAGAGGAAGCTAAAGAACTACTAAAACAAATAAAAATTTCTTGACAACTATGGTGAATGCGAGTATAATATACGCATAAACAAGAAAATAGGAAGAAAAAAAATGAGCAGTATGAATATTAGTAATTTTGAAAAGGTTGGTGATTTTATGGAGGCCTTCGGTCAAGAAGTTCTTTATATACCCACTCGACCTGATTCTAGTCTCGCGGCATTACGCCTCGATTTAATTGAAGAAGAAGTACAGGAGCTAAGAGATGGACTTGGAAGAGGTAGTTTACTTGAAATTGCAGATGCACTTACAGACATACTCTACGTTGTATACGGAGCTGGTCACGCCTTTGGCATTGATCTTGACGATTGCTTTCATGAAGTTCACCGCAGTAACATGACTAAGCTAGGTGAAGATGGTCGTCCTCTTTATCGAGAAGATGGTAAAGTAATGAAAGGCCCGAACTACGAAGAACCTGATCTAACCCAATATATACTTTAAAGGAGAAAAATATGACTGATGTAGTAGAATCAACTATGTTTGATGAGTTTAATACAGTAGATGAAAAGCACGAATTTGAGATTGTTGAAAATGGTTTTGTGCTCAGAGTAAACGGACGTGGACATGATGACAACTGGCTTGCAAAAACCTTTGTCTTTGATGTACAAGAAGAATTTTACGCTGCTATTACTAAACTCAGTCAGATGGAGCGTTCATAGTGAAATACTTTGTCGTTGAAACCGTAGCTACTTATCACATGAAATACTTAGTTGCACAGCCTGACCACCATGAACCTGAGTGGTGTCAAGATACTGTGACGTGTGAAGAGCCTGATGATTTTCATCAAAACTATCTAGGAGAGCAGATACTTGGCTATAAGGAAGTAGACGACAAACAACTTATGTCTGAAGTAGAGAACAGCTACGTTGCTGAATGGGGCGTAGACCAAATTAAAGAAATCTTTGCGAGGGTGGTGAAATGAGTGAAATACTAATGAGATACAATGGTTACGTACACCAGATGTGGATGAAAAACTGTGATGAGAGAGCAGCCTGGTGCCAACCCATACTTACAAAATCTGAGTATGAAGCTGAGCATGGTACTTTTTTAGAAGATAACTTTTATATAGTAGAGATGGGAAACAAGGTTTGGAATGGTAAAGAATACGTTGATCCTACCCCTCTTCGAAAATAAATTTTGTAAGCCAGCTTCATTTTTCTACTTTTTCAAAGCATGGAAGTCAACCCACCTACCCAAAAATTAGACCTTTACAGATTTCAAAAAGTGTGATAAAATATATCCTAAATTGATAGATACTAAGATCAATTACAATTCTTCACAACTAACTGCTAGTGAGGGACATAGTGATATTTATGCGATTGGAGTGGAATCGGAATTAAAGGAGATTCCACTCTCCAAACCCATAAGATTATTACGTTGTTGTCTCAAACTAGCAATAACCCCACTCAAACGCACATCAATCATAACGATTACATGATCAATTGCTAATGACCATGATAATTTACTATACACTGCAAAGGGTCGCAATGACCTGTAATTATTCTGCTAAAAATTCGTTTTTTATTTACCACACTTACCATAATTTTGTCCGCTTCGCGATCATTTAAATCCGTATTCCTTTTCCATAATTTGTCCTAGATTGTCCTTTCCTGCGTTCTGTTTTCTAGAATTATTACAGGTATAAAAAAGCCTCCAGGGGAGGAGGCTAGTTGAGCACCCGTTGCGGGGTCAAGTGTTATCTTTAGAATTATACTTTATTTTACTTTTGTCAAACGGCTCGCTGTGCACCCGTTGCTGCTTCCAGAGCTTTAAGCGTGCTTTTTGGAGCTTTCTCGAGACCCGCCAGATGCTCAATTTCAAGTCCCAGATTCTCAGCAATGCTATGACATATCTCATTCTTTGTGACAGGTAGCTCCCCACTTTTGCTAGTGTAGACTGTTCTTTCATATACTCCCTCCCTACTGAGTTTACCAATTATTGATTTAGTACTCTTGCCTAGCTCATTTGCTAGATGCTCTACTGTTTCCATTTGTGGTCTATCTTTATATCTTACAGTAATATACTCGGTTTGTTCCTTAGTGTAGTTCATAGCTAAACGGGTTCTCCACTGGTAAGCCTAATATTCTCATTACATTCTCTACGGGTGTATGGTAGTGTTCCGCAATATCAAATATTGTCCAACCAGTTTCCCATTTTTCTCTCATATCTTCTTTAATCTTCATTAAACATATCCTCTTGAATAGTCAGTGTAAAGTTCTCACCATCTGCGTCAATCGACACAATATGCCTACTTGTATAGCCTAGAAACTGTACTTCTACATTTTCAGTGCCTACCTTATCCGCATACCTGCTCAGGTCTTGGTCATAGGATAACTCCATCTCACTACATTGCTTCTCTAGCTCATGCATTTTTAAGTGTAATGCGTCTAATACATCATAGATATCATCTAAATCGTCAATTTGACGTACTAAACTATTTCGTAAGGCATCCGCCGCTACTGTGTTACTTGGAAACTCTAAAATATTACTCATTTACTTTCTCCATTGCTTTCATTAGCTATATATGCTTCCATATATGCATTAGCTTCTCGAATTGTTAGATCCGCACTTAGAGTTTGTACTATACTGCGATAGCCGCAGTCCTCAACGTGCCAAATCCACCAGTTACCCGTGTTGTGATCTTGACTTAGTTCATATTTCATAGTTATTCTCCCATTTAATATAGATATTATACTCGTACTTGAGAAAAATGTCAAGAAAAATTTTATGGAGGTATAAAAAAACCACCCGAAGGTGGCTTAGTATTCTTACTAGGGAATTAGGGTGAAAGATAGACCGCCTCGCTATACAATCCACAGATCTACATATCTGCACCTCAGTTTTGCTTTTTACGGGGAATGGGATAAACAAAATACCTACCTAAGACAAACCCAAATAGAATCGGTACTATCAGACCCCTAACACCATACACTTTATACTGCACTTGTTAGGTAGGCAGTGCCAGTAGCTCCGCGAGATCAAAGAACACCAAAGGTTAATCAGATCACTCAAGCATTGGTACTGGACTTACTAGTGAGGGCATTGCTTTCCTCACTTTTGAAAAGACACCAGTGGAGGCGTTCTCGCTGCAGAGAGTACCAAGCTGATCTTAGTGCCTTTAAAACAATATTATACTAACATTTAACCAAATCGTCAAGAATTATTTTTCTGTACCTATGGTCGCTTTACCACTTAACCAGTCTGCATTTTCTCCTCGCAGGTCATAATAATCCTTGTCAGTTAGTTCGGTTTTCAACTGTTGCACATCTTCCTTGATCTCTGCTAACAGCTCCTGTGCCTCTTGCACAGGTGAGATCGTCTGTATATCTACTACCTCAGCACCTACAATAGCTATATCAATAGGGCTTAGATCCCAACAAGCATCAATAGCATCGTCCTCAGTAGGAGCATCTACTTCGTAGGTATGTATTTCTACTACTCTATATTCGATTTCGTACTTAGGCATCTTAGCCTCCTAATAGCATAATAAATAAAGGAAAGGAGAATAGCGTGGCTACAAACCACGCTAGTCCACTGTATCGCTCAGCTACTGTCATTATCGTGCCTGAATAAGAGCAAGTAGGTTCTGCAGATCAGCTTTAGAAGCCTTCTCAAGAGTAGGGAAACCTGCCTGAGCACCAAGCTCAGTCTGAATCTCAGCTACAATCTCTGCTTTGCGTACTACTGGAGTACCAGTTTTAGTTACTCGTGGAGCTGCAACATAAACGCCTTCGCGTACTAGCTTAGCAACAATAGAGCGAGTGCTTTTGTTGAACTCAGAAGCAAGTTTTGCAACTGTGTCTTTGGTTGGGTTATCTTGATAGTCTGCTACCATAGCGTTGACCATTTCGTCAGTGTAGTTAGGGGTTCTTTTTACTTCAGTCATATTTTTTTCTCCCGAAAAATTTGGTTAATGTCGATTTAATACAAGTATTATACGCGGTTGTGGGTGTTCTGTCAAGAACTATTTCACCTCTTTTGGCAACCATTCCCAAAAGAATTCGTCACCATTTACCATATCGATAACTTCCTCGTCATCTAACTCCCAGTCGTCCTCAGTGTGGCCATTTTCGTACAGCTCTTCTCTCCACAGCTCAATCTGAGCCTCAAACTGTGCTTCAGTGAAGAACTCGAAAGAGCCATCAGCGATGTTAAATGCTACAACATCAGGTAGCTCAGGAGCCTTAGTTAGTTCGCCTTTAGGGTCGTGCAGTACGCCGTTCATCCAGTATGCCATGTCAAATTCCTCAAATGTTTGGTTGTTTTTTTAATTTATGCGTGTATTATACGTGGAGTTAAGTACCTTGTCAAATGTTTTTTAAGCAATTGTCGAAAATAAACGCAACTTAATTCCGGGGGGCCGGACACGACCTCGGCGTGTCAAGAATTATTTTCCCAAATCTTCCAAAATTTTCGTAAATTATAACGCACCCGCCCCAGGTTTGTCAAGACTAGACTTAATTTTCGTAAATTTGCAGCAACTCGCAAAAAGTACTTGACAGCGCAAGCTGGAGTACTGTATAATCGGCGCGATTTTGAGCAAGACTTGACCAAACGGCATTTAATTGGTGCCCGGTCACAAAAAAGACTTGACAAATTCGCTCGCGTACTGTAAAATCGGCGCGGAGCATCCGACGCAAATCGTCGTCGTACTACTACTGGCGCGAGCGCGCCGATTTGTCAACCTCTTTGCTGAAAAAAAGACTTGACCATTTGGTGGCAATTCGGTCACACGTTTTTGAGGCCCATACAAAATAATCGTTGACGTACTACTGGCGCCCCCGCGCCAAAAATTTTTGTCAAGACCTGCTCGCCAAATAATTTTTCTTGAGGCAAAAAAAAATGCTCCACGTGGAACATTTTTTGGGTCTAGACCAGGCCAGGCTAAATGAGAATGGTTCTCATTTAGCTAGGTAATTATTGAGGCGAGATATAAATTCGAGCCGTCCCGCTTTTTTATCGTCATAATTTACAGAGTGCCATTTTCCGCAGGTATTAAATACAGTCTCTTTTGCAATTGTGTATTCGTCATATTGGGCAATGGCTTTTTTGTCGTTCGGTGACATTTTCCAATATTTTAGTGGTGACAATTCGCGCTCGGTCAGTCTG
>NZGQ01000006.1 GCA_002689565.1 Methanobacteriota archaeon | reverse complement strand
TCTCAGTCTTGGTCCAACCGCTTTCCTTGTTGACAATCAACTGTATTGCAAGCGCCCTTCTCACCGATTCCTCGGTTGGAGTGGTAATCGCCTCATCGTATGCATTGGTGTGCAGTGAGTTTGCATTGTCTTGAATCGCCAATAGAGCCTGTAGGGTTGTACGGATATCGTTGAAGTCGATTTCTTGAGCGTGCAGGCTGCGTCCACTGGTCTGAATGTGATATTTCAACTTCTGACTGCGAGCATCTGCACCGTACAAGTCACGCATAGTTACAGCCCATATGCGGCGAGCTACTCTTCCAATTACAGTATATTCTGGGTCGAGACCGTTTGAGAAGAAGAAAGACAAGTTAGGAGCGAATTGTGCTACATCCATACCTCTGCTGCGGTAATACTCGACATAGGTGAATCCGTTAGCTAGTGTCAAAGCCAACTGAGTGATTGGATTTGCACCTGCTTCAGCGATGTGATAGCCGGAAATTGAAACCGAGTAGTGGTTGCGAACTCCGTTGTCGATGTAGTACTGCTGAACGTCACCCATCATCTTGAGAGCGAACGGTGTAGAGAAGATACAGGTGTTTTGAGCCTGGTCTTCCTTGAGAATATCAGCCTGAACTGTACCACGGACTGTTTGCAGAGTCTTTGCCTTGATCTCTGCATAGGTTGCGCCATCAACCATTTCATCTCCACGCTTGCCTACAGTAGCCAAGCCAAATCCATCGTGGCCTTCTGGTAGGTCGCCACGATAGCCGCTTGCATCTGCTTCTAATTGCAGATGCTTCTCGACCTGCTGGTCGATTGCTGCGTTGAGATAGAATGCAAGAATTATCGGTGCTGGACCGTTAATTGTCATCGATACCGAGGTGTTAGCATCACACAAATCGAATCCAGAATACAGGCGTTTCGCATCATCAATGCTGGCGATTGAAACGCCTGAGTTACCGACCTTACCCCAGATGTCTGGCCTGCGGTCAGGGTCTCGCCCATACAGGGTTACGCTATCGAAAGCGGTGGAGAGTCTGACGTAATCTTGGCCTTGTGAGAGAAGGTGGAATCTGCGGTTTGTACGCTCGCCTTCTCCTTCCCCAGCGAACATTCTAGCACTCAATTCATCGGTTCGCTTGAATGGGAATACACCCGCAGTAAACGGGAAATGGCCCGGTGCATTTTCTCTTGTCAACCAGTTGAACATGTCACCGTCATCGGTGTACTTTGGCAGTGCAACACGAGGGATCATCTGATGTGAGAGAGATTCTGTTACCGTTGAAACCGTGAATGGTTTACCACGAACATGGTAGGTGTATTCGCCGCTTCCGTATTCTTCAGCTAAGGACCTGAATCCTTCTACAGCCTGCTTTGCTTCTGCGACTTCTTCGCGTAATTCTACTAGGTGCTCATCGACTTCGCTCTTGATTGATGGAAGTTCTTGGCTCGCAGTTTCGAGGTGCTGCATTAGGCGCAGCTTCTCGGAAAGCGTCTTGTTTGCCTCATGATATTCACGGATGACAGAAGCGATTTCAGATAGATAGTGGACTCTTTCTGGAGGGATTACACCCTTTCGCTCTCCGATTGTACCCATTGGCTCACTAGCCTCGAATCCAACCATTGCAGCCAACTTCTGCCATAGGACATCGACACCTGGGTCGGCGAATTGGCTAGCGATTGTAGCGACTACTGGTAACTCATGGTCTTCGACATCGAACTTGTTTCTGTTGCGGCGAACTTGCTTGCGAATAGCACGTAGTGCATCTTCACTGCCTCTCTTTTCGTACTTGTTTAGAACGACGAGGTCAGCAACATCAAGCATCTCTATTTTCTCAAGTTGAGTGTGTGCACCGAACTCTGCTGTCATAACATATAGCGAGCGGTCTGAAACTGTGGTAATCGCATCACTGCCTTGCCCGATACCGCTAGTTTCACAGAAAATCAAATCGAAGCCAACAGCCTTTGCCGCCTCGATTGCGCGGTCAAGGTTTGCGCTAATTTCTGAACCACTGCCACGACTTGCAAGCGAGCGCATGTAGAGGTTATTGTTGGATAGTGAATTCATTCTGATTCTGTCGCCTAGAAGCGCACCACCGGTTCGCTTTCGTGTTGGATCGACACAGAGAAGGCAGACTTTCTTGTCAGGATTATCACGAAGGATTCGCAGCATCAACTCATCGAGCAGACTGCTCTTTCCAGCACCGCCAGTTCCGGTAAATCCGATGACTGGGACGTCTTTATCGCTTGAGCGGGTCTTCTCAATCATTGTTTTGAAATCTCCATCACTAGCAGATTCAGACATTGTCAGAAGAAGTCCAACCTTTGCCATATCATCAGCAGTAATTGGTCCGTCTAGGCTTGCAAGCCTATCATCTGAGATCAAATCAACTTCGCTTGCTGTGCCCATCAAATCGTGGATCATTCCCATCAGACCCATCTTTAGACCATCGTCAGGAGAATAGATTCGAGAGATACCGCTCTTGTGTAGGTCTCTGATTTCTGGAGGAGTGATAGTTCCGCCACCGCCTCCAAAGATACGGACATGGTCGCAGCCAGCCTCATCAAGTAGTTGGCGAATGTAAGTGAAATACTCCATGTGACCACCTTGATAGGAGGTCAAAGCAACGGCGTGAGCGTCTTCTTGAACCGCACAATCGACCACATCTTTTGCAGAGCGGTCATGACCCAAGTGAATTACTTCGGCTCCACTGGATTGTATGAGCCTACGCATCACGTTAATCGCTGCATCATGGCCGTCAAACAGGCTTGCAGCGGTGATTACACGGACAGGCCCGGTGGTTGTCTCAAACACTGGCGCCTCTTCCGACATGTTCCTACGGAACATAATTTCATTCATCATGATACCGTTTGAATCAAAAGCCTCGAAGTCAGTGCTAGCCCTATGCGCCCCCGCTGGATAATGTCTCCTCGAGAGATTGCAATCCTCGATACCAATGCCGAAGCATTGGGCGCAGATATGGATGCACTGATGGTTACTGCAGCTGAGCACCTTGCAAATGCCCTGGAAGGTGCACCAAAGCCGATTTGGATTCTTTGTGGACCCGGCAATAATGGTGGAGATGGGTTTAGACTTGCCAACATGCTGGAAAATTGCTATGTTGTAGCGACTCACGATAAACAGAAGACTGCGCTTGCACAGCGAGCAAGGGATGATTGGAATGGTGTCACTCATTCTGTCGAATCATTACCTGAGATTGCTCCTGCTACCATCGTTGACTGCCTACTTGGCGCAGGTTCCTATGGACAACCACGTGGAGAAATTTTACGACTGATGGAAGCAATTCCTGGCAGGCCTATGGTATTGGCATGTGATATGCCAACAGGATGTGGCTCTGGCATCTCATTCAACGCTTTTCGAACCGTAACATACGAGGCGCCTAAGTCGAATATGGTCGATGCAAAGGGCCAACTGCTTCCCGAAGTAGGGGATGTTTTCGTTGCACCTGTTGGCTGGCCATCAGGAACACTAGACCCTGGCCCGGGAGATCTTCTACGCTATCCTCATCCACAAGAAGGTCAAATCAAAGGTGATAGAGGACGAGTTCTAATCGTGGGAGGAGGGCCTTACCATGGCGCTCCAATCCTCTCTGGCATGGCTGCAGAAAGAATGGGTGTAGACCTTGTTCATGTGGCAATGCCAAGCCAAGCAGCAGCGCGAGCGAAATGGCCCAGTGGGTTGATTCAAGAGAAGATGAATGATTCAGAATACATCAGCGATGTTACAGAATTAGTCAAGAGATGTATGACTGGGAGAGGAGTACAAGCGATGGTTATCGGCCCGGGAATGGGAGATAATCCTGAATCCCTTGAAGCCGTTAGATTGTTGATACAGTCTACTCCTAACATCCCAAAAGTGATTGATGCAGACGCAATTAAGGCACTAGAAGGTTGGCCTGAAAACTTACTTGGAATTGTCACACCTCATCAAAAAGAGTTGGAAAATTGGATTGGCAACATCGATGCAGTGCCCGATATGTTAGCTGGCACGAGGGAATCAAGAGTAGTAATTCGAACCGGAGCAGAGGACATCATCATCGGCGCTGGCGGGCGCGGAGGAATAGGCAAAGGTGGAAATCCGCGCATGTCAATGGGCGGAACTGGAGACCTACTTGCTGGATGCCTTGGAGGGTTACTGGGGCTTGGTTTATCGCCTTGGAGCGCTGCAAGATTGGGAGTTCACCTCATGCGAGTTGCTGGAAAAATAGCTGGAGATGAAATTGGGCCAGGGATGGTGGCAGAAGATGTGCCGCCTTACTTGTCAAGAGCATTGATCACAGGACCGGTTCTTCTCCATCAACCAAAGGCGGAAGACCCTTCTTTTTCCTGATGTAGTCGGTGTAATTACCGTAGTACTTGGTTACAACTCCGTCCTGTAATTCCCAGATTTGATTGACCACTTGGTCAAGGAACCATCTATCGTGGCTAACGGTTACAATCGCGCCATCATACTCGACTAGTGCCTCTTCCAATGTCTCCTTAGCATCCATATCCAAGTGGTTGGTAGGTTCGTCAAGTAGTAGCAAGTTGTTCTCTTCTAGAAGCAGTTTGAGTAATGCAACACGGGCTCTTTCTCCACCGGATAATTTCCCTAATGGAGTAGTTACCTGATCCTTACTGAATTGGAATCTCCCCAGTGCTGCACGAATGTCCCCATACTGCATGTCTGGGCGAAGTGCCTCGACTTGTTCTACAGGATTTAGTTTGAAATCTAGGGTTCTGTGGTCTTGGTGATAATATCCAATAATTGCACCAGGAGCGAGGTCTCTTTCTCCAGAATCGATTGTCTCATCACCAGTTATCACCTTCAGAAGAGTGGTTTTTCCTTGTCCGTTGCCACCGACAATTCCGATTCTGTTACCCTTGGAAATCTCAAGATTCTGTTTATCCAAAATCGGACGCTTGAGTCCCTCAAATTTCTTTGAGACATCCTTCAATTCGATGATGTCATTGCTTGATTTGTCAACAGCTTCCAGATTAAAGCGCAAACCTTTGCGCTGCTTCGGCTTACGTGCTTTCAAAGCCTTCAATTCCCCTTGCATTCTCTCAATCATCTTGTGTTTTGCAGAGATTGACTTGTCATACTTGTTAGCAGACTTCATCGAGCGAAGTGCGGACTGAGTGTGGGATATTTTCTTCTCTACAGTCTTGATTCGATCATCAAGAGCAGCGAGGAAGTTGTCCTTCTGCTTGAGATACTGAGAATAATTACCATTAAAATTCCAATTTCTCAGATTGTCGATTTCAACGACTCTGGTGCAAACTTGGTCTAGGAAATATCTGTCGTGAGAAACAATTAGTTGGGCTCCAACGAATTCATTGATAAATTCTTCAAGCCACTCAGTTGTTTGAATATCCAAGTGATTTGTCGGCTCGTCAAGGAAAATGACATCGACACCCGCAAGTCCAACCAATTGGCGAGCAAGCGCAAGTTTTGCTCTCTCTCCACCTGAAAGAGAACTGACTTTCATATCCATAGGGTGCTGGTCTAGGCCAAGTCTCTCAAGAATGGCCTTAGCAATATTTGCCACATTAGTACCGCCTGAAGCACCGAGCATTGTTTGCAATTCTGAGTATCTATCCATCACTGGTTGCCAGTCCCCTTCATAGAAGGCAGGGTCGACCATCTGAGCCTCAATCGCTGCAATTTCCTCTTCTAATTCCTGAAATTGACGACCCTTACGAGACAACTCTTCCTCGATTGTTGAATCATCATCGATATCTCTAATTTGAGTAAGATATGCAATTCTAATTCCGCTAGCAAACTCGATGTCTCCGACGTCTTGCTTTTGTTCAGAAATTGTGTTGAGTAATGTGGTCTTTCCTGCACCGTTGTGACCAACGATTCCAATCCTGTCACCCTCATTCACCATGATGTTGATGTCCTCTAAAACGGTGACCGGACCGAATGCTCGGTCGACACCCTCGACACGGATTAGTTCACGGGACATGAACCAAGCCGGCTAACGCTCGCTTATGGACTCACCGTTTCACCGACGTTCATTCTCAATCTCTGTCAGTTTTTTTGCAGCCTCGAATCTCCTAGCTTCTTCTTCTTCATATTCCTCAGGAGTTTGAGGTCCAGAATTGAAAATTAGATTCATCAATTTCCTAGCAGGAGAATAGTATATCAGTATTCCAAGAGTAAGGATACCTGCATATATTTCTTCCATATTACCACCTGAGGAAAACTAAACGATTACGTCGGCTAGTGAGATTGCTTCTCCTGCTCCTGCTGTATCATGCCTAACATCATCAAAATACATTGGAGAATACATTTTAACGATTATTGTACAATAACCACTTCCTCGATTGACACCAGAAACTCCGACAAGGTCTTCTTTCTCGAAACCTGAAACTTCTATCTCAAAAGACTCGCCTTCGGCTAAATTCTTGACTATTTCTACATCTTCATTAGGAAGGACGTATTGTGCTTCAACATTGGAACAATTGTAATTTGTCACTGTGTACTTTACAACAATACCCTCGTCTTTTTGGAGTGCCGATATTGCGATCAGAGAACCAATTAGTACTAGTAAAATTACACCTGCCTTTAATTTGTTTTCTGAAGTCCAATCTGTAATTTTTTTCTCGAACTCCTTGTAAGAATCATAAGCAGACTTAATTGTCCCTGCTGAGGTATTTGTCGGGTTTGATTGAACATTTGGAGTGATTTCCTTCTGAGTTGTGGATTGTTTGTTTAGAACCTCTGAACAAAATGGACAATTTATCCAATCATCTTTCACCTCTTCTCCACAACTTTGACAGAACGGCATGATTAGCGAATAGTAGTTTCATATTTCAAACAACTCCAAAATACAATTTTCGTCTTTGTTAAAAGGTCGCCAAAACGGCGTTTTCACGACTGAAATCAACCGAAGACAATATACCTTCAGAGGTGCGGTGAAACCGGAGAGGACTATACTCTCCGGTGGAAATCCATGGGATTGAAACACGACATCCGTCGTGCCCCGGCCGTCCGCGACCGAGGCACTGAAGCCGACCTGCAGGCTCGTATCGTTGCAGGCAACCAAGTATGGGTTGTGGGAGATATACATGGGCACTTGGGCACTCTTAGGGCTCTTATGCACAGGTTGAAACTTAGAGAAGAGGATAGAGTTGTCTTACTTGGAGATATGATCGACCGTGGCCCCGACTCAGCAGGAGTAATCGAATACGTGCGAGAACATCCGCAAATTCTTGCAATCAAAGGTAACCATGAACAGATGGCAATCCAATCACTACAAGAAAGAAGAATCGAGCTAAACGCAACTTGGATGTCCAAAGGAGGCGCATCAACATGGGGCTCTTACATCGTAGCAGCGAAAGGCGATTTGCATCGCGCAAAACTCACTTTTGCAGAGGACTGTGCATGGATGGCAGATTTACCAAGCCACATTGTACTGGATGATTGGAGACTTGTCCACGCAGGATATCATCCAAGAATTGATCTTGATTCACAAGACGAGAAAACGCTTCTGTGGATTCGCCGGGCTTTCTTCAAACACGATGAGGCAATCGATGCCAAACGATGCATTCTTTTCGGCCACACTCCAACTAGAAAATTCAAGCGGAGTGGCCAGATTGCACATTCAAAAGTAATACTGGATGATGGTAGACCTTCGTGGGTAGCTCTTGACACCTGTGCATACAATGAACAGAATCCAGGAATAGCAGCATACGACCTCAGCACGGGCAAAACAATTCTCCAGAAGACACTACGAAGTGAACACTGGTGGCTTAGATCAAAAACAAGAGAAGCACCTGTTGCAGAATCCTTCGGATTGGTAGAACTTCGCCGGCGCGCCCAAAAGGCCGTCGCCGCTCGAGAAAAGGCGGTGAGAAGATTAGCAATGGCTGGTCTCTCTAGAACGGTGAAAGCGCCAATTTCTTTCCGGGTTGTAAAAAGGAAATTACCACTTATGGAAGATGTAAGTCCTTCTTCCGGAATCCAATCGCGAGATTCCGTAATTTTCCGTGTTTGAGGTGCTGCGACGCACTAAAGCAAAGGTACAAAGAGGGAGTATACCAAATGCCCCACATGGCGAGCCAAAGTGTCGACAAAAACTCCACCGCTGCAGAATCTCTAGTCAAAGCCTTCGTTACGGTCCTTGACAATGTGAATATCCAAGCGCATTTCTTGAGAGCATCAATGGAGACGGCTAAACAATTAGGCGCTCATGAATATGTTTACCTTGAATGATTTAGGCCAAAGGTCATTTCTCTCTACCCTGTGCGGGGCCTGTGGACATAACCGCAATATCTGCAGCTGCCGTGATGTTCATTCTCGGTGCAACCTCTCCAGGTCCATCTTTAGCAGTGGTATTGCGTAACACAATGATCGGTGGGAGAAGTAGAGGACTGGCATGCGCGGTAGGGCATGGCATAGGCTTCGGATTCTATGCTGTATCAGTGGTGTTCGGTCTAGTCATAATAATGGAGAAAAACCCTGATGTATTCACATTAATGCAAATCGTGGGAGGGATTTTCCTTCTCTACTTAGGAATAGAAATGATGAGGGCTGAAGAAGCCGAAATCGTGCATTCTGAAGGTAAGCGAGAAGGTTTCATTGAAGGATTCTTTATCGCATTCCTGAACCCCAAAATTGCTGTATTTATGCTTGCAGTACTATCTTCGGTTCTAGACCCATCAATGTCAAGTGAGACAAAATGGATAATTGCAGCCATGGGTATGACTATCGATACAGTTTGGTATGTTCTTGTCGCACTCCTACTATCTAATTCCGTAATTCTTACAAAGATACAGAATAATCAGAAAATTCTGAATCAAGTCACTGGAGCACTAATGATTGGTCTAGCAATCTGGACCGCATATCGGCTTGCAGGATTTTGACAATCAATACTATTGAGGTAAAGCCATACGAGGTAAACATGCCAGAGCTACCAGAGGTCGAAACCGTCCGTACTGGGCTGGCAAGGTCATGGATTGGCAAGCGAATCGATGGGGTTGACCTACGCCGAGAAGGCCTACGCTTCCCGTTCCCTGAAGGGCTTGAAAAAAGGCTGACTGGGAGGACGGTTAAACAAATCAGAAGGAGAGCAAAATACCTCTTAATCGATCTCGACAATGACGATGTTTTACTTTCACATTTGGGAATGAGTGGAAAATGGACGCTAGATGCAAGCGATTGTGAAGGCAAGCATGACCACGTAGTGATTCTGTTTGATGATGGAAGCATGTCTGTTTACAACGACCCAAGGCGTTTCGGAGTCTTGGACATATTCAGTGGAACTTCGCACAAGTTACTGGATCACCTAGGACCTGAGCCTCTCGAAGAATGGACTGGTAAAGACCTGTATGAAAAATTGCAAAAGCGGAAGAGTGCAATCAAGATCTGTATTCTCGACCAAAAAGTGGTGGTAGGCGTTGGTAACATATACGCCTGTGAGGCCCTTAATCGAAGCAAAATCTCACCGACGCGAATGGCCAACAAGGTCAAGAGAAAGGAATGCGATATTTTAGTTGCTGAGATAAAAGAAATCCTCGCTGAAGCAATACGAGTAGGTGGCTCCTCCTTACGTGATTTCGCTGGTGTCGATGGAACACTTGGCTATTTCATTCACCAATTCAAAGTCTATGACAAGGAAGGTAAGGACTGTGAATGCGGAGGAGTAATTGAACGACTCGTACAAGGTGGTCGCTCAACATTCTGGTGTCGCTCTTGCCAGAAGTAATCAGTAGTGCTCTATTACAGTTCTAAGGTCGTCAACAAACAAGTCTACCGGGAAGTCATAATCTGACCAAACGACTCTACCTTTCCCATCAGTATCTATGATGTAAGTTGGTGAAGGGTGAGCTACTGTATAGCCTTCATCAGAATCATCTTCTTCAGTGTAAGGAAATACTCCATAGTTTTCGTAAACTGGGTCAAGGGCCTCCTTGGAACCGGTTAGATGAGGCCAATCGTATCCAAAGTCAGCAGTATAATTTCTGAGTACAGAAGGAGAATCGTGCCTCCAATCAACTGTAACTGATACGAAACTAACCTTCGATGCTTCTTCTTCAGAAAGTGTGTCTTTGACCATTTTCACATTCTGGTTTGTTACTGGACATGTATTGTCACATCTTGTGAAAATAAACGCTAAAACAACGACCTTACCCTCTTGCTCTTGTAAACTCCACAATGGTCCTTCTGCATCTTCAAGAGTGAATTTGTAAGTGTAACTTCCTCCAAGGTCACGACCATTGAAACTAATTTCTTCTTCATCATCTCCAAAACAACCTGGAAACATCAGAATCAAAGTAAGAAGTATTGCATATTTCTTCATTTGATCACTCCAAATCAATTACTGTACGCAGATCTTCCATAAACAAATCAATCGGCCAATCATACGCAGTCCAAACGACTCTACCATCTAGATTTGTGTCTAGAATGTATACTGGTTGAAGATGAACATCTTGGTATGTTTCATCATCATAGGGAGTGACGTCATACTCCTCGTACGTATTGTGAATTTCATCGGAATTCCAATCGGTCAAATGGGGCCAGTCGAGCCCTTTTTCTTCGGACCAGTTTGCAAGCACATCGGGAGAATCGTGACGCCAGTCAATGGTTACAGATACGAATGAAACCTTTTCGAGTTCTGCATCTGTAAGTTCTGATTTTACAATTTTCAGATTATTTGCAATCAACAAGCATACGTCATCGCAACGAGTGTAAACGAAAGCAAGTACTACCACGTCACCTTCAAGTTCTTCTAGTGAGAAATCAGATTGGTTTGTATCACTAAGAGTGAATTTGTAAACGTCCATTATTCCCAAATCTTCACCGTTAAAATCTGGAGAAGATTCTTCATCAGCAAAGCATCCTGGAAGTAACAAAAGCAAGCAAGCGAAGTAAACGCGCAATTGCATACTTCTCCACTCAGTATTCTCTCCAACCGTTACCGCAATTCTTGCAGGTCAACATTCTTGTCTCTGGTTCATCAGAGGAGCGTGTCTGTTCAAGATAAGAGAATACCTCTACACAGTCGCATTTAGGACACATGTAATCACCAACTGTGAGTACGCCTTTCATCTCGTCAGAATCCTTGATAACCTCGTAAACTCGAGTTTCCGCCTTGGTTGAGGATGTTGCCTTTGACAAGTCAACTTCTTTACCATCAGCACCCTTAACTTTCAGATTTGCAGGACCTGCATATCCACATTTGTAATTTGTACAATTGATGTCTCCCGAAGGACTAGGAAATGCCAACGTACCGCACTGGGGGCAGAACATACGAAGATACTAAAAGACTCGATATATCAATATTTGTAATGTATTAGCAGCAATTGTTTCATCAAGTGGGTAGTTTTGGCCTACCATATGTGGCTGTGGTATGACTGGAGGGCTGCTGCGGTTGCCGACGAAAACTGCAACATCCTAGACTTAGAGGAATGGGAAGGTTGGCACGATACAAATTCTGTTTGCTCAAGGATGGATATCATCGCACACGAGGCACTGACACCAGAAGCTGAAAAATTACTAGAGCGGTTTCCTGAAGCAAAGCCATTAATCCATGGCGATGAAGAATTACCTGATGCTGATTGGCCTTTACCGAGCGAAGAAGCAATGCAAGCACTGGACAAGGCTGCAATTCTCCTTTCCAAGCGGGGTGTTGATGCTGCAGCTGGAGACCCTGATCGCAGACTCGAGCACATCCTGAAGGCTTCAGATGAATTACGTGCTTCTTATGTCACAATCGAAGGACGCCTTGTGGAGTGGGTCGGATTATTCCTACCTGAAGCGAGATTTGAGAGAGATAGAAGCGGCTTAGCAAGAAAGGTTGCTGAAGCAGATACACTTGCTGATCTAGCAGAAATAATCGAAATCGGAATGCCTCCTGAAGGGCCAACTGATGCAGAATGGGCTAGCCTCAAGGATTGGGCTGCTAGTGTCAGGGAAATCAAAGCAAGACTCGACCGTATGGAAAACGTAGTTCGTGAACTAGCGTCATCACACCTACCGTCTCTCTCAGCACTATTAGGTCCAATTCTCGCTGCTAGATTGTGTGTAGAAGCACATGGTAGAGCAAGACTTGCGAGGCTCCCTGCAGGTACAATGCAAATTCTTGGAGCCGAAAAAGCGTTCTTCAACCACTTGAAGACCGGAGCACCCTCGCCAAAACACGGACATATTTTCATGCACCCATGGATTTCTCGCTCGCCCCGCTGGGTAAGAGGAAAAATCGCTAGAACAGTTGCTGCAAAAGCAACGATTGCTGCACGATGCGACGCATATGGCGGCGAAATTTGGGACCAAAAAACCCTGGATTCTGTTGCAGCAAGAGTTGAAGTAATTCGCAATGAAAATTCAAAACCACCACAGAGGTGAATTCATGGCAAAGAAACGCCGTCTCTCTTGGGCTGTAATGATTGATGGACGTGCGATTTGGACATTGAATGCAGTTCCAAAGCGTTCACAGTATGGTGAAACACTTCGCAAATTTCGAGGCACAGAATATCGAAGATGGGACCCTACACGCTCAAAACTAGGAGCAGC
>NZGQ01000005.1 GCA_002689565.1 Methanobacteriota archaeon | reverse complement strand
TTGGCTATCTGTAACTCCATCACCGTCATTATCTAAATCGTATAGCCTGATTTTTGAAGAGGTAGATGATGTTGAGATTATGAATAATTCACCTGAAGTACCAAATGTGCCCAAGATTACTCTTCCAGAAGAAGAATAATCTTCCTCTTCAACGAATGTTGTTGAATTAATCTGATGAAGTCTACCATTTTGTGTACCAACAAATATTGTACCATCGTCATCGATTGAAATGGAGTAAATACTCTGACCACTGGAGATTGAGATTTCTTCCTTTGTCCAATCTGTAAAATCATATCTGAATAAATCGCCATTTGCACATCCAACAATTATGTTCCCATTCCCATCATTGATGATTTGGGTTGGGTATGAATTGAAATCTGCAATACTTCTTTCCAAAGTTCCATCATTGGTTGAAACCTTAACAAGGTTATCTCTTCCACCAGTTACAATTCTATCCTGGGAGATAATTGTCATTGAAGTCATAGCAGTGTTATGAGACTGGGTGCCATCGCCTGTTTCAACACCATTGTTGAACTCTTTAGCACGACGTTCGCCGCCAAAGAATCCATACCACATATCCCCTTCAGAATCCCATTGGACATAATCAACCGAATTATTAGAACTAAAGTCTGAAGTTATCGTTCTCGATTGAGTATTGATTACGTATACTCCTCCTGTATGTGCTACGGCTACTTGCAATCCGGTTGAATCCAGATTGGCTGAATTTGCTGATATATTCAATTCGATTGACCATTGAGTGATCAGCTCCCCGCTGCCCCAGAAGTGTTCAGACAAATTACCATCTGTAGTCAGGGTAATAATTGTCGATGATGAACTAAATGAAGTGTGTACAAATCTTCCATCGATAGTATCGATTGTTCCCACATCAATCAAATTAGATTCGGCTTCTACGTCTGTTAAGATTGGTAGAAGTAAAAATGCAAGAATGACTGCGATAGCCTTCCTCATAACTCGACCCAAGGTCACGTGACCTATGAATGGCTCGGAATGAAGTGTTTGATGTTTCACTTCTCTTCTTTTGTTGAATCGGTGTTATTTGGCTCAATAGGAATCAACTTGGTTAATGGCCTCAGTGTCGCTATCGGCTTAATCTCTGACTTTGAACCTGGCTTAACTCCGGGGGCTGAAGAAGGAGGGGCTCCTCTTCTTTTGTTAGGAGATAGGACCTGCGTGGTGACTGGTTTCAACACCGTGGTCCTTGCCTCGACTGATTCTAGTTTCTTGATAGGCTTCAGCACTGCCATTTTCTGAACCTTTTCGACTTCATTCTGAACGGTTTCCACCATTTCCTCGGTTGTTACTTCCGGCTCAACTTCTACTGCAGCGATCTCAGAAACTGGTTCTAATTCTGTCACCACATTCTTTTGTGAGACTATTTGTTCACCAACGGAGGTTTTTGCTTCGTCAGGTTTTTGTTCGATTTCCAATTTAGGTTGTGGAACCTCTACCTGAGTAGTTGGCTTGATTACAGGCGCTGCAATACTTGGCATCTTAACGACCGAAGGTGTAACCACTGGACTTGTCATAGCGGGGCTTTGTACAACTGAAGGTGTAACCACTGGACTTGTCATAGCAGGGCTTTGTACAACTGAAGGCGTCTGAACCGGGCTTTTGACAACAGGTTGTCGAACAACCTTGGGTTGAATCGGCTGAGGCAAATTAGCTGGTTTTCCACCTAGAGGCATTACGCCACCGATAGGCGCCTTAACCGGTCTAGCGATTGGCTGAGCGCCACTTAGTGCCTTAGCAGTAGAACGAGGTGCTCTCATTCCTGCTAATCCCATAGAAGGTGTGTGTTGTGCTGCTGCTTGTGCCATTGCACCGCGCGGCTGACGGCCTGCAGTGGATGCTAAAGTGCTAGGTCTTGCTCCTAATGCACTTGGATCGATTCCCATTTGCGGTTGTTGTGCCTGAGTTCCTTTACCGGAAATTGCTTGTAACCATGATTGACGCTTTTCTGCTCTTGAATCTTGAGACTTTAGTTCTTCAAATTCTTGTTGTTGTTCAGCAAGTCTTACCTCATCTGAATCAATTTGGCCCTGAACCTTTGATTCAATTGATTCTCGCATCTTTACTTCTGCCATGGTACGGAAGTCGTCCATTTGCTTGGTTAATGATGAGAGGCGATCCCTAATTTCTGAACGCTTTACACCAAGCTGCGCCTCGATTTCAGCACGTATGTTTGCCTCACGCTTACGAACTTCGATGAGAGCCTTGTTACGCATGATTTCCTCGCGCTTGTCGAGTTGTCTTTCAAGTTGGCTTGCAACTTCTTCTTCCTTGCGTGTTCTGAATTCTGCCAGACGCTCTTCCATCTCTGCTTCCAGTTCAAGGACTGTTTCCTCTTTGAGTAGGTCAAGGTCTGTTTCATGAGTGATTCTCTCATTGCGCAATTTGCCATCAATTTCAGACATAATTGCCTTTCTTGCTGCATTCTCTCTTGCCTTGAATTCTAATTCTAGGCGCTCAGACCAATCTGTTTTCTTGGAATCATATCTATCCGACATTTGATCTTGAAGTTCTGCTTCACGTTCATATCTAAAGCGTGCCAAGCGATTTTGTATTTCTGCTTCTCTTGCATTTCTGTAAGCAGCGAACTCTTGATCCATTCTTGATTCGAGTTCTACTTCAATTTCTGATTCCAGAGATTTAGAAATATCATCGACAGCCTTGGAGAATGTCAAGTCATACTTTTCCTTTAATCTGCTCTTTCTATCAGATAATTTTTCAGAATACTTGGATTCTAATTGTTTCTCAACTTCCGCCCTTAGTTGCTCTCTTCGACGAGCCACAGCTAATTCGATATCTTGGCGCATCCTCTCTTCCATTTCCTTGGTTTCAGAACTAAGGCGAGATTCTAATTCTTCTTGAATTGAAGCGGCGACGTCCTCTTCTAATCTGAGACTGCGTCTTTCGTATTCTGCTCGCATAGTTGCTTCTCTTTGTTTCAAGCGCAACTTTAGTTGCTGCTCGAGCCTAGTACGAATGCCCCTTCGTAGAGATTCCTCTCTCTCTGAAAGTTTTTGATTTTGAACTTCTTCTAACTTCTGAACTTCTTTTGATTCGAGTTCGTGGAACCTACCTTCCATTTCTTTCTGAATAGTAGCTTCTAAGTCTCTGATTTTTCGTTGAAGTGCTTGATTAAATTCGATTTCTAATCTTTCTCGCTGGAAAGATAATCGATTCCTATGCTCGTCGGAAAGTTGACTTTCTAATTGAGTAATTACAGCAACTCTGTGTTCCTCTACTTTACGACTTTGTTCTACTTCCAAGGCCTCTTTCAAGGTTGTAACCTCTCTTTCAAGACGCATTTCATGCATTTCCCTTAATCGAATTTCTTCGCGTGTTAGGGTCTCTGATTCAAGTTTAGACAGTTCTGCTTCCATCTGCCCTCTTAGCTCACTTTCGAATGCATTCAAAGACAAATCATGCTGTCTGGAAATATCTGCTGCCATGTTGTCTTGCATTAGAGAAATTCTCTCGCTTAGTGCTTCTCGGCGAAGTTTACTTTCCCTTCTAAGTTTAGCACGTAGCTTTTCTTCCTCTCTAAAACGTGAATTTTGCATTAACGTCTGATCCAAGGATGGGGACGGAGTTGACGTAAATTGTGCCCGTAATGTTGAGAGATCGACTTGACCAGGAGAGCCTCCTCTCCTAAGTCCTATTTTTGCTCCTGACTTGCTATCGCTAGCACTCATAATACTCCCATCCGGTAACCCATGGCTTTCTCATGATAGATAAGGAGCGCGATATGTGAACCACGTCGCGATGCGATTTATACGACAGATTATGCGTGCCGTTTTATTCTTCAGAAGACTCTGAAAATTGAGGTATCAAACTGGGACCTCCGATGACATATATCAAATTCAAAATCAACGAACAGCTAAACAATATGAACACTAATTCAGTATTATCATAATCTATACCATAGGTTTCCGCTGAAATCGACGCTAAAATTATTGCAAGTAGTAGCAAAAACATCTGCAGAATTGATAGTTTCAACGGAATTCCACCCTTCAATTTTGACATTGGTCTATCAGAAATCATCAAGCCTCCACTAATCAAAAGTAAAGGGAATATTGTGAAATCTAAGTATGGCTTCTTCCCTTCTCCGAAACAATAATTGCAACCCCATTCGGACAAATCTGGTCCAATTCCTGAAGAAGGTTGTAGCCAAATTAAACCAGCAGCCGAGATTAACATAAGGGCGTTTGCCGGAGATGATAATCCATGGAAGTATGGAATATATCCTCCCTCATCATGCTGAAATCTTGCCAGTCTCAGCATACCACAAGCGATCATCCAACAACATGCTACTGCAAGGGAAATTGTCCAGATTGGGCTTGCTTCTCCCCAGCGACTAAACATTGTAAATATCATAAGTGCAGGAGCTACACAAAATGAGATACAGTCAGACATAATGTCCAGTGATCCTCCGAGTAATTGTTTCTTGGAGTATCTTCTTGCAATTGGTCCGTCTATTATGTCTCCAATAGCAGATAGGAATATACAAAGCATTGCTAACCAGATGTAATTTGCCTTGATTCCACCCTCAAAATATGGTTGGGACATATCTTCAACTGCGAGCATCAAGAATAGAATTGCCATTGTACCTAATAATCCATTGAATATAGTGATGTAGTCCGCCAACCCCATCATCCTGTATGTTGTCTTCACCCAATCACCTCAAAATGTAATGCTGAATTCAGCCTCGCAAGCAGGACACTGAATGTCCCTCTTTCCAGGCCTCTTATTCATCCTTAACTTTCTATCACAGGTTGGACAAGAGATTTCAATTTTTGGCCGGTTTGGATTCAATACGAAATGTGCTTGACATGCTGAACATTGCAAATTTGCAGGCCTTTTACCTACACCGCAGATAAGTACCTTGGAACAACTAGGACAAGATATCTTCTCTTCTCGCCATTTCTTTCGAGTGCCTTCATGTTCAACTTTGACTTCGGTTTTACACATCACACAAGTGATTACTCCAAGGCCGTTTGGAAGTAAATTATCACACTTTGGACAAGAAAGGTCTGGAGCTGGAATTCTTGATTCAATCCCTGGTAGCGATTCTTCCTCAGACATGATTGCTCCTCCTTGTCATCATTATTGAGAGATTTTGCTAATCAGTTTCTCCTACCGATGATTTCTAGATTTTCCAAGGTTGCCAAATCTAATTCTATTTGAGTTCCTGACAATTCTGCCAACTCTCGCAGCATTGTTCTTGCAGCTGCTTGTACTCTCGGGTTTGAAAGATCGATAGAACCAATCGAATTTTCACTAGATGCTGAACTCCCATCGCTTGGAAGTGGCACTCTGTCGATTACACACCACCAACGCGTACGTCCTTGGTCACGATGATTCATTACCAAACCTAAGGATTCTAATTTCCTCAGATGATGGTATAGATTGTAGCGATCTACGCCAACTATCTTTTGAAGTTGTACTGTTGTGTATTCATCAGCCTCCAAAAGCGCCACGTACAGCGCGCGACGTGTTGGATGCATCAAAGAAGTACTAACCGGGTCTGCATGAATTCTCGCCATCAGGGTCCACCGTTATTGCGGGCTTATCGCCCATGAGGCTTGAAGGTAGCGTTTGGAATACTTACCTAAATTGAATCATAGAGGGATTTGAAGGAATCCAATGTGCCTTTCCAAATTGAATGGAATATATCGGCAATCAGTTTGAATGTCCCTCCCGTACCAGAAAGACGTGCTCCGTTGATGATTACTCCAATAACACTCAGTTCGTGTACAAGAACACCAAAGGCCAAACTGTCGTTTATTCCCGCCAAAACAAGGTAAACTAGGAACAAAGTTACCGCTACAGAATATCTGATATTCCATAGTAGAACTGAATTTGTTCTTTTTGCTAAGGTCAACAATTCGGCGATGAGTCGGGGATCATCTCCGGGAATCAAAACATCTGCCGCCTCAAGATTAGCAGATTCCCCAGTTCCTATTGCAATTCCTACATCTGATGCAGCCATAGCTGCTGCATCGTTGAAACCATCACCGACCATCATAGTAATGTGAGTTAATGAACGATCTTGGACCCACTTTACCTTACCTTCAGGAGTCATTTCACCCCTTGCTGCACTTTCTTGGACACCAATTCGATTGGCTAATGCATTAACGGCTTCTTGGTTATCACCAGAAAGAATTTCCACATTCACGCCAAGTTTGTAAAGTGCGGCAACTAGCTCATCTGTTCCTTCACGCAAATCATCGTGAACGAATGTGAACAAAGCAACCTGCTTTCCGTCTTTTAGGAGAAGGCTTGCTCCATGTCCCTGTTTTAGAGCTTCTTCTAACGCTTTTAGCAATGAACCGGAAACCAGTGATTTTTCTGCTCTAACAAATGATACTTCAGAGTTTTCAATTTTTCCAGAAACTCCATGACCATCGTCGCTTAGATCTGTGATTTGCAATGGTTCAATAGATTCCTTTTCTGCCAAAGCAATCACTGCTTGAGCATATGGATGATTTGACGATGCTTCAAGTCCTGCTGCTAGAGCAATAGCGGAATCTCTGCGCCTACCCCTAGAGAGGGTCATTTTTCCTATAACTGGCTTACCAGACGTAAGTGTCCCTGTTTTGTCTAGTAATGCCAAATTAACTTTCGATAAGGCTTCCATTACATCTCCACCGCGCGCAATAGCACCTGATTTAGATGCGAGAGACAAACTTGCAGCATGAGGTACTGGAGAAGCCAATAATAGAGCACAGGGACAAGCAACAACCCACAATAGAAGGATTATTTTCCAGTCTGCACCAGGAATTAGTATCCAAGCCAGAACTGCCCCAATCAGTACTGTTGGCACCCATAGCGCTGTAAAATTCTCCAATGTGCCTTGTAACCTAGTTGGTATATCCTTGTAGGCGTGGACCTTGTCAATCAATCCTGAAAGACGAGTGTCTTCTCCGACTGCAGTTACCTCGATTGTAACCGGACCTCTAGCCAATGTTAAACCGGCCTGTAATTCGTCTCCCTCTGCAATATCAACAGGAACTGATTCACCAGTTAAAGGAGCCTTATTTACAGAACCTGTGCCAGAAATTATTTTTCCATCGGCAGGAATAAGTTCTCCACTTCTTATTTCGAGGCGATCTCCTCGCATTACTAAGCCAACTGGAATCTCTTCGGTTTCTGAATTCTTTTGAGCAACGGGAGCCATGGACATAGGACTTGAAGCAATTGAAATGGACGATTTCGAAAATTGGTCTAGCTTTTTCTTTGGGACTCTGCGCGCGGTTCTAGGCAACCTATCCAGGCCGCCTTGCATCGCTTTTCGTGCTTTGATTAAGGCTTCATTTTCCATATGTTCGGTCCATGCGACCAAAATCAAAACTATCAATGCCTCCTCCCATGCTTGAAGATACGAGGCCCCTATTACGGCTAATGAGGTAAGTACTTGGAACCCAAATTGGCGATTTTGTATTGAGGCTAAAGCCTTTGAGAACATCTTGAGGCCGCCTAAAACGACTCCTGACAAACCTATTGCTCCTAAGACCAACTTATTTTCTGTGATGAAGTATTCAGTTACGAGCAAAGATATCAGCATCAAGAAGGCGAAACCTGAACCTATCATTCTCCACTGGCTTGATGTGACTGTGTTAATCTTCTCAGGAATTAATTTGAAATCTCCTCCAATCACATTTTTCAAAGACTCATCCATCGCAATTTGCAATTCTTTCGCTAGGTTTGGCACCAATTGTAATTTTAGATTTCCATCTCTATCAACTTCGCAATCAAGAACTCCTGGTTGACGTCTAAAGATTCTAGGTAAACCTTTGATAGGCACATCATGCCTTACTGCAATAGAACTTGAGTTCACGCCTGAAATTTGCATAAATGGAAGATCTGGTGGGTTACCTAAAGAGCGTAAAACAGCTGACGCTTCCGCAATACTACCTCTTTCAAAATCAACATCGACAGTTACTGTCCCCTCAGTTACGCTAACCAATGAAGTGTTGACATGGTTCAATCTATTGAGGGCGTTCATTGCCTGAGATGCACAATGAGGACAATCCATGCCTTGTATTGGCCAACAAATACTTTGAGTGCCGCTATACTCTCCAACAATTTGCATATCCAATGATTCTGATTCTGAATCCTCGGGAATTATGCTGTTATAGAGCGGTTTGAGAGTTTTTGAAATGGGTTTGCGTGATTTGCGTGGCTTTACCTCAGGTAAAGGAGATGTTGTCTCCTCAAGAGATAGGAATTCATCTCCGTCTTCCGCCACATCCGTTCCTGTGAATGCATTGCTCAATAAGCCTCCCATCGCAATCGTATTGAATCAAGTCTTCTAGCGCGAGACATGCAATGGATGCCTGCTGGATGGAAACCAAAGGCCGTTGCCGTTGATATCGATGGTACGATAACCGATTACAACAAAAAATTGCATTTGGAGGCAATCGAATCGCTCAGGCGCCTAGAGGATGCTGGAATACCAATTATTCTAGCAACTGGAAATGTTAGAGCGATAACCTACGGACTCTCGAGATTCATTGGTGCAACTGGACCGATGGTTTGTGAAAATGGTGGAGTTGTTTGGCAC
>NZGQ01000069.1 GCA_002689565.1 Methanobacteriota archaeon | reverse complement strand
ATCAGTTTGATTTTCATCAATCCAATTGATTCAACATGGACTCCTCCTTGGTTTGTAGCGGATCTTGTATTTCTATCCTCTCTGGGTTTGCTAATATTTTCAATTGGTAACCCACATATTCTCGTTTTTAATACAAAATCAGACAGATATTCAGTCTTCTTTTTCCAATGGCGCTCGAACAAGGATCATATTTCTGAGACTTTGTCAAATATTGGTATAGCCATGAGTGAATTTTTAGTTTCTGGAGAATTTGTAATGCCTAAAATCACTTACAATATTGGAAGAATTGGCGACAACATAGGAAGAATTGGAGATACCGTTGCTACAGATTCGGTAGTCATGGAAGAACAAGTTCAGACCGGCCAAGAGGAAGAATAATTGCAAAGGGCCCCCCTTTGCAACGATGGGTAAGCAGAGGGTACCCATTGCTTACCCGTTATCAAGTGGTGATGAAACCTCAATTGGCCCTATTTATGAAAGCCAAATCGTACTCGCGACATAGTATATTCTTCACCACAAATACAAAGTCACATAAGAAATAACGACAAATGTGGATCTAGATACAGCGGCAGCATATGCTGAAATTTTTGGACTTGTCACCATTCTTGGTGCAGCAATATACTCATGGTTTCAAATCAAGGAATTACGTCGTTCAAGGGACAGTAACACTGCAATGAGTCTTGCAGAAAGTTTCCGAAGCGAGGATTTTGTTGTCGGACTAAATGCAATCCTAAATGTCGAGATTGATACTTCGAAGTTCAAACCTGGAGATGAAAAAGCTAATTTTATCGCCTTTAGAGACCATTTTGGAGAAGATTGGCCAAAGGTGATGACGGTTTTCACAACTTGGGAAAGTACTGGTGTTCTTATCCATAGAGGTGACATGGATTTCCATGCATTCTATGATCTCTTTTCAGGAGTCATCACCAAAACCTACAACTCTTTTTCTTTCTTTTTCGAACCCCTCCGAGAAGATGAGACTGACAAAAATCTCGAGTGGTTTATTTGGCTCGCTGATCGAATTATTGAATTCGAAAGGGATGGTTCTGGTACGCCGCCTGCTCATATTGCATTCAGAGATTGGAAACCTCCGAATCGCGTTGGTTGAACGAAGTAATCAAAGTGGATTCAAGGGTCGATACAGACGCTAAACATTGAATTGGCTTTATTATTCAAACGAATAAGAACCCGATGTTAATCAATAATACTACTACTGTTAGGTAGACGCTTATTTTGTGAAGGATGTTGAATTTCCTTTGATTTCCCTCATCTGTAGCTCGATTTGTTGCAGGTATTATTGCGTAACACAGTAAAGCAGACGCTGTTGTAGCACCAGCGATTGCATATTCGATTGTGCTTGCATTGTGTCCAAAGTGCAAAGTTGCCAGTGTTGCAGCACCTAAAATGCTCAGCAGAATGAAGAATTTCGGCCATAGGGCACGAATAGCTTTTCCAAAATCGCTAATTTCGAGTTTTTTGAATAATGTAGGGGCAACAATACTAGTCTGTAGGATAATTATTCCAACAATCATGCCGGGGAAATAGAAGTGCATGATTATCCCAAGGGGTATTCACATAAAAATTAGGCTCGAAATTTGTGACTTCAAACGAATTCGCTTGCTTCAAGAACCGGTCTCTTCAGGCTAGGTGAGAAATCGACAAGTCTTGCCATGACCTTAATTTCATCACCTTCTTTATGCTGCAAAATAATCTCGTCTAATTCGACAGGAATCTTGACTACCCCTACATATGGTCCGCCATCAATCAATGCGTGGACCGATTGCCCACTACGATACTTAGGGTCTCCAATGAGGGTTCTTTCCATCTTTTGAATGCGCATATTAATCATGAAATCATTACTATGCTTTTCCATCAAAGTTTTCCTTTCACTAGAGAATCTAGCACCTTCCATCTCTAAAACAAATCTCTCGAATTCTGTGTCAATTCCCTCAGTCAATTCATCAGTTAGAACAGATTCATCTACTTCGATAGGAATAATCTCTTCCGCAGCAGGTATTTCTTCGATTTCTTCCTCTATGCTAGTCTCAGGAACATCTTCGGCAGTCTCTTGTGGATCTTCTTCTATTGCAATTTGCTCAGATTCATCTGGAGATTCTTCACTTGTCTCTTCAATTTCTTCAAGCACGGCATCAATTTCTTCATCATCGAATTCTTGTTCTTCGTTATCGGCGAGACCTAGCTTATTCCAAAGATGATTTAATTCTGAATAATTCAAAGTTCCATCTGCATTCAGATCAAAATCTTTCATTGCATCACTCACAACGAATACTGGTACGCTAAAGCCTGTAGCAACAGTTAGTGCGGTTGCTATTTCTTGAGGTTCTAGTTTACCATCTTTGTTAGTATCACCTAATTCTAACATCTTTTCAGGAGTCAACTCTTTTTCTTGGATTAGTTTTCTTAGTTGGTCCAAAACAATGTTGTGTGCAACATCAGTCGCTTCTTCACCGGACTCTGCCTTTGGAAGTTTGGAATTAATTTTGTATTTCCCTGCATCGATATTTTCTTGCAATTTTTCACGGCCTTGTTCTCTTAACTCTTCAGCACGCTGAGCCGCTCTTTCCCTTCCAGATTTGATTATGTGAGCGGCTCCAACTGCTCCAGCGCCACCTGCGACTCCAACCGCTCCTAGTTTCATGGCCATCTTGGCTAGGTCAGAATTGTGGAGTGCCTCGATTTTTTGTTTATCTGAGCCACTATCAATTCCATAAGCACTTGCAACAATCCCCAATTCATTGCTATCTAATTGTTCGAGAGATTTTCCATTTCTTACTTCTGTGATCACCCTTGACATGATTTGAGTGTTCTGATCATTGTAATGAGAAGCAGTATTCACAGGTTGAGGTATTTCCATGCCACTGTTGGCCACCCAATTCCACTGGCCTGTTGTATCCTGCTTCAAGACCATTTTTCCATCTGAACTTACCGCAGCCCCCGCTGAAGAAACAATACTGCCCGCTACTACTCCAAAAACACCGAAACAACAGCATCCAGCACCAAGTCCTGAATCGGTTCCCAAAATCATCTCCAAAAGCAAAATGAAAAACCCGAGACCTACTGCTGAGACTCCAGCTGAAGACAACCAATTTTTGGGTGTTTCTGTCTCGGACATGATTGTACCAAAGAGGGTCTAGTCATGAAGTTGATGCCGTCATGCCCATTTTGGGCGAGGCCATTCTTCTGGTTTGCCATTCTGCCAAGGAATTGTACAGAGTGCAGTTTCCATTTGTGACAATTCTCGATATCCTCTTTCAATTTGAATTCTAAACAACCAATCTTTGAGTCTTCCAAGCTTAATTCCTGGCTTTAATCCAGTTCTTTGCATTATCCATTCTCCATCAATCAGACATTTAACGTCGGTTGGATATTGTAGTGATCTAAGAATAAACTCGGTTTCTTTACCGAGAGTTTTTCTAATCGTAGAATGGACCTCTACTTCTTTTGAGAGAGTGTTTCTATAGAGTCTTAATTCATGCAGTTTTGGATATTTTTCTATTAGTGAATGAAGCATTTTCACCCTTGAAAAAATAGCCTTAGATACCTTTAGTCTTTCCAAGATGACTGTAACTTCGTCCAACGTAAGTGTTGAAAATAATATTGTAATTCTTGCTTCCAAATCTTCTGGCATTTCGTTCAGCAATTCGAATAAATCAGAGGGGAGAGGGAAGCCAGTTATCGCAGCTAAGACGCCATCCTTGTTCATCCTTGATAGTACGGTTCCAGCATTTTCTCCAATGATTATTCGCGATAACTCGCTCCATACTCTTTCAATCGATACCATGGCTAGCATAGCTCTATTGTCGATCAGTGCCGCAGATAATTCATAATCTGGATACCATACTCCNTTATTTTGACGGTCCATGAATCGATAAGCACGCAAAATTCTCAAGCCATCTTCTGAAANTCTTTCACTTGCATTTCCAACAGCCCTGAGTTGGCCACTTTCAAGATCGGATTTTCCTCCATACGGGTCGTGCAATAATTCTCTGGCATAATCATAAGCCATCGCATTAATTGTGAAATCTCTTCGAGACAAATCAATTGCAAGACTCGAACCNAAATTTACGACGTCAGGTCTTCTTCCGTCACCATANCCTGTTTCTGTCCTAAGNGTGGTTACTTCAAACATCGATTTTCCATTTTTNACAGTGACAGTTCCATAATCAATACCGGTCGGAATCGTATTCTCAAATATTTGTTGAACTTGTTTTGGCTTTGCAGTAGTACATATGTCATACTCAAACGGAGTCTGTCCCAANAAACAGTCACGTACAGCGCCACCTACTATCCATGCTCCATGACCATTAGAACAAAGGACATTGAGTACATGAGATAAATCCTCATTTTTAGGAATCAATCCTTGAATTAATTCGCCATCAATATCGGCGATTAACCCTTCCTCCATGATTGGTGTGGTGCTCACCCTTTCCAAAGCATTATCCCATGCATCTACTTGGAATGTGCTATGTCGTGGGAGGCAGATGATGTTTCACTAGTGTCTTTGGACTGGCTCAAACCGCATGAAGAAATTAAAGTCAAGAACCGAGATAAATTGCTTGATATGACAAAAAGATGGGGTGGATTCACTAAGCCAATGTTGGTTGACTCTGAAACTGGAGCTATTTTGGATGGCCATCATCGTCATTCAGTTGCCGTTTCCTTGAATTTGAAGAGAGTTCCTGTAATTTTGATTGACTACCTTAGTGACAAACAAATCGAAGTAGATGTCTGGCCAGGATGTGGCTTAGATACGATCACCAAGCAGCAAGTTATCGACATGAGTCTTAGTGGTAATCTATACCCTCCAAAGACAAGNAAGCACACCATTTCTAACCACATGCCTCCTATACATGTTTTGTTAGAAGAATTAGAAAGAGACGAGTGATTAGCGTTTTGTAGCCTTTATTGCTTGCCAAATCTTGTTACCCTTTCCTTCTACCTTTACATGATGCATTGGGTTTGCGATAGGAATTACTGCAATATCTTTGAGAACACCTTCTCTAGAAATCGTAATTGCAGTCTCAACATCTTGATTACCATATATCGCTGCAGTGACTTCAGAAGAAGATTTTACTCTCAAGCCCTCAATTGCAACAATCTCGTCACCAGTGTGAATCAATTCTCTACACGGGGAGCCAGTAAGATGTGTTCTAACCTTCACACAATTTGGACTATTTGCAAGATTCAAACCTAACCATGCACCTTTGTTCTTCTTTTCTGCAACCATCTCTAGGCCTAGAGTTTTCATGGCAGAGTTAACATCAGGAGCTTCGCGTTGTCCGACCAGTGTGTCTAACATTGTACCGAGACGTCGTCCCCCTTGTGTGTTAACCAAGGCACGTTTTATGTCTGAATGAGTAATTCCAGGGGTTTTAGAGGTTATTTTGTGTTCATGGTAAAGTGTTGCCATTACGTCATCCATGCCGTATTGTCCTTTCGAGCGCTTCCTTAGTTCCGCATCGAGGCAGAAAATTGCCATTTCTCCTTCTAAGTAGTATGAAATTTGTACTTCTCTACTGTAAGAATTAGGCCTGTACAAATGAATCCAAGCATCATGACTGCTTTCTTGTAAGGATTCATACTCCATGCCATTTCGATCTGTATGTCTTTTCATCTTCCTAGTCCAATCCTTACGCCAATCTTCCTCTGTCCAAGCACCGCTTCTAAGACACAAAATATCTCCAAGCCAAGACGTTAGACCTTCAAACCACCATAGCAAGTCAGAATGAACTTCTTTCTGTAACTCATAATCAAGGAAGTTTTTGGGTCTAAGTTGTTTAACATTCCATTGGTGTAAAAATTCATGACTGAAAAGTGAAACCAAATCTCTCCACTGTTCTTCATTTCCTTCTTGCAAGCACTTCCTCGGCATCATTGATGTTTGACTTCGAAGATGTTCGAGTCCACCTCTGCCAGATTCTGTTAGATGTAGAACAGTCCAGTATTCCCTCCATTCTGGGATGCCGAACAAAGCAAAGTGTTCCTCTATTACCAACCTCATGGCTTCAATCAGTCTGTTGACTCCCTTTTCAGGAATTGGCAATCCTCCTGAATCCCATAATTTCAGGTATTGAGTTGTGCCCATTACCTCGAAGGAGATCATTTTGTTTGCATTAGACTCCATTATCGCATCCAAAAATTCGTCTCTGCCTTCTGCTATCCATTCACCTTCTTTTCCTGAAAGCTGAGTTGCAGTCTCCCAACCTTTTGGTGTATTCAGAATTATTTTGTGAGTCTCATTCATCCTTTCCTTATCTATTCCTCTAGTAGGAATCATCCATGTATATGGGGGCATAATGTGGACATGAGTTGCATCCAAATGATTAGCCCTGCAGGTCATTTCAGCGGCAAGAAGCCTATATGTGAGTATNACCTTACTAGCGCCANTGACGCCTGAAATTCTTGCTCCATCTACGTCGACTCTACTGACTTTAATCTCAGTCCCATCACAGGTTGCAGAAATCTCAGACATATGTTGAATGGGTTCGCGAATGAAGTATGAACCAGGTACCCATCTNGGGAATCTTAGTTCGAGAATATTCTCGGTAAATGGGCCATTGATCTCAATCTTTACACCTAGCCTACGGCTAGAACCCTGAGTCGCATCAACATGAAATGAGATTCCCGAATCCATACTTATTCCTCCAGTTCATCAATAGATGTAGATAGATTGTTTGCTGCCATTTTTACTAAGATTGAATCATCTGTCGAAATAACTGCAAGACGTTCCTTGTCCACATCCAATCGACCATCCATTTGCTCAATTAACTTTGAGCGTATTCTTGGATTCAAAGAAGTGTTTTCAATCATCGACCATCGTAATGATGATGCCTTTGAATCATATCTTGATCTCAGCCAACGAACAATAATTTCCGGACATACAGTAGCTATAATTTCGATTCTATCATCGACTTCTTCAACCTCGCTTCTCAAAGTATCTGCGATTGATTTTCTCACCTTTGGATTATTATCTCTACACGCCTTTTCTAATATTTCTCCACCCGAGTTAACAGCGAGTGATGCAATCAAAGAACGCAAACTAGGGTCGTTAGAAGATAGGCCAGATTCAAGGGTTTCATGGCTGAGTTGCATCTTGTGCTGTGAAGCACTGGAGATTGCAGCCCTCCTTACAGCAGAGTGTTTGTCTTGAATTAAGGCGGATATCAGATTCTCATCTACTGAATTTTCAGCTGCAATAATTCTTACTGAGTGATGAGGGTCTTGTGAAAATCGCAAATGTAAATCATCAGATTTTGCGAGACTTTTTGCTGCAAAACCACGTATTATGTGATCTTCCTCATCGAGTAACTGTGATGCGATTTGTGGAGCAGAAACTCTTTGTAACAACTCTCCAACAAGTCTCTTGTTATTTTTCATTAGAGGTAGTAAATCATCAGGATCTTTTGCCCATTTACGATGTGCATCAAGAGATTTATTTCTGAACCAAAAATCAGTATCTTCTAGAAGACGAACAAAACCCGATAATGCCCTAGGATTATCCTCCTCAAAGAGATACCTTACTGCTCTACGACGTATTTTCACATCCTTGTTTGAAAGGCGAGAAATTTCAGCATCTATGTTTGTCAATTTGAACCCTCATGGAATAAAATCAGAGTGACTGCTGTCTTCTTTGTAATTTTCAGTAGAATCAAAGGATGCTATCCTTGTTTCTGATATGGATTGGATGATTGGCCAAATTTTCATGAACCAATCACCTTTTTCAATCATTAATTTCATCATTGGATGGTCTTCAGGTTCATCCAATTCTTCGGGTGGAGGCAAATCATCAGGCAATTGCCTTAAATCGGCAACTAAATCGTATAATCTAACTTTCTCATCATTTTCAATTATTCCAGCATCATTCATTAATTCAATGACATGTTCAATCATTTCAGCCATCTCGGAAGGAGATGGCGATTCTACAATTGATTCAGTTATGTCTAATGGACCGAAGACTACACTTCCTAAATCGGTTTCAAACAAGTGTTGGTCTTGTTTTTCCAATTTTAACAATCGTTGAGACGTTCTTTTACCAATTGGAGCTATTGCGAAACCTCCTTCCTGTATTCCACTACTCAACCAATCAGGCAATTCTTCGATTTGCCCGGTAACAAGTACGCGATTTAGAGAAGGGAGAAAGAAATCTTCAGTATCGGTGATTCTGTGACATTCAACAGTAGGATATCCTCGTAAATTATTGGAGATGTGGCCTATTACTTCGCTTGAAGGATCCAATACAGTAACCTTACCATGCTCTCCAATAATATGGGCAATCAATGCGCTTATGTATCCTCCTTTAGCACCAAGA
>NZGQ01000024.1 GCA_002689565.1 Methanobacteriota archaeon | reverse complement strand
TCGACCTGAGGCATCATAACCTTCGAACCAAACCATGAGGTTGTCTCCCTTTTGCAAATCTGTTGAAGAATTCATATCGATAATCGCTGAATACAAGTTGGATCTTACACTTTGGAATTCAACTGGTAGAGTTGCACTTCCTTGTGAGTTTTCAACAATCCTACCGTTTCGAACATAGTTCCAGTGCATTACAAGTGGTTCATCGTTTAATCCGTGATCGTCAACCATTGTGACTTGAATTTGCACTTGGTCGAGTTTGTCGGAATCAACTCTAACCAAGTGTCCTCCTGCAATGGAGATAGTGGGCGGGGAATCGTCGATCACGAAATCAATCTCATCAGATGATTTACTATGGTTGTAAACATCACTCAACTCTACTATCATCTTGATTTGGGTGCCATATAATGCTGAATCAAATACAATACGAACTTTGGACGAGCCATCGCTATTTAGTGAATTTACCATAGTTGAAGAATTCAAATTTCCAAACAAATCGATTCGATAGAATGTACTGAATGGCAAGTTGTGTGCGGGAATGTCGTAATCTCGATGGAAGGCTGTGACGTTAACATCCACAATATCTTGAGCGTGTATGAAAAATACGCCATCTACAAACTCTCCAAGTGGCGCTATTTTGTCATCAACATCTACTATCCGAAGATCTATCCCGCTATGGATTGTCCAATTGTATAGACTAATTGAGGTGAATAAAGCATCAAGTGGAGCGTTTTCATCCCACAGACTCAATGATGGAATGTTTTGAACCGATCCAATGTCGTTCTCTAAATCCCAACGTAATTCGAAGCCGAATTGCACATCCCATGTATTCGCTTGCCATCTTTGCACTGTTTGTACGGTTGGCGGTTTGATAAAGCATCCAACATCATGACTAATCTCTCCGCTCCATGGCACCCATTCAATATCGCAAATTCCAATATCCTTTGACAGTACTAATCTCATTTTGTCGATAGACTCGAGTCCATTTTCATCTGAAACTGTGAAATTGAATGTATGAGTGTTTCCAGGGAGTAAACCTCCGTCGATTCGATCTAGGCTTATCGATTCACCACTAATCCAAGTATCATATCTTGGTTGAACGTAGATGCGCGCATACGGGTCCTCGGAACTTCCTCCTCCAACCAATTGATTGCCTGCTAAATCTGAACCTTGAATGTATACATCTAACCATCCTACTTCTTCATTCGGTAATGGAACGCTAGATTCATCGATAAGAGGAAGGTCGATTATCGCAGTAGTTGCTCCAATTGGAGTCAAAAACTCAATCGATTCCCATGACCTTCCACTTCTGTTATACAACAAAGTCATCTTTTCTGGAAGCCCATTATCATCCTCTATGTGTAGGATTAGAGGTATGTCTTGACCTGGGTGCCAGACATGACCATCTGCAGGTTGGTTAAACCCTGGTGAATCTATTTGTAGAGAGATTACTTCTGAGTTAATCACATCTAAAATCAATCGAATTTCCTGTGAGTTGGAAGTAGCGTCTAATGCAGTCGTTGATTGGCCATCACCAATCTCGACAATCCTAGGTACTAGCTTCAATTCCAAGCCGCTCAAAGATGAGATATTTGGAGTTGAAATAGTGGTATTGAATTTACCATCGAATCCGAAATTTGTTGATACGTTTCCAATAAAATCATCGCCATTCATCAGCTGAATAATTACTTCTGCGTCCTGTGGCGAAGGATTGATTCCATTAAGACCAGAATATCTTACCTCGCCGGTTATTGTAATTTCTTCATCGCCCATCACATTGAGTGGCCATAGAGGGTTAGAGAAATCATGTAAGGCTCGATTGCCTGACCATGCACGGAATGTAATTACTTCGAGATCATTTGTGGACGCAGCATATTGGGCTTTACCTGAAACCCCCATTGCTGGGCCTAGTGTTATTCCATCCAAATTGGTAGCAGAAGCGAACCAATAGAGNCGTGAATAGTCATCGAGCATCCACTTTGCCTGCAATGACCATGTNACATTCATTCCATCCCACGAACAATTATTGGAATCTAATTCTAAGATTCCTGCTCCTGAATTCTGAATAAATCNTGCACCTGTGTCCAAATTATCTACTGTTAGGNTCGCTATTGTATCAGCAANNTTTTGACTNGCNGATATACTCAATGTGATAGAATCTAGATNTGGNGCACCCGCTAGAATCTCATGTTGTGAAATTGCTGTTTGTATTAGACCAGGCCTAAATGTCTGTTGGGGTAATGAAATCCAAGAATCGATGATNGATTTCTCGTGTATAATCTCTCCATCGAAAATAATTCCACCNCTTTCGGTTGATATTTTNACAGGAAGTGTTGATGTCGAATCTAAATTTTCTGTCAGTAATTCTTCAATCGAAGAATTGATGAAAATCGTTTGATTAAAGCCCGAAATGTAACTCAAAGAAAGGAGCTTGAAACTAGTTTGTTGAGTTGTATTGAATTGGAATTTATATTCGGTCATATAATGCGACGTATTGGAATTTTCAATCCAGATATACTGTTCTGAAATTTCCGAATCTTCAGAACCGTTGGTTACGAAATTTAGTCCACCATTGTAACAAAGCGTGGATAGGTCACAATTCCAAGTCTGCATTGANANATTTCTAGCAGGAAGAAGTATNGAGAAATTAAGAGTGTGATTGTAATCCATATCGAAACCTAATGGATTTGAAACGTTGATGTTGACTCCATCTACCTCTAGTGAATAAAGATCGGTTGTATGATGGAATCTACCATCCCATTCCCAATCTATGACCGCATCTGCTCCAAGGTCTATTTTTGGAGATTTAGGCGAAAGAAGAGTTAACGGCTCAACCTTTACCCAATCAAATTCTTCTCCAGACTGTATCTTAAGTTCTAACTTCATGGCTTGTGCCGGTCCGAAATCGTTTGCTAGAACATCACCACATTCGCCCTCGTCAATCATGCTGCCCTGAAGATTTGTGAGTTGATTTGTGTAAGCGAGTACAGGTATTCGACCCGTAATCGAGCTTATTTGTGCTGAAATGTTACCCTCGCATTCAATCTTAACCTNGGNATANGGCCGCCATGATGGTTGTTCAATTTGTAGAATGTACTCACTNGGAACAGATGGAGCAAGGCTNGNATTGGAGACCCATGCNGGTAAATTAGGATCCATTCTTTCAAGCGATTCTAAATTGAAATATTCTGTAACTCCATGATGAATTATACTTAATCGCGGCGTCAGTGTTTCATTTTCGGTGTATAATTTGATTCTGAACTTGAGTTGGGGATGCTCCCATGCGGCTATATCCAAATTGAAGGGCAATGTTAGGTTTTCATGGCCTGGTATCGAATTATTATTTGAGTCTAATACGTCTACCTTTACGTTTGTTTGATTAGGCATTTCATAGAGCGAAGTCAATCGTGCCCAACCAGATTCACCAGCGTCGATTAGAGGGCTGACCCACAAACCGCTTGGTCGGAACCTGTCTATTACAATTCCAGCATCATCGATGTACCAGCCGTCTTCCTCGACATATGTATCTGTAAAGAAAGAAAACCTCACCCTAACATCGTTACCTGCAAGATGGGATATGTCTCCACTGATTCTAGAAAATGTGTGATTAGAATTTGATGTTCCACAACCATTCGCTACTGATGAACCATCAAAAATTCCCAAGCCATAAAATGGAGAATTCGGATTTACTGTCGATGTCCTCTCGTAAAACCCAGTTATGTTATTACCAAAATGTTGCCATGTAATTCCATCATCGACCGANGTAAATACTGAACCNCCNTCCCAATCTGCTTCTGTACAAATCCAATGATTGAATGTCAGNCNAGCTGTTGCATCATCTGGAATGTAGTAATTGGGCGAGACTAGATGAGTGTACACATGATTAGAATATATGCCATTCAAGTTAATTCCCATTCCATTATTACCACTTGGCCATGATGACTGATTTGGACCATATCCGTTTGTATTGTCAATCATACCCCTCTCCCAAGAAGTTGTACCCCTGACATGGTCAACTCGCCAGCCGGAAGGTAGACCTTGGATTTCCTCAAAGGAATCGTATGACGACCAAGGACCGTTGTATCCTTCCCAATCCACATGTTGCCATTCATTTGGATAACCAGGTGAAGTCTCAAGATATTGGCTCGAATTGTCGGTGAAATTAGCCAGTAATCTCGTTTGCATATTTAGTGAGCCAACTGCAGAAAGAACACGCAAATCATCTATCATTATCCCTTCCCAGCCATCGATTGCTCCTCCTCCATGATTCACGGAATTATCTGTTGTAACCCGGAATTTTAGCAAGATATTGGAAGCGTTTGTATTGCCTGCGGCCCAATGTGGGAATGGATGTTGGATTTCTCTCCAACCATATGATTGTTGATTGTAGGTTGTTCCACCAACCGGGATACCGTGAGCAGGCACGCCCGGAAGTGGGCTCATGATTGTCCATGTGGAACCATTGTCTTGGGAAATCATTACGACAAGATTATCGAAATTACCTCCCTGAATATCCCAATTAGATTGATACGTCAATTCGAGTGGAGCATTAAGTCCCGATAGATCGACTGGTACAATCAATGTCCCATCTGAGTACGCAGAATATTCTCCACTGGCATTTCCGTGGAACCATGCAGCGAGTGGATCACCTTCATTTGATAGGTTAAACGAATCTATGAACAAACCCTCGGTGGAAATTGATTGATTCAATTTCTTCACATAGAATCTAAATCCAATATTGGTACTGTTTTGAGCGATTGTATCAAGAGTATAATGTTCTGCAATCCAACCAGTAGTATTGCCAGACCAATTATCCAATAACTGCCATTGGTTTCCATTGTCAATAGAATAATGTAATTCTGCAACATCACCTACATCAAAAGAATTCCAACGGTCAAATGACAAATTGAAATATCTTACAACGTTTGGAACTTGCCAAAATTCGGACCTAAGATATCCTTCAGAACCAGGTAACAATGTTCCATTTGTACCAGCAACATAATTCCCATCGGGGATGTTTTGTGGACCGTATGATACTCTTGAAAGGTTGACTGGAAGCCAAAATTCATCACCCTGCATGGACCAAGATGTGAATTGAGGTCGTATTGATTCGAAATCCGTCATTTCCCCATAGGTTGAATTTGTTGCGAGGGTCAAATCGCCATTAGAAGTCAAGAATGATGTTCCATTAACTTGTCCTTGTGAAAAACCATTTGCGGAATCTCTAGACCAGTAAGTTCCATTGTCCTCAGCATTAATCCATTTTGGCTCCAGTGAGAATTCTGAACCTGTGATTGTAGAATTTGTTGGAATTATGAAGCCATCATATGTAGAATTCGATGGGTTAATCCCTGCATCATCGGGTGTTGATGATGGCCCTTGCCAAGTGGAAACACCTGCGGCTGCCCAAGGAGAGAGCAGCATCAGGGTCACTAGAACTAGGGCTTGCTTAATTGGGTTCACCGAGGTGAACCCAGCGTTCAAGGGTTTGAATCTTCGTTTTTCTTGAGCGCTAAATTCGCTGAAGGGTTGATAGGTGTCCCGCGCCACGCGGATAAGCATGGACGAGCGGACTTTACTCAATCCGTCTCAAGCCAAAGAGGTAGAAGAACAACTGTTCTCCACTCTTCGCCAGCAGGTGGGAAGAAGTGTCCCTATGCCCCTGCCGCGTAGCGATTTTTGGAAAAGAGTCGGCCAGTTGCTCGATACTGTGGAAATGGATATTCACGAAGTTTACAAGACCGTGGGCCCTTCATTGAAGATGCAAACTTTACAGAAGCGTCAAGCAAACATACGCCGTACAGCTTCAGAACTAGCAAGAAAAAGAATGGTCGCAATGATGCAACATTCTGCAAGCATTGCTTTGCGATCAGAAGGTGGCTCCCCAGGTCAAGATCTTGCAGGGATGGACTGGTCTCGCCACGACCCCGCAGAAAGAGAGTTCTATGCAAATGCTACAGAACAATTAAACAAATTCAAACAGGCTGTAAACTGGAATAATATGCAGAGAGGTGTTGCTGCTGAAGAGTTGTCAAAAGAAATACGAATGGCACCAGGTACAACACAACTTGATTCGTTCGTACCAGAGAGTGGAGGATTAACTGGACAAGGTCCACCAACAATCGCTCTTGAGGATGATAGTGAACCTATATCCGAAATCGAGCATGATGAAGAATATCTGTTGGCTAAAGCTGACGAATTTCCGGAATTGGCAGGAGCACAACCGGTAAGCGAAACGCCTGAAATGACTGAAACTACAACTGGTGAAAGTCACGCTGCTGCTATGGAATTAGCACCCTCGAAGAAAAAAGAGGAAATGGATTTCGAGGCTTGGGCTGCTGCTGATGCCGTTACCGAGGAACCTGTAGAAATTATCGAAGATGATCTAAATACACCTCAAGGAGAATTACTCCGGATTAGAGTGATTCAATCTCTCGATGAACCAATTATCACTATTGATGGAGAAATTACTCTTGGAGCAGGAGATGTCCTTTTCCTAGACGAAACGACCGCCAACTATCTTGTTGACTCTGGCGTTGCTGAAATTGCAACGCTTTGAAGAAAATAAAAGAAAAAGAGATGAGTAGACGGTGAGGGAAGAGTTAGTTTTGCAACTAGACTCACCGTCTACTCATCGGGGTTAGCGCACAAAGCGCCCCTGACTATGTCAGTTTCAATTCATTGAGCGCATCGATAATTCGATGCTGACCGTATCTGGAATTGGGATACGAGCGACTTGTCTTAGTGCGCTCTCGTCCTTTCCACTAGTGATGTCCATCTCTAGGAGACGCTTATGAATGCGCATTTCCCAGTGATCGTATGTTTCACTTCCTTCACCATCAGGAGCTTTGCGGCATGGTACCACAAGGCGTCGTGTTGGTAGAGGGATTGGTCCTCTCAGACTGATGCCGCCGTTATCACAGATTGACTTAATCTGGGATGCTACCGCATCTATGTCGCGATGATTCTCGCCAGTTAGTTTAATGATGGTCACTGCTGCCATGACTTGCACCTCTCATTCAGTTGGATCGTAGTCCTATCGAAACTCAAACTCACTTCTTCTCGATCTTAATACAAACGCCAGCAGCGACGGTCTTACCCATGTCGCGGATAGCGAAGCGTGAAAGGTCGGGGAATTCGCTCATTGCTTCAATTGCCATTGGTTTAGTTGGCTGGAAACGAACTAAACATCCGTCACCTGTCTTTAGGAAAGACGGGTTAGCTTCCTTACCATTCTTGTTTTGCTTTTCTAGTAGTTCCATGAACTTAACAGCGACTTGTGCTGTGTGTGCGTGGAATACTGGTGTGTAACCAACTGAAACTGCCTTTGGAATATCCATCAACTGGATTTGTCCAACGAAGTGCTCGTCGTGGCGCACGAAGTTTGGTTCGCTGCCAGAGTATCCTGCAACGTCACCACGGCGGATATCTTCAGCAGCTAGTCCACGAACGTTGAAACCAACGTTGTCTCCTGGCTCTGCTTTGTCAACCATTGTGTGGTGCATCTCGATAGACTTGACTTCAGCGGACTTCTGAGATGGGTTGAAGACTACGGTCTTTCCAACATTCAGAGTTCCTGTCTCAATCTTACCGACTGGTACTGTACCGATACCGGAGATCTTGTAGACATCCTGAATTGGTAGGCGAAGTGGCTTGTCGACTGGCTTGTTTGGCATTTCTGCTGCGTCAATAGCCTCGAATAGTGTTGGACCGGAGTACCATGAACACTTGTCAGACTTCTCGAAGACGTTGTCTCCGTTTAGGCTGGATGCTGGAATCATTGGAATACGGTCTAGTTGACTGCCGAATCCTGCCATCTTTAGTAGACCTGTAACTTCAGTGCATGCAGACTTGTACTTGTCTTCTGACCAGTCAACACCAGAAATATCCATCTTGTTGACGTGTACAATCAATTCTGCTACACCTAGTACCTTAGCAAGGAAGGCGTGTTCCTTAGTCTGAGCGTTGACACCGTCGTTTGCAGCACAGAGCAGTACAGCTGTATCTGCTTGGCTAGCACCGGTGATCATGTTCTTTACGAAGTCACGGTGACCTGGAGCATCGATGATGGTCCAGTAGTACTTCGGTGTAAAGAATTCCTTGTGTGCGACATCGATTGTGATACCGCGCTCGCGCTCTTCTTTCAGACCGTCCATAACGTAAGCAAGTCCGAATCCGGCCTTGCCCGCTTCAGCGGCTAGTTTTTCGTTCTTCTCAATTACGTGTTCCTCGATGTGACCAGAGTCCAAAAGTAGGCGACCTACTGTAGTAGACTTACCGTGGTCAACGTGGCCGATAAACACAATGTTGCGGTGTGGTTTTTTCTTATCTTCCCATTGGGATGGCATAGTGCTCTCTCCTTTAGCAGTCCGCCGACATTCCTCCCCTATTTGAAGACCGCGACGCGTTATATGCTTTCAGGAGGCCGATTTACAAAAGGCAACTGCTCCGCAGCACCTCATTTGTACAATAGTCGAATCGTGAGAGATTCTATCTCTAAATCGTTAACCATTTCATTTCTAATTGTCATGGTCCACTCGCCATCCTTCCACTGGCTCTCAGCAAAGTGATACGAGCCTGTAAATTGCAACCAAACACAATCTGTATTTTCATCACAATCTCCGTAGGTTCGTTGTTCTACCCCAATAGCACTGGTATTTGCAACCTGCTCATCGGTCGAATTGAATCCATAAAGGTCGATTTTTGCACGGCAGTTGTTACCATCACCAAAGACCACATCGGTACAGTCTTCATCTTCCTTAGGGTAAATCAGTTCGCCTGCAGCTCTTTTGATGGTGTTACCCGAATCTAAATGTTGAGTCGACGGGAATGAAAAATCAATGTCTATTGGGCTGTTTGAGGTATTGCCACCAATTGAGATGTCATTCCACCTGCCAACATAATTGACATAGACGATTACTTCATCTGTTGCAGAAAGGCCTGCCCCATTGGTAACTGTGAGTGATATTTTGTACTCTCCTGGCTCTAATTCTTTCCATTCTACGGTCTGTCCAGTCAAGTCTGCATCATTTTCCAAATCGCCATCACCGTCTTCATCTCTCTGTAGGTTTATGTCCCAGTTGTATTCTGAAATGTAATCATCACAGGGTTGGCCATCATCCTCGCATGCCTCTGAGTTCGATGCGTCAAGTGTTACTGAAGTAGTTGCTGAGATAGATTTACTTGATGTGCTCCTATCCATCTCACAAATGTATACCAGGTAATATTGCCCTGTACTTGCGCTTTCCCCATCGCAGTCACTATTTGGAGAATATGATCCTGCATCTGCGTATGGTTCCTGAGCATCAGCGTCAATTACCTTTAGGGAACGTGTTTGAGAACTTGAATCAGTCCCGTCGGACACGGTTAGTGTAACATCATAATTTCCGGCAGTAGAATATGACCAAGTCGTGGTCCTTCCTGTCTCATCATAAGAGCCATCGCTATCGAAATCCCACTTGTAGGTCAGACCTCCGTTAGCGGATAGAGAAGCGCCCCCATCAAAGTCAATTTCCATATCTGTTCGTATGTTTTTGTCAGGTTCATAATCAAATATTGCCTCTATCTGAGATGTCGATTCATCTTCACTCGACAAGCATCCAGCAAGGCTCGCTGAAACAAACATCAGTACCATGAATACCGGCTTCATCACTCAGCGAGACACCGTTACCCAATTCAATACTTGCCCTTGTTGAGCCAATTATCAAAAGGAGAAGAGGGATGTTTGCCTATTGCCGGCAAGCAAATCTTTCGCTGACCAATTGAATGCTTCTGTAACTCGCCCAAATGCTGTTGCTAATCTATCAGCATAGAACTGGCCATCATAATTTGTTACAGGATCTTCTTCTAGCCATGGTTGTATTTCCATTGGCCTATTTCTTGCATTGGTCACGACGTATGCTATTTTCATTCCAGGAGTGAATGGTAGCCCCTTTGCAATCAATGCCCTAGCGGCACGAACTTGAATCATGGAATCTGGATTCGCATAATCTTTAGTGAAGTCCCATTCTGCTTTTCTTTTATCCCAACGACCTTTACACGACTTGCTCATGATTAGGTCGAGCACTGGAACTTCTCCTTTTTTGGCGGCTGCAATAGTTTCGACTGCGAGATTAATCGCTGCTTCTGAATCATCGGACAAAACATGCTTGAAAATCTCCTTCATACCATCTGTAAGATATCTGAACGAATCTGTTCTCTGAGTTTCATAGCCCTTTACCATCATTGATTCCTTTGGCCAGACAACTTGACCTACGTATCTTTTCTTTGCACCATGACTGAAGAAGACTGACATACCTGTTTCGAATTCCAACTCTGCACTTTTCTCACTAAACCTCTTCGCCGTACTATGTCCGAATTCGACCATAGCTTCTTTCGGGTCATCTATTCCTTCAACTGGTGTTTTTACGAATATTGAGTCTGTATCAGAGTATACCACGTGATGACCCTCGTCACCCAGTTTTTGGATAATCGTCTTGATGTTTTTCCGCGCCCATGCGGTGATTGATTCACCTAGATGACGATGAGTGAAACGATAGAATCCACTTGCAAAAACTCCGTAGAACGAGTTCATCAAAATTTTGACCGCATATTGCATTTGATCGTGATAAGAACGCTTTGATTCATCCTTTGCTCCACGCATACCTGCCTTGTGAGTGTCCCTTTGAGACATTAGGTCTTCTAGCAGAGTAGGAACCATCCCTCTTCTACCATTTTCATTTCTAAATTTGGCACCCGTCGGCGCTTCATACACTTCTTCGCCCTCTTCTGGCTGGTCGGTGCTTCCTTCTTCTATTCGAGTAGTGTAACAGATGTTTTTCCCAATCATTATCGAAGGATACATCGACTTGAAATCGAGTATTGCAACCCATCGGTGGAGTCCTGCTTGGACATCGTGAACATAGCCACCCTCGATTTGGCCCTCTTTTCTATCGGCTGAACCAGTGAGTGGAACACCTATTGATGTTCGATCTGCCATTCTTATGACAAGTGAGTCAATCAATTGAGAAGTGGTGCCATTAGCACTGGTATCCAAGGCGACTTTAGCTACTGCAGCGACCGCTTCTTTACGCCTAAATGCCTGGATTTTATGCATGATATCAAGAGGCAATTCTGCATCTCTTAGACAATACTCGATAACTTCTTGTGGCCTATTTGCCCATTCTTCATCCATCTTTGATGCGTCTACGTCTATCTTTTGCATGTCTTCATTGTCCGGGAAGAGCAGCCTAGAGACGAATTTCAAGGTCTCTCTCTGAGGCCTTAGTGCTTGTCTTGCTTGCCACCATGCATCCATCACACATCGTCCCGCTAAATTCCATGCGCGTGCTGTGCCGCGCGTCGGAATCAGAGTATCTCTACGCCTTCCTTCTTCAGAAATCGCAACCCTTCCCCAACCCATCAGTTGTGCCCTGAGGGGTTTGTTTGACTTAGCAAGAAGATTCGCTCTATCGACAATCCTACCCATATCGAAATTATCGATATTGTATCCAGTGATTATATCGGGGTCGCTCTGCCTCACCAATTCTGTCATTTTTTGGAGAATAGTAGCCTCATCCTCTGCGTAGGTATGATGGGTTCTCTCACCTGTCCCCATGTCTTCTACAACTGCTGCAGCGCAAAGTATGGTGTCATGTGCTATTGAAGTCTCGAGATCGAAAGAGATAACTTTGAATGGAGCAGGGAACGGATCGCAATTCGATACATCATCCATTGTGAGTTCCAAACAAATGTCTACTGGATGCTCACTTTCGCCCACCTCGCCCTCGACGGAGACATGCATTGAAAAATCTCCATCCAAGAAAAAGCGATTTACAAAGGGTATGTCTCCTGAAAGAATTGTCCATTGCGATTTTAGTGAGTCTCTTAATCTTGGCACCATGAAAGGCTGAATTGCAAATACCTTCCAAACAGGTTTCATGCCCAAGTATGTCCATTTCATCTCTGGTCCGATAATCTCGGTTATTTCCTCATGGTCTTCAGGCAGAGGAGGGGTATTGTGTTCACCTTCCCATCTCCCGTGAGGTGTTATTTCGAACCAAGGCTTAACTCCGTGAACACGAAGTAATACTGACTCCCCGGAGCGTGCACGAGACCACAATTCCATGATTGTAGATTCGCCTTCCGAGACGTAACGTCCGGTGATAATTGCCACATCACCGGACCATCGCATGAACTAATGGAAAGGTCAGCAGGCCAACAACTTGTCGAAACGACGTGTGAAGATAATTTTCGCACAATCATTGAATCCCTCCGAGCGCTGGTAGCCTATGATGAGCGAAGCACCGGTCGATTGGGACACACTGACATTCTCCATGACCGAGACTGATTTCATGTATATTGCAAACACTGCAATAGATGCCCCTTGGCAACCTGGAGAAATGCGCCCCTATGGTAACATCTCCATTTCTCCAGCTGCTGGAGTTTTGAACTACGGACAGGGTTTATTCGAGGGCATGAAGGCTTACAGAACCGCTGCTGGCCGAGTTGTTTTATTCAGGCCGGAAGAGAATGCGCGCCGAATGCAAAGGGGTGCAGACCGACTCAAGATGCCACCTGTTCCTGAATCGATTTTCATTGACGCTGTAGAACAATGTGTTCAACAAAATGCCAGATGGATCCCTCCTATGGGTAAAGGTGCACTGTATGTGCGACCGCTTCTAAATGGGAGTGGACCTGTTCTGGGCGTAGCCCCTGCGCCTGAATATTCATTCATGGTCTATGTTACTCCAGTAGGACCATATTTCAAAGGAGGAATGACATGTATCAAGTTGCTGATTAGCGATGAACACCATAGAGCCGCACCTGGTGGTTCTGGTGGTGTGAAAGCAATAGGAAACTATGCACCTGGGATGATGCCATCAAAGAAAGCGAAAGCCGCTGGATACGCTGAAGTAATCTATCTCGATGCTGAAGAACACAGATATGTCGAAGAAGTCGGTGCTGCAAATTTCTTCTGTCTAAAAGACAACATC
>NZGQ01000068.1 GCA_002689565.1 Methanobacteriota archaeon | reverse complement strand
ATGGTAACTTGGGTCGTTGATGATGTTGATACAACAATGGAAATCAGATTGGCAGGAAACAGATGGGCACCCTCAGGTCTTGGTATGCATGAAATAAGAGCAACAGCGCAAGGTGTTTACGCAATTACCGATATCGAAGTGATTGCTGGAACTGCAAGACAAATTTCAACAGATTACGATCAAGGGATAGAAGTCAATAGCGGAGAAGAGGTAGAAATCACAATCTCAACCCGGGATGTTCATGGTAATATTGCATTAGCAGGAGATATTCAATTTGAATACGATGATCCGTTGGGAAGCATATCGCCTTCTTCTACAGGTGACGGACATTGGATTGTAGAAGGAGGAGAAGTTGGCGAATGGAATCTAAGATTGTCTGCAGGTTCTGCATCTCAAGACATTGTCGTGATGGTTTATCCAGGACAGCCTGTGAGATTACTTGCAGAAATACCAGAACAAAGCCCAGAAGAGGGCGGGAAAATGATAATGCGAATACATGCTATTGACCAAGCAAGTAATCGTATCGAAGTTCCTCACCAAGAAGTTACAATAAAATGTACAACTGGTGATGTTGAACACTTAGCAGGCGATACTTACGAAGTATCCATAGATCAAGCCGGCCAGTCACAATCATGTAATGCAATTTGGAATGACCTCGTAGCACAACGATTCTTTGATGTTGATGCTGTATTGTTTGGTGGAGGATTAGGAGATTCGAACACAGCCCTAACTATGGTTTCCATCATTGTTTTCTTGTTTATTGCGATTATGCTAGTTCTTATTCGTAGAATGAAATCAAATCGACAAGATGATTTCGAGTGGGAGGATGAGTTTGAAGATGAAGATGATGAGGTTCATTTACAACAAGAAACAACTGAAGAAATTTCACCTCACGCAAATGAGCCCACTGAACCCGAAAATAGGGAACAAGAAGTTGCCGATTCTAAAGAAGACTTACGAGCAAATTTGGCTGCGGAAGCAAAACGTACCGGTGTGATGCAGGCCGCACCTGGAACTGAACAAGGTAAGACTGGGTGGTATATCGATTCAGATGGACAACTGACATCTTGGTTGGTTAGTGAAAGCGGTGAATGGACCAGAATTTCCTAATCATTCTTCACCGGATTCTGGATTTGAAGTTTCTAAGTCGTAGCTTTTCTTTCCATAGAGGTAATATGTCGCTAATCCGATAACTGCTGCTGCAAGTGCACCAATAAGTGCTTTCTCACCCATTATCACTACAAGATATGCTCCAGCAATCGTACCAAAAATTTGGACCCACGGATATAGAGGTGATTTGAAAGTTGGTTGATACCAAGCAAATTCAGGCTTATCTTGACGTAACAAAATCACACTAATGTTCAATGCAACAATTACCATGATTTGGAATCCTGATGCTAATTTTGCAACGTCCTTCACTGGTAATGTCAGTATACAAACACCCATTGTTACTCCTGTGAGTATAATTGCCCAATGTGGTGTTTCAAATTTCTTATTTGTATCACCCAATGACCCCGGTAACAAACTGTCTTTAGCCATAGCAAATAGGAATCTAGATGCTGCTAACAAACCAGATAGAGCGCCTGATATCATTGTGAGTACTGCCAACATAGCTAGTGCAAGACCGACTTTTGTTGAAGCAACAGCATCAACGAAAGCAAAAATCGGATCTTCTCTAGCAGTGCCATCGCTAGAATTTAGCCACCATTCTCCTTCAACTGATGCCATCATAATGAATGTAACAAAGACGTAAAGAACAGTGATTAACAAGAGTGAGATTAGCATACTCCTGTGTAGATTTTTTTCTGGTTGCTTTATTTCACCACCGATAGCCCCTGCTTTGTATATACCAGCATATGCTACAAACACGAGCGCTGCTGCTTCTGCAACAAGAGTAGGATCATCCTTCGAGACATCAAAGGCTCCGTCTAATGGCCGGGAAAAATCTGTGCTTCCATCAAACAACTGGATAATACAAATTATCACTATCAATGCGGTGGTTAATGCTAAGATAGGAGTTTGGAATGCCTTTACTTTCTTTATTCCAAGGATATTCAAGAAGATGATTAACGCTAATGCTGACATTATGATTAATGTTGAATTAGTCGTCACATCGAAGTGGTTTGTTACCACATACATGTATGCTGAAAATCCAATTAAAGCAAATGCTGATTTTAACAAAAATGATGCCCATAATCCAAGACCGCTGATTGTACCAACTAAGGGGCCAAACGAGCGTTCAACATACACATATGCGCCACCATTTTCTGGCATAGCAGATGCCAATTCAGATTTCGATAATGTTCCTGGCAAAAATACGATTCCAGCAAGCAAAAATGCTAGCCATATCCCAGGACCCATAACCGCAGCGGCAAATGATGGAAGAACAAATAATCCTGAACCAATACTTGCAGCAATTGTGACAATTACTACTCCATTCAAACCAAGAGTTCTCTCGATTGTATACTTAACATCAGAAACTACACCAGAAATATCGCCCTTAAGCAATTTATTTGTTGTAGATTTAATACTCATTGAAACATCTCCTAGACGCGAGTAAATTTCCGTAAAACGACACTTTGTGTCCCGTTATTTGCGCTCAGGGGCCAAAAGCGCTTATTGTTTGCTCCACTTTGCTACAATACATTCCCGGATTATGGAAATTATACTTTAGCGATGACCTTCATTTCAACAGCAATTGGCGTCGGTAGCGCCCTAATTGCAAGGGTTGTTCGAGTCGGCCCAACCTTTCCTAAAGTTTCAGCCCAAACCTCGTTGTATCCCCCAAAATCACGGTCCATATCTACTAGAAATGAAGTAACGTCGATTACATTGTCAAGAGAAGACCCTGCTTCTTCTAAGATTCTTGCAATATTATCTACTACTGCTCTTGTTTGAGCCTTAATATCGTAATTCAGAGGATTTCCTGATGAATCTTTTATTGGACCACCGGGAATCGAATTATCCCCTGGTTGCCTAGGTCCAACTCCTGAAAGATAAATCAAATCACCTTCTCTTCTTGCATGAGGATAAGCTCCAACTGGTTTTGGAGCCTTACTGGTATTGACTGCATTTTTGCCTTCAACAGGATCATATAATTCTGGTCCAGAATTTACATCTTCATTCGAATTATCAACATCTGATGATTTATCGCTATCCAAAACGTTTCTATCTCCGCCGTAAAACTCAACATCATCTTCGTCGTATTCTTTGTCTCCCGTCCCATTGGATTCAGGATTGAGTACGACAACTGATGCTCCTGCACCATGGATTGCTTCGTAAGCAAGCACTTCTCCTGTCAAGTCATTACGATTTTCATTCATTGCAGAAAGCCACCACATTGGCTTGAATGCTACTACTTTCTTGACCCTGATTTGATCGTGTATTGTTCTGCTCAATTGACTAACGTCTTCTAGGCGTCCTTCTGCCAAGAATTCTAAGATTTTACGATTCCATTCATCATCCTTCAAAGAATGTATCCTGTCTTCATGCGGTTCTATTGGTTCAGTAAACATACGATTTGATAGTGACATTACCGATACTGCTACTGCTTTCTTTCCTTGTGCTTTTACAACATCCATGCAAGCCTTAGCCAATACTGTGGTTTCTGCTCTGTTAGAATATACATTGGTGGAACAAATTACCGCAGGGATTCGGTTATCTGGATTTAGTAATTCTAGTGCAACAACTGAACCAACATCTATTGGGAAACCATGATACGAAACTGTTCTAGATTCAAGACCTCTTGAGATATTGGCCTGATTCCATGCCTCTGCAAATTCTGTATCGATTTTCAAAGAATAGTGAATACTTCCTAAGTCGTGGAAGTCGGCATCTACCATTACCCATTCAGGATTTGGATCTGCCTGAATTTGATGCCCGATTACACTCGGCCAAAGGGTCGAATAAATGATGATCAAATCGGCATCGCTTTCCTCAATTTGCCTTCTAGCCTCGTCGTATGCATCTCGGACTTTTTGCCAGCCTTCATTTTTCTCAGGACACAGCACAGGATGGGGATGTGCAGGAACAATAAGCGACTTGATGAGTTCTCCTGACATTTTCACTCACCCCATTTCCTACAAGGCCATTCCATGATGGCATTTCCAGTTCCAATTATGGTACCATAGCCGTGTAAAATCGCAGGCTCCTCTGGAATTCCCATTGCAGACAACAACCAAGTCAATGCACCTCCATCGGATTCAGCGATTGCTTGTTCGCAGAATTCAGGCATTTCATTGATAATCTGTTGAGATTTTCCTTGGCGCATCATCTCTATCATCCGCATATCCCACAAATGCATTGCATGACTTGTGATGTGCTCTTTACTCATATCTTCAGGTGGGTTTGTTTCGGTAACGAAATGACGATGTGATAATGAATTACTTGCAATGAGTAAGCATTTCTTACCACTTTCTTCGATTGCTTTGGCTGTTGACCTTCCGAGTTCAAGCATCATTTCTTGCATTACTTCAACGGAGTAGTAAGAAAGACTACGGTTAGATGAAATGGATACGATTGGCTTATCCCATTCTGGCCTGACCATGTGGCAGGACACTATTGTTCCATAGTCCACTCTGAAATCTGGATTTGTCATCATTTTCACTGACATTCCCTCGGTTTTTGCTTGGTCGTGAATCGCCTTAGCAAGTTCTACATCTATTGTTAGATCATAATTGAAACGAAACAGATTTGGAAAAACAGGGTCGACACTTTTTGATGAACACCTTTCAACTCCAATGAAATGAGTTCCGACATATGTTTGCCAATGCGGTGAAAGAACAACAATTACGTCATAATCTACATCTTTTAGGGATTCACGTAGCCTTTCATAGCCCCATCTAAGTTGCTCCCATCCACCTTCTGAAACTGGTTCATTCTGTTCAGGATTGTCCGCGTAAACCAAATGCGGGGGGTGTGGTGCTAGGCAGCCAGCGACTATGCCTCCTTTCGACATGACACGACCACAGGGTTCCGCATCTTCTATTCATCGGCTACTCTTGGGCCAAAACATGGAAGAAAAACCGGATCTGAAGTTTCGACACGTGGTCTGGCCCGCAGTGTTCGCAATTTCTCTAGTTGCAGCAAGTTTTTTGATCCTGAATGAGAACAAATTTCCACCTATGATGATCGCATTAGTTGCTTCAGTCCCTTTTGCACCACTTTTAGCCAAACTCACAAACTCTGGAGATGTAAAAGAACACGCTATTGGAATTGCAGTAGTATGTATACCAATGGCGATATTTTGGGCACTTGGTCCGAATTACTTCAATATCGCATTCCCATTCCTTGTTTGGATTTGGCAATGTGCATCTTGGTCAAAGCGAAACCACCCTCCATTTAGATACGGAATATGGCATGGATTTGGAATCGCATCATGTATACTTCCAGGTGCGATGCTGGTTGGAATAATCGCCTAGTAAGATTCTTCTTCGTTAGGGAAATCACCGCTTCTAACATCTTCACAATATTGCTCTACTGCACCGGTGATTTGGCTTTCCAAATCTAGATATCTTCTCAAGAACCGAGGGCTAAAATCAGTTGTTATTCCTAACATGTCATGTAAAACTAATACCTGACCATCACAATCTTGACCTGCACCAATTCCAATAGTAGGAATAGTCAATTCTTCGCTAACCATCTTTGCTAAATGAGCAGGAATTTTTTCTAGAACTACAGCAAAGCATCCTGCCTCTTCAAGCAATTTAGCATCTGCAATTAGTTTTGCAGCTTCTTCATCTTCCTTAGCACGAACAGTATATGTTCCGAATTTGTAAATTGATTGTGGCGTAAGACCCAAGTGGCCCATTACTGGAATTCCAGCAGTTAGGATTCTCTGGATACTTTCTACAATCTCCGAACCACCTTCAAGTTTTACAGCATGACCACCGGATTCTTTCATGATCCTTATTGCACTCTCAAGTGCGATCGCTGAATTGCCTTGATACGAGCCAAAAGGCATNTCGACAACAATTAGNGCNCGATCTACCGCTCTTTCAACACATTGTGCGTGATAAATCATATGTTCAAGGCTCATAGGCACAGTTGTATCTCTACCTGCCATTACATTNGATGCNGAATCTCCNACTAAAATGACGTCNATNCCGCCTCTATCTACCAATTTAGCAAGACTGAAATCATATGCTGTCAACATGGTGATTTTCTCACTCGCTCTCTTCATTTCTTGAAGGGTGTGAGTAGTCACTTTGCGGGCGTTTGCATGTACAGACATTGGTTTGCCTCCAACACTCCGAGAAGTATCTCTGACTTCAATCTTCCATGACACAGATATTGACCGCTTCGGAGAAGAAACCAATGGACCACATTCCACCTTCACGGCCAACACCACTATCTTTGACTCCACCAAATGGNACTCGTAAATCTCTGTGCAACCATGTGTTTACCCAAACCATTCCAGATTCAATTTTCTGTGCAATTTCCATTCCTTTGTGTTTAGACCAAACACTGCCTGCCAACCCATATTGTGTACTGTTTGCCATTTCTATTGCCTCTTCGTCAGAATCAAATTTGTGAATAGTAACTAGAGGACCAAATATCTCTTCAGTTGCTGTTCGTGACAGATGAGACAAGCCCGCAATTACAGTTGGTTCGATCCAAGCGCCNATCTTATCTGGAACATTTCCGCCNGCAAGAATTNTTCCACCTTCTTNCTTTGCAAGTTCGATGTATGAAATAACCTTGGAGCGATGTTCATCGCTGATTACTGGTCCGATTTCGAAATCCTCTAATTCTTGTAAATATCTCGAAATGAATTCATCATATATCGAGGAGTGAACAAGAACCCTNGANCCGCACAAGCAAATTTGTCCAGAATTGAGGAATGATGCGCGTAATACACCAGGGACTGCAANATCAAGGTCAGCATCATCAGAGACGATAGACGCATTTTTACCACCTAATTCAAGACTTAATTTCTTGAACATCGGTGCTGCTGTTGCAGCTACAATCTTTCCAGTAGAGGTACCTCCTGTGAATGATATAGCCTTAATTTCGGGATGCTCCACAATAGCTTGTCCTACCTCGGGCCCATAGCCATTCACAATATTCAAAACACCTGCTGGCAAACCTATGCTAGAGCAAACTTTTGCTAGGAAATGTGCGGTNAGTGGAGTNATTTCACTNGGCTTAGCAATGATAGTATTACCCATCAACAATGCNGGTGCTATTTTCCAAGATAAGAGATACAATGGAAGATTCCATGGCGAAATTAATCCAACTACTCCAACTGGTTTTCTTTGGACATAATTTATTGCATCATCCATCTTAAATTGCTGAGATTCTAGAGTNCTGCCAAAATCTGCGAAGAATCTGAAGTTGTTCACGGACCGATTCGCATCTACATTCAATGCGACATCCATTGGTTTNCCAGTATCTAAGGATTCGAGACGTGCAACTTCATGAATTTGNTTTTCAAGAGCATCGGCTATTTTGTCAAGCCAATCGCACCTGTCTTCAAGAGATAATTTACTCCAATTGGTTAGTGCTGATTTCGCAGCAGCCACCGCATCATCTACATTTTTAGTTCTGGGGATTTTTGCGATAACTGAAAAATCCAANGGAGAAATGTCATCAAAATCTTCGTCTAGTGTGATGAATTTCCCATCTACATAATTCTCTACTAGAATCATGCATCCACCTCGTAATGCCAACGATCACGATCTGGGTCCCATTCATCCCAGGTAGGAATTGTCTCTAGCACTTNGCGTAATGAATCAGGAACTATTTTGGGAACAATAAACGCTTTCTGTCGGTTNAGCGGATACGGATTCCTCAACTCTATTCCCAAACACCCTAGAATCGCTCTTGCAACATACCATGTTGCTTGTGAGTTCCAGCCATGAGCGATTTTGATTACTATTCCCAANCCCTTAGGATAATCTGGATGTTCAATAGCCATTCCTAGTAAACCATCAGCGCCTTCCTTTGCGATTACCTTACCTTTACCNATCTTGAGAATAGTGGAATCTAAGCGATTGAATCCTCCCACCAAGTCGGGATGTTTACACATGGCTTCCCAAATCCAATCTTCATCTTTATCTCGAACCAATCCGGCATAGATTTTNGCTAANTCAGCCACAGTATTGGAGACCGTAGGCAATCCACAACCATCTTTTGCTATTCGCAAAGGATTCCAGTCTTCACCGAGGAATTTTCTCAATTCAGACATGTATGCATGGAACACCTCATGTGTAGGCAGCGTATATCCAGCACGATTCCAACCTTTTGCTCTACATCCAGCTAGAATTGCTGCGTGCTCTCCGCTACAGGTGTGATACCAACGCCTAGGCCTTCTTACCTGACGACCAAACTGAATCAAGGGGACATCTACTGGAGTNAGCATCAATGGCCATTCCGCCTCAGCCAACAATGANTGTGCTGCAGCAACGTGTTCAGTATCTCCATTGTGNCTGGCAACCGANATCGCTTTTTGCTCCCATGTGTGATTTTCTAATTCTTTNGTGAATGCTTTGAGCATGAATGGTTTCATCATAGACCTACCATAACACAGTACATTCCCTCCAAAAGAATGGATTACTTCATCTCCATGACACCATGCAACAGCACCGTGAATTGTTGTTTCAGAGACTCCATTCCTTCGATAATCAACCAATGGTTCCCATTCGACATCTCTTCCAGTAGGAATGCCTTCGACATCTTCNCCAAGTGGTGAATCCGGATATATTGCAGAACCTGGTTTGCCCGGTGCNACTGCGGAATTTTTGTCATGTCTTANTCTCAATTCCTCACCCCAGTAATGGAACTACTTCGGCCCACCAAGCCTCCATATTACGAATAACACGCTCATTGTCATGATTAAAGAAATCAAACCAACACATAAGACGATCTTCAGGATCAAATCTCTCTTTGACTTGAGCTGCAACTTCTGCCGGATTGCCAATTAATGCATTATCAGCAGCCCTCTCNACCTTTGANGGATCTAGAGTTCCTTCCAAGGCCTTCCAGTACTCGCCAAGGGCCAGNCTGGCTTCATCTTGTGCTGCAGAAGATTGTTCTTCNGGAGTGAGGCCTTTTTCTGCATTNAAGAATACAAAAGTAGTTCTCGGCATATCTCTCCTCTGCCATTGGCCACCGTCTTGATGGTACATCTTGCTCATTCTTTCGTGGGTTGAATCTATGACTTCAGGAGATGTAATTGAAAGGTTGAATACCTTGACNGGCATGAATTTGTTTACAAATTCTTGAGTCCTTGGGTCGTGTGTGCCCGCAATTAGTTCCAATTGGTTTCGTGGCCAAGATTTTGGAACTATTGATATTTCTTCAAACTGATATCTTCTATCGATATGGATTTCATCTAATTGTTCACCTGCTGCCTCTTGAACTGCGATCCAATCCTCATCAGAACGGAAATTATCTCTTGTCAGCACAGTTGACCTCACATCATCAGAATGGAGCGTATCACCTCTTAGCAAACGCAAGAATATCTCGCTTGCTTCCATAAAGATCTGGCCACGTAAAGCTGGCCATGAAGCATCTTCTATCTGGTTTCTAGGAACGATTCCATATGGCCTAGCCATAAATTCAAATCTTCCCGCACTAAATCCAACGTGCAATTTCCGATTGGAATCCATTTGAGACAAAAACTGGACTGTATTTGCAATTCTCTCGGCTTGTGCAATCGGCCCGCCGCTGGCCAAAATACTGACGACAGCTGAGCCTACATCGATTCTTTTGGTCCTTCTGAAAGATTCCATTGCCAATTGGCAAAAATCGGTACATAAGCCGACTTCACCTTTCCAATGAGGAACGACTGGTTTTGTGTTCATTTGTTGTGTTTGAGTGGATAAGTGTGCCTGAGCAATCCAGGCCACACCGAATCCTAAACGGTCTGCTGCTTCTAATTGTGAATAATAATTAGCAAACATTTCTGATTCGCTGGGTGTGAAACCATTATGGTCCGGAGTCTGCGATATCGAGAAGAATATGTCGAACTCCATCTAATCCCTCTCCCTATGGGAGAGGGGCTTAATGTATCAACATCACTGTTGTGAGGTCAATTTCGATATACGTTCTCTGACCGGTTCGGGAACCGCTGCTCCAGCTTCCATGAAAGCAGTCATTATGTCAGACAATTGGACCATTGCTTCGTCAGGCTGATTTGAGATTTCTGCCAAATCTGCCAAGCCCCATCGAGCCACCAAAATACCTGATAATTCGTCTATCTCAATCGCTATTTTCAATGAATCAATGAGTAGTGCTTGAGCCTTTTCAAGTTCTCCTAAGGAGGAACAAGAATGTGCTAAATCAGCCATTGCCTCCATTTTCTCAAANTTTTCGGATTCAGGGATGATTTCAAGTCGTTTTTCAAGATGCAGTTGGCTTCTTTCAAAATCTTCTTCAGTTTTAGCAATATGAGCAAGGAGAGCGTGTCCATAGATCATGCCTTCTAAATCTCCTGCCTCTTCACGTAATCTCATCGAGCGATTTGCGAAAAGACCTGCCTCTTCGCTACCTAAGGTCAGTAAGGAAACGTGATGAAATATGCCTGCAGCCAATCCGGTTATCCCTTCCTTTTCTGAAGCGACTGCTAGACCAATCAACTGATCTTTATCTGCACCTTGGTGCTTCATCAATTCGAACTGACACCATCCTTGATCTTCTGAATTCGAGGCAACTTTACCGGCATGATCGAGTAACCTACCAACCAGTGCATCTCTCCCTAACTCCCTAGCAATCTCTACCAAGTGAAGAGCAAGACTGGTGTTAATTGATTCAATCAATTTACCATCGGCAAACATATCGAGTAATTCTTCTGCTTGGGCATAATTCATTTCGGTCACAAAATCACCTCAAATAGAGCGCATGCGNCCACCATCAACTGCTAATGACACACCTCTGATTCCCCCAGAGATAGGCATGCAGAGGTAAGCGATGGCTGCACCTGTTTCGAGAGGATCTATCAAACGATCAATTGGAACTTGTGACATCCATCCCGAATGAATATCTTCGATACTTTTTCCGGTCTTTGCGTTTATTGAAGACGCGAGAGACCCAAGGCGGTCTGTGTCTGTAAATCCGGGTAGAACATTGTTGATTGTAATGCATGTTGGTAATTCTCTAGACAGAGATTTTGCCCATGATGCCATTGCCCCACGTAATGTGTTTGAGAGGCCAATATTGGGGATTGGTTCTCTAACCGATGTTGAAATTATATTCACAATCCTTCCAGTTCCTGCTGCCTCCATTAGTGGAACGACACCCTTTACCAATGTGTGAGCCGCGTACAGATGGCGCTTGAAAGGTGCATCGAAATCTCCGACGTTATTTTCNAGCAANGGGCCNCCTGGAGGNCCTGCTGCATTATTGATTAGNATGTGACAATGTNCAATTGAAGNAATGAANTTATNAATTGCTTCCTGATCTTCTAAATCAAGGCTAATTCCCTTGTGACCATCCCCCTCAAGGGTCGCTACTAATTCGTGAGGATTCCTACTTACTGCAGTCACAGTCGCACCTGATTTTGCCAACATTTTAGCTGTAGCAGCACCTATTCCTTTGGAAGCTCCACAAACAATTGCATGCTTACCCGACAATGCTGTTGGGCTAAATGGGAAGTCNGTTCCTAGCCAGTCCATACCTGTGCCAGACAGCGCAGGGTATTGAACCTTACAACCAATCAAGAATTGTTTCAATCTGGGTCAACCAGTCATCACTTGCAACATCAATAATCGAATAATGGTCACCAGGCAACCATAATTTCTGTATTTCAATGCCCTTGGCTTTCATTGCACGTACATATGATTCAGATTGTACCCAAGGTACNTCTTCATCTGCTTTACCATGCATCAANACAACCGAAGTTTGTGGGGGATTATCGATTGGGTTTACCCGGCGCCATAAGTCTTCGTTACCTTCTGGAGAACAACCCATCCAACGGCGAACTGCATCGCCTTCATCTGATAATTTAGCATGATCAGCGGCTACAATATCCGTAATTGGAGATTGNGCTATTGTCAACCATGGNTTCCTTTCGGCAACTGCCGACATCATCAATGCCAAATGGCCTCCAGCGGAATGGCCCATAATCATCGAGCGAACAATGTCGATCCCCGGCAGGAGTGCTAGTTGGCCCCAAGCCCTCATCACATCCGATAGTGTATCCATCCATACACCTTCATCTTCTGGACCCCANCCNTTGAACTCAATATTCCAAGCNGCAATNCCATTTTCNGCTAAATTTTCCGCAATCGGAGCCATCAGTTCCAGGGTGAATTTTTCCTTCCAAAACCCACCGTGAATCAACATCACGCAAGGTATGCCCTCGTCTTTTTGGTAAAGCGAGGGTTCGTCAGGCATATACAAATCAGCATACTGCCAATCTTCTGCACCCCACTTCATGCGGTCTACAGGCAATTTAACCAACTCAAGGTGTGACTCTACTTCTGTCTCTTGGGAATAGGACAGTTTCACGAACGTTTCTAGAGCCGGTTAGAACCATCAAAAGCCTAGCAACACCAAGACCCCAACCAGCGTGAGGTGGTGCGCCATAACGGAATCCATCTGTGTAAAATGAGAAATCTTCAGGATTGAGATCCATATTTCTCAAATTCTGTTCTAGAACCTCTACATTGTGTTCTCTTTGTCCGCCGCTTGTCATTTCATCACGACCGTAGTTCAAGTCGAAACCACGAGACAACTGCTCGCCAGTAGAACCGATTTCACCAGGCACGTGATGTATGTAGAATGGCTTCATCGACATCGGCCATCTTGGAAGGAAGTGGAAACCTGGATATTTGGCTGCAATGATATCGCAGTGCGAAGATTCAATGTCATCTCCCCAGGTAATATCCACACCAGCATCCTGAATCATCTTAATCGCATCACAATACTCGATTCTCGGGAACGGTAGACTTGGAACATCTACAGTGATTGGTTCATCACCTTGGGTTTCCCTGTACTCATTGATGATGTCAATCTGGTCTTGATCGTTTTCTGCAACCATCTTCCAAATGTGGTGAATCATTCTTTCTTGAACGCACATTACATCGTTATCATTCATCCATGCACCTTCTATATCGAAAGAGATGAATTCATTCAAATGTCTGTATGTATCGTGTTTTTCTGCACGGAAAGCAGGCCCGATTTCAAAGACTCTTTCCATTCCACCAAGAACGGTTAGTTGCTTGTATAGTTGAGGGCTTTGCGAGAGGAAAGCAGGGGTGTCGAAATACATCATTGGGAATAGATTGGTTCCACCTTCTGAAGCAGAAGCGATGATTTTTGGTGAATTGATTTCTTTGAAACCTTCTGTAATCAAGTGCTCTCTACCATACTGCAATACTCTTGCACGAAGTGTAAACATTGCATTCACATGAGCCCTTCTTAGGTCCAAAAATCGATTATCTAAACGAGTGTCAAGTCCAATTGAAACCGTATCTGTAACACCTAGAGGTAGCGGTGTTTCAGCTTGAGCTAGTACTGTGAATTTTGATGCTACAACTTCGTAAGATGGGGGAGGCAATGGCTCACCCTCTGCTACTTTAGGAGGTCTCTTTTGTGCAACTTCGCCTACAATCTGTACTGTTGATTCACGAGAAAGACTCTGTGCGATTGCTAACTCTTCATCGTTTACTCCGCCTTGCTTCAAAAATACTTGAACTCGGCCTGTGCCGTCTCTTAAGTCCATGAAACAAATCTTTCCTTTACCCCTGTTGGCTTCCATGTAACCACAAACCGTTACTTCACTGCCAACTAGGCTTTCACCATCAACTTGAATTTGCCCTAGAGTATGTGTCCTGAACGCGGTTGGATGCCAAACTGTGTCTCTCGCCATGTATAGGGGCGCTACACTTTCCGACATGAAGTCATCGCTGGTAGAAACATAGAATTCATAGAGGACAATCATGGTGCTTTAGGCATAGCAGAGGAACTTTTCACTTCGGGGAGTTTAGCCTCTGAACATCTTGACAAGTTGTGCGACGCAATTGTAGACTCGTGCCTAGAAATTGATTCCTTCAAGAATTGATTTGACTCGGAACTGAGGGCCGATTGGATGAAAAGCCAGTATAGACTCCCAACTACCATGTCGCGCAGAGTGAATGCTCTCGTTTTGGTTATGATTATGGCCGTGGCGCCGCTA
>NZGQ01000067.1 GCA_002689565.1 Methanobacteriota archaeon | reverse complement strand
CCATGACGTTTATTTCATTGATATCGTTTCGGATTCCCTACTAGTGTTTGAGGGAGAAGGTGGAAAAAGAGGCGCTGCAGAAGGTCCATTCAAACTGAGAGAAGGAATGAATCGTTTCCTAAGCGGGGTAGATGTGACATTCCGCCGTGACCACGATTCAAAGCGCCCTCGAATCAACAAGCAATCAAGTCGGAAAGATAGAGAACAGCGTGCTAAAGGCGATTTTTATTCATTTGACTCATGAGGTTTCAAAATGCCAGCACAGATACCTCCCGAGTCNCAATCNATAGGAAGGGCGAGAGGAAGGTTGTCTGCTTCTTCATTGACGACATTTCAGAGATGCGATAAGCAGTGGTTTCTAAACTACCGTATAGGATTACGAGGTCCTCTTTCCCCTCACCAAGTGATGGGAATAGAAGTGGAGGATGCTTTCTGTTCAATACTAATGAATAGAGTGCCTGTGGTTAGTTCTATAGAGGATTTGTCAGATTGGTTAAATGGTTTGGTTGAACAACATGCCAAAGATGCTCTAGCAAAAGGGAAAACAACTTTTGAAGATGCTATTTGGTCAAAAGGCGATTTCGATGAATATTTCGATTTAGATAATGTCTCTCAGATGTTGAAAAACGGGATATCTTTGCAATTGGAAGAGGTTCAAGCATGTTACGATGCAGGAGGCGGTGTNCATGAATTTGAGATACCAGCACCATGTTGGGATTCTCCACCACATTTCACTCAACCTGAAAAAGCCAATAGTATGATCTCTTGGAAGGATATTCCACACCAGTTTAGTGATGAAATAACATGGCAAGACGCTTGGGAAATTGCTCGGCCGTGGGTAAAAGATCCGAGAAACCCTGAGCCTCAGCGGATGTATCACGCCGATAAATGGGCAGCTGGTGAATGTGATCTTGTTTTNCGGTGGGATGGAAAAACGAGGATTGTTGATATNAAAATGGGAGATGGAGGNGGNAAATTCGCNTCNTCACTACCNGGGCAATTGAATTTCTATGCTTGGTTATGGAATGAGACTCACGATTCAAAATGTCATGGTCTGGAGGGCTGGTATCTTACAAATGGCCTCAGGAAAGTTGTAGATGTTAACCCACTTTCNACAGAGGAATATAGGAAGATCCATGATGAAATGAAGGCATGGTCAACAGATAACCGCTTTCCACTTGAATCTCCTTGTGATGGCCAAGCAGGTGGCTGTTATTGGTGTTCAATGTCACAATTAGAATATGATGCTCCGAAAATTAGCATGCCTTGTGAACCTCTCTCTTCAATACCTTCTAGAGTCAATGTCAAAGGTAGATTACAGGGAGAATGGGGACCGCTGCCTAATCATTACGGAGAGCCNGTACTTGGTGCTATGATAAAAGCGGGAGACAAGATGGTCACATTGGAAGAGAGTCAACCNAATGCATATCCAGAGATGCATGATGCACCACAAGATGAAGTTGTGATTACAGGAGCTCTTCCGGGTGTTTGGAGACGTCAACCAAGATTGTATTTAGACGAAAATTCCTCGATAGAAATTGAATCAGATCTTGAACTCACTAGGATGGGGATGCTGAGAACAAAAGCCAATGTCCAAGGCATAACGTTGTCATGTTCGAAGCGTGATGGCAAGAGNGCTGATGGTCGACCTTGGTCGATGATGTCGTTCCANCTTTGGGATGGAGAGAGGGTTGCAGAGGTTGTNGCTTTTGGTTCAGCAATAAACGGAACTCTACTTTCAATNAGTCCGGGGGATGAAATCAAGGTCACCTCAGCAGAATTAGGTTGGAGAGAAGGGTTGGTTCAATTACGAATTGATTCTAGAACTACTAGAATTGAAATTAAATCGAAGCCTTGAATAGACTAGATGTACCGCTTTCAAAGCCATGCCGGTGCGAAGTGCTAACCCCGAGACCGACGAGGTCGGNCGCTTCAATCGGCTTTCTGCTTCTCAAGCCAACACTTGGGATGACTGTCCTCGTCTATGGTATTACCAGAACAAGATGCGACTAAAATTCCCGCAAACTCCNCCCTTATTCTTGGGTAGAGCGGTGGAAGAGTGTGTTTGCAGAGTTTTGTTGGAATCACCAGGATTGGTATTTGCGAATGCACCTTTGGATGTAATGGCAAATGGTGCTGACAACCTACTGCCTCTTTTTGATGATGAATTGCCCACTGATTTCATGGATTGGTGCGAGGTTAGGGTGGATGCGCATTGGCCTAAAATTAGAGATGAAATGCATGAAGAATGGTCTAAAGATGCTCGTAAGGCTGGAAATTGGCATGAATATTCCATGGAGGCATACCGAGACATGTGCGTAACTGCACTGAAAATGCACATGGATGAAGTCGTTCAATGTAAGAACACCATTTCCGAGTCCGAGTTATCAGATTGGCGTGCGGGAAAACGTCATGAAATTCCTGCACCAGATGGTCGAGAAAAGACTGGNAAACATCCGCTTTCTAGGACTGGTGATTGCACCTTGGTAGAGGCCTGGGAGATTGCTCGACCATGGTTTGTTGACCCAGAGGCGCCTCAATTCTCTTTGAATGTAGTTCATCCNGAACACTGGTTTCAAGGCGAGTATGATATTGTATATCGACACGGAGGTCGTATACGAATTATGGATCTCAAAGCTAGTAGAGGAGGAGGTGACAGAAGTNGNAATTATATCGAACAATTACGGATTTATGCTATGCTTTGGTCCATTACTCANGATGGTGAAATNCCTGAAAGTCTTGAGGTNTGGTACCTCGGCGTGGGGGTTAGAAAAAACGTAGAAGTTCCAACTGTAGAAGAGATATCTCAATTGGAAACAAAACTGCATGATTTGTGGCACGAAATCAAAGGCTCTGAAGTAAAAATGGAAGATTGCCCACCAATCCCCCGTAAATTGAGAGGTTTTGCTGAAGGTGGAGTCAAATCAGAAGACCCTNCCAACTCTCGATGTGATACNTGTGATTGGGCNGGNTTNTGTCCAAATGGCACGGGTGATGATGATTTGCCAAGTGGCGGAGTTCACAATCCGCCTGGNGACCTCAAAGAATACGTTTTGACTCCNTTTNCNGANCTNATACCACGTGTAAACATCTTCGCTGAAGTATTCAGCGTAACAAATATTCCAGATAAGGCGCCAAATATCACAATCGAAAAAGACGGTGGGTTTGCTTTTGTTAGGATTATCTCAGAAGAAAGTGAAGGATTACTTACTTATCCTGAAAATGTCCAGAAAGGAGATACTGTTAGGCTGATTGGAGTGATTCCTTCAACCAATTGGAAAGGCGAATTACAACTTAAGGTGGATCCACATGCGCGTGTAGAAAAAGCCGAGCACAGTGAAGAAGGCGACATAGGTTTATTCGATTTCAGAGCAAGGTGGAACCTAGTAGGTAGAGTCGCTTATACTACATTCAAGTCAGGTGTTGGTAAGAATGGCAAACCCTGGGCTCGTAAAGGCTTGATTCTACTAGATGAGACCAGTAGGGTGACAGTTGAGGGCTGGGATAATTCTTGGCCAAGCATTTACAATACTCTGAAACAAGGAGATGAAGTAGCCTTACTCAACGTTTCATTAGATGCTTGGGCAGTCGATGTGAAAGCTAACCTAGAGAAAGGCAGTACTCTACATGTGATATCAAGAGCAGAAGATTGAAACTAGTTTGCACACATTGTTTTTCTATTATTAGGGACAGATTTCATATCCTAGTCCTTTTTTTCCCGTTCATGGACCAAGTAAGTGAGGATGGCTTTTGGCGATTTGAGAACGGCCAATGGGTTCCTACTGAAAAGCAACTAGAGGCTCTATCATTGGGTGCAGAACCACATGCTGAAGGGAGCATGGTGTCTATGCAAGATCAGAATAATCAAGGTAATCAGTTGATTAACAATCAAACAAACATGCCTCCTACTTCTCAACAACCTCAAATTACGAGTCAATATCCTCAAAATAACGCTAATTACGACCACAAACAGCCAAAAGAAGGGACTTGGTTTAGTACGAAAATGAAAATCATAACTGGTAGTAGCGTAGTTATCTTGACAACTCTGATCATTCTATTTGCAGCACTTTCTCCTGGTACATCCAGTCTTTTAGATGAATTAAGAGATTCAGATGGCGATGGAATCACAGATTCTGATGAATTAGAGATGGGAACAAATCCAGAATTGAGAGACTCTGACAATGATGATTTGGATGATGGTGAAGATGATTGTCCAGTTGGTGATGAGGATTGGAAATCGACAATAGTAACAGATTTTGACCAAGATGGTTGTAAAGATAGTACAGAAGACTTGGATGATGACAATGATGGAGTTGAGGACGAAGATGATAATTGCGACACCAGCGAAGTAGGTTGGAAATCTATTCCTGAGGAAGATAACGACTTAGATGGATGCCATGATGATGGAGATGCAGATGATGATAATGATGGATGGTCTGACAATAAAGAGCAGCAGTGTGGAACAAATCCCCTCCGTCAGTCCAGCGTTCCTGTAGATTTTGATGGAGATATGATTTGTGACATCGTAGATTCAGATGACGATGATGATGGTATCATTGATGTGGAAGACCTTTTCCCCTTCGACTCTTCTGAGTGGGCTGATTTTGATGGAGATGGAATCGGTGACAATGCTGACTATGACGACGACAACGACGGAGTGTTAGACATTTATGATCTTAATCCTACAAGAGATGCAGCATTGTATTTGACCCTTGACAGATTTGCGGTTTATGAGCAAATGGATTATTTCGATAATTATGCTGAAGTCTATTTTTGTGTTTATGTAAATGATATAACAGAAGGCTGTGTTCCTGATCAATCGTCATACTGGAGTCTGTATACTGGAACAAATTATTGGATTAATACAACTTTCTTCATTGACCTGAATGAGTCTGTTAGAGATCACACTATTCAGATTTCAGCTTGGGATTCTGATGCTTGGGAAGATGATAGAATTGACATTAGCCCTGATAGTGATTGGAACAGCCTAGTATTCAATTTCGACAGTGTTTCTACAACTACAGATTCAACCTTTTATGCGGATGGAAGAGAAGATCAAACCGGCTGGGACGGTGCTCTAGAGTATACATTATCTCCATTTGATAGCAGAGGCCAGTCATTGAAGACCTACAATTGGGATTTTGAAGGAGATTACTATTCATTAGATTGGGTTCTTGATTATTCGACTTATTCCTCAAATCGCGCTCTACCTCACGATATTGATTGGAGCGGTGCATCTGATTTCGGAGATGTTATTGATCAGTATGCTGCTTTTGCAGCACCTGATGAGCAATACGTGATTGATTTGGCTAATGAATTAAAATCAATGGCAATTCAGGCAGGTTATACTTCGAACCTAGAAATTGCTGAATTCATTCATGCGTTTGTAGGCGACATACAGTATCAGTATGATTCCATTGATTATGATGGCCAAGAATATCCAAAGTTCCCTATTGAAATGTTGTGGGAACAAAAAGGAGACTGTGAAGACGCTGCATTATTGTACATCAGCCTAACCGAGAGTATTGGTTATGATTCTGCACTAATGCTTGGTATGGTTAAATCAAGTTCTGATGAAGATTGGGGGGGACATGCATGGGCTGTCATCTCAATACCTGAGGCATCAGGAGCTGGTTGGTATGGTCCAGGCTCAAAGTCTAATTTAGCATTCTACTTTGTAGAGGCGACAGCACATTACGATGGTTCGTCTTCTATTGGAAACAATCCTTGGTATGATTTGGAAGATGAATACATCTACGACGTAGAATAATAGTAAGCGCCGAGAGGGAGATTTGAACTCCCGTGTCCAAAGGACAGTGGATTTCGAATCCACCGCAATACCGGGCTATGCGATCTCGGCCGACAAGCCGCCCACCTGCACGACCATCATAAGCGTGATGTCACTCGGGTGAAGTAATGAAGATTGCACTGAAGGGCCACGGCCATGATCATGTTATTGATTTGGAAGCAGGCTCAACTATCAAGCAAGCCTTGCTAAAGATTGGAATTCACCCTTCTACAGTGATAGTGAGCCANGAAGATACAGTACTNCCNCANACNACNGTTCTNAANGCAGANGTTTCACTAGATTTGACAATAGTCAGCTCTGGTGGCTAATCACATATAGATNGAATCCGGTGATTCAGATAACTCTGAAATCAAATCCTCTGCTTTNCCAGGATGCATTTCTTTGAGTTTATCCGCAAGTCTCTGAGTTGCATCAATTGGTATTGGAAGCGGTAGTGACCACCATTTTCTGATAGTTTCAAGCAATAATTGAGCAGCAATAGGATCTGCAGAATTACCCATAGTAGTTGCAATAGTGCAAGAGGTCTTCACACTCTTTACGGGACCNAGTGCTGTGATTAATGCAGCCATTCCAATGACTCCTGCTTTGGGTTCATCACGGCGGACATCTATTCCTTTTTTCTCCAATTCAATTCTATAAACCGATGAACTAGTNATGCTAAAAACTTCTTTTCTTTCAGCAGGAGCAGCCATTCCCGCAAGAACAAGAACTTCTCCTTCACTGAATAAATCAAGGATTTCTACTGCCAAATCATGTTGGCCTTCTGGAGTCATTGGTTGTGCATCACCTGTTAGTGTGAATATTTCTTGGCCATCTATCTCCAGTCTAGAAAGAAGAATATGAGGTGGAGATAGTAATCCATCGTCATCCAGTTTTGCTAATGGAGGTAGGCTAGGATGAATGATTCTTGCAACAGGTTCAGCATCGAGTTCACAGTTTACTGCATCGATAGCAAGTTTGCCGACATCGCCTACTCCTGGCATGGCAACTAGTAGCGTTGCGCCAGCAGTTTTAGGCTGTGAAATCCAATCGATGAGAGCACCCATGAGTCTCAAAGCGTATTTTGGCGCGGTATAATGATTCGCATCATTCTTCTTCGCCAGANGCCAATGTTGGTAGTGTTTGAGCCCANCCGTCTTCTTCAACACCTTCCAGTTTTCTTCTGAGGTGTGCTCTCTTGTCTTCAGGAGACCACTTCATCGGTGCAGCAGCCTGTGCTTTACCGCCGCAAGTAGGACAAGTGGTAGAAAGGCTNTAGTANCCGCAATCTTTGCATTTTTGCATCAATTGGCGAGCCATTTCACTCCCTCTCTGCTTCTGCGGATCCACCTGCCGCTTCTACGACTTCTATGCAAGCCTTTGTTGCATTAGTCCAAGCGTCTTCNGCGGTCTTGAAATCAGGTGCTTTGAGGTCTATTCTGTANGATGGTGCCCCGTCATAGTGGCAGGNAACAACTAATTCCGCTTCTTTGTCAGAAACATTTTCNGCAGCGATTAGAGCTTCTCTGATAACTTCAATACCTTCNGATTGGTCGACATTAAGAGTAAATCTTCCACGAATCTCAACAGTATCTGGAATGATATTCTTAACTGCAATCTCTATGAAAGGTGCAATCCAATCTCCTTCATATCCGATCTCAGTCAGCGATTCAGGATTCTTTGCGGCTTCCTCAAATGCGCCGTAGAGAGTTAAAAATGACTCAGTCAAATCCATTTGGTATTCAGAATGTTCTTCTTCTGACCAACCGACTTGNTCAGCCAAGACTTTGAGCAGTTGCTTTGCTCTTTCCTCATTTTTCCANTGAGCGAGTCTGTCTCTCTTTCTTTCTTCACTGACNGATTTTAGAGATAATTCAAGAGATTTCTTATCTTTTCTTGTTCTTAGGACTTTACAGATTAAACGCTGNCCAGGTCGAACGAATGCTCTNATGTTTTTGACCCAACCGCTTGCGATTTCCCCGATGAAAATGAATCCTTCAATACCCTTGTATTCTTCTAAGTCTACGTATGCNCCGTTCTGCTTTACTTCGCGAACGANTACTACGACTAACTCGCCTTCAGAAGGTCCGTTTTCTAGGAGATCTTTAGCCATGGAGGACTTGCCTCCAATCACTCAAGGGTCTCGACGACATTNCAGCCGACCAGCTGGGCCTTGCCACCAGCAGGGTTGGTTAGNATTGAGCCACATACTGCNCAGACAATTGCAGTGGTTGCTCTAGAATATATGATGCTCTCNTGNGAGCAGTCTCGGCATGAAACCTTNAGGAAATTTGCAGTCATTTTTGTTCACCTCAGTTGTCTACGAGCTCGAATTTTTTAGCACGTTGGCATGGAGCATAGTGTGCTTTGCCGGTTTCAGTACAACGGAATAGTATGTTGACGCGCTTTGTTGGCTTTTCTCGGCCATCAGGCTTTGGACGTGGGAAACCACGGTATCCAGCCATAACCTTACGGAAACGGCGTTGACCCCATTTTAACTCACTAGCGCGCCTCTTTTTGACACGCTCTACAGTGTGCATAGTGTGCTTACCCGCACTAGGGCTGTAGCGCTTTACTTGACGTGGCATCTTTACCATGGTATCACCTTGAGCATTCGGGCCACAAGAGTCCTCTATTTAGTGGTGACGGATTGCTAAAAATGGTGAATCAGCATACTGAGGGCAAGATTACCGGTGATGTTCATAAGTTATAGTGTCGCCGAGTGTACTATGAATCAGATGCTGGAAGCGGCAATTTGGTTTTGGATTCCATTGTGTTTAATCCCTCTTGGAATGTGGTTCTTGATTAGCGGTAAGGCAAAAACCCTTGGCAAGGTAATCTCGGCTGTAGGATTATTGTTAGTTTTGGCATCTTCCTGGACAGTCCCTTCCTCTGATTCATCAGCCAGCGGGCATCTTCTTCTGTCAATTTTGGCTCCGTCGTTCCTTTTACTGTACGGAGTTCACGGAATGATTTTTGGTGGAAATGTGCCTGTTGGAAGATTAGATCCAACTGCTAGATGGAGTGGATTTGTTGCGGTTTTATTCTCATTGGTGATTTTCTGTTTGATGCACTGGTATAGTTTTACACCCCTTTGGAGAGATGGAGAAATCAATCCTTACTGGATTGTATTTTGGCCTACATTCTTGATATTTTCAACATCTATGTGTTGTGTAGCATCCGTTGGCCTAATCTCATACGGAGATGACCGTTTCAATGAAGCGGTTAAACTGGCTATAACCTCTGTAATCATGGCTGGAATCGCTTTGTATGCAATGATCTTCGACGGTTATCACACATCAGCAGATGAATTCCGGGATTACCTCTGGCTCTCTCTTGCAGACATTATTGGTACGTTAGTTGGTATTTCACTTGCAATCACTGCATTTGCAATTGTAATATGGGCATATGAAAAGTCGCTTCCATTGCCTGAAAACACCTCGCCTCCTTCTGAAGATGAAATCAAGCATGTTGTTTCTTTGGCGATATCACACATAGGAGGTGAGGAAGAATGAAGCAATCAACATCATCATGGAAATTATTAGCACTAGCGGCGATATTGCCAATACTTGTTTTAGTTGCAATAGCTCTTTCTTTTGATAGTGATTTCCATCAAGAATCTTTCAAGAGGTTTGGCAATGCCGTGTTAACTTCATATGTTGTGATGGGAATAATCCTGATAGGTAATTTGTTCTTCTACGCTGACTCTAGACACAGGCCGCTTGCCCCCTTCGTCGGAATGACATTTGCTTTAGCAGTTGGAATCGGAATTTCTTGGGCTTTGATTTCTTATGATGATCTGCTTTTGGAAGCTAATAGTGGTTTGAGAGCGCAAATGCTCTCGAACGTAGTTAATTTACTTGTGAGTGGTACTGCGATGTTCCTAGCCTCATTACTTGCTTTTGGTATGACATTTGCGATGATAACAGGACGAGAAAGGCGATTACTTTTCGAGGAAGAGTAATTCTCTTTTGACCCGTCGGTTTGATAAAGGGAGGGCCGGTGGCCCAGCCGTTAGGTGATATCATGTCCAAGGGTACTCCGTCCATGGGTAAGAGGCAAAAGACCACCCATATCCGATGCCGTCGCTGTGGTAGAAATTCCTTTCACAAGCAAAAAGGAGTATGTTCTTCTTGTGGATATGGAGCAACATCGAAGATGCGCTCTTTTGGCTGGTCAAAGAAAACTCACCGCCCCTGAATAAACTCGTGATGTAGGGAAAGGCCTGTAAAGTCCCTGTGATTAGATTTGTTCGGGCGAGACATATGTGTGGCATAATCGGTCTCGTGGGAAGGCGTGGCTATCATATCAATCAATTACTGTATGACGGACTTACTGTCTTACAACATCGTGGTCAAGACGCTGCTGGAATCATGACTGAACATGAGGGCAAATATCACTTGCGAAAATCAAACGGTTTGGTAAAAGATGTCTTCTTCAAAAGACACATGCAGAATTTAGTAGGTTCAATTGGAATCGGTCATGTACGTTATCCAACAGCTGGATCATCATCTGCTGCAGAGGCTCAGCCGTTTTACGTGAATTATCCATTTGGTTTGTCATTGGCCCACAATGGTAACTTAACCAACGCTAATGAAATCAAATCTTTGCTAGTTAAATCACACAGAAGACACGTAAATACAACCTCAGATTCAGAATTATTGTTGAATTTACTCGCAATGGAATTACATTCCCGCACTCACAATTTGGACATAAATGGAGAATTACATGTTGATGTAAATACGATTTTCTCATCAGTCTCCGCCCTACACAAACAAATTTCAGGAGGATATGCTTGTGTTGCATTGATTTCTGGATACGGTATTCTTGCATTTAGAGATCCTAATGGCATAAGGCCTCTGATATTTGGAAGTAGAGAGGTCGAAGGGGAAACCGAATGGGTAGTTGCTAGCGAATCTGTAGCAATACACGCTCTCGGTTTCGAGGTTGTACGAGATGTAGAACCAGGAGAAGCGATATTCTTGTCTTCTACCGGCCAATTCTTTTCCAAACAATGTGCTGAGGAGACTCACCATTCACCATGTATTTTCGAACACGTATATTTCTCCAGACCCGATTCAATTATTGATGGTATTTCAGTATACCAAGCAAGATTAAATCAAGGACAGCGTCTAGCTGAGAGGATTCTTGAACAATTCCCAGATCATGATATCGATGCAGTGATTCCAGTACCTGATTCTGGTCGATATGCAGCTTTACAGATGGCTGGAACATTGGGTGTGGAATATCGAGAAGGTTTCGTAAAGAATCGATATATTGGTCGTACATTCATTATGCCTGGACAAGCGATGAGAAAGAAGTCCGTGAGAAGGAAACTAAACGCAATTCCACATGAGTTTAAAGGTAAGAATGTAATTCTTGTAGATGATTCTATCGTAAGGGGTACAACATCTGCTCAAATTGTGGAAATGGCGAGAGAAGTTGGAGCAAAAAAAGTCTACTTTGCTTCAGCAGCACCTCCCGTAAGACATCCAAACGTATACGGCATAGATATGCCTGCAGTTACTGAATTTATTGCAAATGGAAAATCAATTGATGAGATTGGCGATGTGATTGGTGCTGACAAATTGTTTTATCAAACGCTTGAAGATTTAATCGAAGTCACAAGTATTAACGGAGAACAATCATGGGATACTAGTTGTTTCAACGGAGAATATGTTGCTGGAAATGTCACTCAGGAGTATTTAGACGCATTAGAAGCGGCTAGGAATGATTCAGCCAAAAACGCAACAACACATTCCGACGGCACCATCGGTATGCATAATGATGAGTGAGATGATTTAATGCAGCATGCCTGGATTCTACGCTATGGCGAGCTTGGATTGAAAAGTCGAATTGTTCGGCGTCAGTTTCAAAGAGCACTGTCTAAAAACATGGAAGGACTTGCAATAGCGGGAAAAATTTCGATTATAGAAGATCGAATTAAGTCGATGGAAGTTGTAACTAGCGATTCACCTTCTGCTGAAGTAGAAAATTTGTTGTGCCATGTTTTGGGAGTAGTTGCGATAGATCCTACAAAAATTATCTCTCAAGATATTGATCCTGAAACAGTTGCAATAGCAATCTTACAAGATGACCCATTGCGAGGAAAAGAACGGACTTTTGGTGTGAAGACAAAACGATTAGGTCCCAAAGGAAATTATCGCTCTCAAGAATATAGTGCTCAAATCGGGCATTACATGTGCAAGCATGACTCATCGCTTTCAGTAAACCTCTCCAATCCAGACGTTGGAGTGAGATTGGTTTTGGAACCAGAAAAAGTGTGGATCTTAGGTAAAAGAATTGTTTCAGCAGGAGGACTACCACCCGGAGTTCAAGGCGACGTACTTTGTAGAATAAAGGATGAAGAGTCAATGCTTTCATCATTCTTGGTGATGCGAAGAGGATCGAGAGTTTTACCAGTAGAGGGTAGCGATGATGAACTCCTTGAAATCTTGAGGAAATGGGATCCACACCTTGGTCGTAATAGCAAGATCATAGATTTGCATGGGAAGAAGAAGCAAAGACATCCATGGGGAGTAGTTGGGTTATCAGTTGAGGAAGGTGAATCTCTAATTGAGAGAAGAGAATCTGATGTGAAAACAGTGCCACTATCTACATTGGAGCCATTATGTGGTTGGACTAAGAAAGAAGTTGAAGATTTGTCACAGCATATTCGTGAGCCTAGCCTTCATCTTTGTATGCCAAACTTAGATGCATGGGTATCATGAATGATGGCCTATCTGCTCATAACATGGCGCTTACAGTTCCGGTTGTAAACAAGTTCAGCGCAACGGCTAGAATCACTGCGGTCTCAAGTGGAATAAATCTCGCTTATGGGCAAGTAGATGGTAGATTGGTAATTGGCGATGATGAGGTTTCGATATCTTCAATCACGAGTATGTATGAGTTTCCGTATGGTGATTTAGCAGTAGGTACTAGTGAATCATTGCATATTTTCCGCGATGGAAAAGAAATTTCCTCGAATGTACATGAAACTGGCATAGAATCAATTTCTGGTAAAGGAGATTATGCGGTTGCAATCGATGGCCTTGGTAGAGCTCATATTGTGAATTCTGCAGGTGATTCAATCCAACTTGGTGAAAGTTCAGTACTCTTTGCGAAAGTAGGTCCAAAGATTGCAATAGCAACAGAATCTGGTAAAGTAAGTACATACTCATATGATGGCGAAATGCACTGGGAAAGACCGATTAGGGGAGAGGTTGGAGAAAGGATCACTGCTATTGGATGGAATGGTTCGACTCTGATTGTTGCTCGCGAGGGTCATGGTTTGGTTCCAGGAGATGAGGAAGCCTTAGAGATTGAACATTGGAATTCTGAAGAATTAATCAAGCGATTCGACGTAAATCGCAGAGTTATCTCAATCGATGGTCCGTGGATGGGATTAGATATGGGCGGAATTATGCGCGATGAAGTTCTAGTTGCTGAATTAAGCCATCCTGTTCATTCCTTAATCAACCGAGGAGATTCGTGCCTTGCAGGTTCTTGGTTTCATCTTCATTTCGTAACTCAAGAAGGTATGCAATGGGCTGTTGAAACCCAAGGGATGGTCGAAAAAGTTTCAGTAAATCGAGATGGAACCTCTGTGTTGATTGCAGGTAGCGATCAAAATGATTACACTGACCCAGAACCAGTTGTTCTAATTGATTCAACAGCTGAACCTACTTCTTTGATTGAAGAGGAAACAGCAATTGATGATTGGGCAGAAGCACCAGCAATAGAAATCGATGCTGATGAATTGTACGGTGACAATGTGTCTCTAGAGGAGTTGGCAGGCATTGAAAGCAGCGAACTGAGTGATGCAGGTAATCTACTTGATGCATTAAATGATGAAATCGAGGTTCAAGCCTTAGATGTTGAAGAAGAGGATTTGATGTTGGCTCTGTCACTAGATGCTGTAGAGATTATCGCGCCAAAGCCTGACGCAGGCGGAGACCAATCCTTGAAAGCAAGCGATGATGGTACAGCGATTGTTACTTTGGATGGAACAGGTACAGAAGATCCTCAAGACAGAATAAATTCATGGTCATGGGTCGATGATACCGGNAAGGAGATTTCAGATTCACCGGTTGTAAGAGTGAGACTTAAACAAGGTAATCATCGTTTAGAATTGAGAATCAAAGATATAGATGGGAGATGGTCCTCAGACTCTATAGATGTGAGGATTGAATGAGATGGTNTCTTCTCCAAATATCTCACACTTCTTTGTTACAGCTCTACAACAGAGATGCAGTATTGTGACAAATCCAGAAAATGGAGAGACTGTAATTATCGATGGTGGTGGAGACTCAGAGCGAATAATCCAATGGATCGATTCAGGCATTGGGCATCCGGATGATGAAATAGGGTCATACGATGGGGAAAAGAAAGTAGTAGCTCTAATCAACACACATGCACATTTTGATCACAGTGGACATATTCCCTATCTAAANGAGCACTACTCTTTGGATTGGTGGTTGCACAAGGATGATTTCTTTTTACAGAGTCTAGCGCAACAATCTGCTAAGAGGTGGGGTTTTTCATTACCTGAGCCAGCAATTGCAGAGAATACCTGGGAGCATGGGGAGATACACAATTTTGCAGGTATGGATTTTGAGATATTACACACTCCAGGTCATACACTTGGAGGGTGTTGTTTAAGATTGATTGTTGATGATGGCCCCGATCACCTTTTTGCCGGAGATACCCTCTTCCAAGGNTCGATTGGTAGGACCGATTTACCTCATTCAGGTGGCGACCTTGACCTACTTTTGAAAATGATTAGAGAGAGACTTTGGCCACTTGCTGAAGATACAATTGTACATCCTGGTCATGGACCGCTTACTACCATCGGGCAAGAAAAGCAAACAAATCCATTTTTGAATGATGGATTTAGAGGTAGAGGTGCTTGGTTATAATCAAGCCATCATCGATGAGAAAGCAGATTCCAATACTGGCAANGCTTCTTCCCATGTTGCTACGATTCCATAGTCTGCATGAGCAAATATTGGTGCATCAGCATCCTTGTTAACGGCAACGATATACTTCGAAGAACGCATTCCTGCTAGGTGCTGAATNGCTCCAGAAATTCCNACTGCGATATACAGATTTGGATTTACTGTCTTTCCAGTTTGNCCGACCTGCATTGAGTGTGGGATGTCNTCCCATGTATCTACTGCAGCACGAGATGCACCAACTGCAGCACCTATTGTGTCTGCGATTTTCTCAAGGTGTGAGAAGTTATCAGGGCTACCCATTCCTCTTCCTCCTGAAATAATGATATTAGCTTCGGAGACATCCAAACGAGTTGATGCGCGAGCGATTATCTCCTGAACTGCAGTAGCGACATCACCAGATTGGTCGACAACTGAAACATTTGCTGCGGTTGCACCTGCTGGTTGGAATATGTTTGCTCTTACGGAAATTGCAACATTACCTGATATGGCAACAGTTTGCATTGCTTTACCTGAGTAAATTGGGCTGGTCAAATTCATTCCATCGATTGCCACAACATCTTGGACAACTGATATTCCTCTTCTTGCAGCGATTCTTGCTGCAAGATCCTTAGATTGTGGAGATGCTGCTGCGATGATAATTCCTGCTGGTGCTGCTGCATCGATTGCAGCCGCCCATGAAGAAGCATCATAATTTGTGAAGCAATCACCTTTCACTGCTATTGTTTTGCTAACGCCTTCAAATCCTGCGCTATCTGCGATAGAAGCGTCAGTACATGGAACCACGACTGTTGGAGTTGTTCCTAAAGCGATGGCTGCGCTTACCATTTCTGCTGTGACTGATGCGATTGAACCCTTGTTTGTTTCTGCGATAATTACACTCTCTGACATTATATTCACCTCAAATTACGTTTGCTTCATCTCTTAGAAGTCTAGCAACCTCTTGTGCAGAGGAGCCGCCTTCGAACTTCTTTCCTGCAGGTTTTGCAGGTGGAGGAGTTTGGGATACGATTGTGACAGATGGCGTTGGTGCATCTGCACTAACGACACTCACTTGGGCTCTTTTAGCCATCATGATACCTTTGACGTTTGGTTTTCGAACCTTCATCTCTCCCTTATCGCAGGAGATTACAGCATTGCCAGATACGGATACATTAGCAGATCCTCCTTCAACAGGTGTTGTTACAGTAATACCTCCGCCGAATGAAGCATTAGTGATGTTTGAAACACTAGCCCATCCGAGTTTTTCAGCAATACCTGGTCCGGTAGATCCTGCTCCAGTGTCAGCTGCAGTTTTTCCACAGTAGACAACTTCTGCACCTAGGTTGCTTATTGCTTGAGACAAAGCAGACTGGATTCCATTGGAGTCTAACTCACTCCAAGAGTCATCCCATACACGGACAATTTCATCAACGCCGATTGCCTTTGCATCCTTGAGAATTTTGTCTGCTTCAGCAGGGCCTAGAGTAAGAGCAGTAACAGTTCCTCCTTCT
>NZGQ01000023.1 GCA_002689565.1 Methanobacteriota archaeon | reverse complement strand
CTTTGGAGGACCGCCCGGACCGCCACCTGGTGGACCGCTACGCTCTGGAGGTCCACCTGAACCACCACTTGGAGGACCGCTACGCTTTGGNGGACCGCCNGGACCGCCACCTGGTGGACCGCTACGCTTTGGAGGTCCACCTGAACCACCACCTGGAGGACCGCTACGCTTTGGAGGACCGCCTGGGCCGCCACCACGAGATGGACCTGGNGGACCGCCGCCNCGGGAAGGGCCTGGTGGACCNCTGCGAGAAGGAGGACCNCCGCCCCTGGNAGGNCCTGGTGGACCACTGCGAGAAGGTGGGCCTCCTGCTGGAAGTTCNTCTTCNTCTTCGAATACTGCACCACAGTGCGGACAAACTGAGTCNGACTCCTTCACTAANCCGTCACATACTTCACAGGCAAACATTTCCTCGTCACTATCTGCTTCAGCTGGTTCTGGTTCGCTACCGATCTTGTTTACATCACCATCTTTTGATCTGAATAGGTTAATTTCCACAACAGCATCCAATCCCTTTAGAGCAACTTCTGTCGAGATAGCATGTTCGAATGCAGCTGAAAGATCTTCAGGAGTNTCAAGCACTCTTCCATCATCGATGTAGGTGACATTGACAGTCAATATTCCATTCTCAGATTTAGTTTGGGGACTGTCTACTGCAACTCCTCTCTTTCTAGCGACTCTACGNACNGCAACCTCTGCCATTCTTTTGAACAGTGCTTCATTACCTGAATCTTCTGANCCAGAACCTATTGCATTTGCCANGAATTCTGCAGCACTGGTCTCATCTTGTCCTTTTAGGTGTGCAGGAAGNTCTCCTCCAATCGAAGATAGTACATTAGCAGCAGATTGTTGATTCATCTGTAACCATTGACTTCTCCTTTCATTCTTAACCGCCCTTTCTGCTTCAGCGATACGATTCACCATTGCATCGGTTGGAGAAAGAGAAGGGTTGTTTGAAACTGCTGTACCTCCGACTTGAGAATTCATTTCNCCCAATTGAGAATTAGGGCCGACTCCACTTGCTAGGGATGGACCCTTAGCGGCAGGAGGCATGTCGCCACGAGCGCCACCAATGTTAGGGGGGGCTTGTCCTGGAAGAGGAGTTACATTTGTTGCAGGGGGCAATGGTGGCAGAGTTGGTGCGATTTGGCTCATGATATCTGGCATCATTCCAGNCGGCATTCCTTNATTTGGCATTCCAGGCGTATGNTGATTCATAATAGCCTCGCCAGAAACAACTCCGAAGTTGCGCCCTCCGCTTACTTCTTGACCACCTAAACCAACTCCGCCTACACCGGGTAATGNGCCTGCNCGACTCATTTCTTGACGCGCACCACATTCGGGACAAAATATGCTGTCAGTAGGTATCTCTTCAAAGCAAGAGCCGCATTGCATACCAATCCCCTCATAGAGGGGCTGGGTTGGTTCAAAATAAAGCCTTGCGTTTGTTTTGTCATGAAATCTGCTTGGTTATACCTGTAATTAGTTCATACAGGAGTGGATTTCTTCAATCTAATTCGAAAGTTAAAATCCTGTATCCCACAGTCTCAAGAACTTCATCGCAATCCGAGGTCTAGAGGCGAAACCATGGCGGTACTTATCAATGCAAAAATCGATGCGTTGCTAGAATCGACCTCTCGGTCATTTTATCCAACACTGAAATATCTCCCGAAAAAAATTAGAGGACAAATCGGATTACTGTATCTTNTGGCTAGAGTTGCAGACACTATTGCAGATTCTAAAGAAGGGGAAACAACAGATTTGATGAGAATTCTCAGAGAATACAATGATGTCGTTCAAGGTAGATCGGAAAGACTTCCTGATTTTTCGCAAATAGCTGAGATTCAAGATAATCCTCACGAGGCCGAACTTCTGAGAAACGTGGATGATGTAGTAGATGGTTTGAATGAATATTCAGAACAGGACAGAGAAAAAATGTTGGAATGCTTAGAAGTTATTGTAGGCGGNCAGATAATGGATCTAGAAAGATTTGGAGTTGCTAAAGAAGGTGGAGAAATTCATGCATTATCCAACAATGAAGAGATGGATGATTATACCTATAGAGTAGCCGGCTGCGTGGGTTCTTTCTGGACTAAAATGTCATTAGCACATCTGATGTCATTAGGTCGGCTAAAGGAAGAAGAATTCTTCATGAAAGGGATTAGATTTGGAAAAGGACTGCAAATGATTAACATTCTCAGAGANATTCCAGAAGATCTAAGATTTGGNAGNTGCTACATACCTCGAGAAGCTCTAGAACGTCATGATTTGACTCCTGAAGATTTACTNGACAAAAGAAATATTGACAANTTCAGACCTCTATATGACGAATACCTAGACATTACAAATGATCATCTTGATGCTGCAGTTGAATACATCAAGATGTTGCCAGAGACCCAATTCAGACTCAAGGCATCTTGTATGTTACCTGTATTGATTGGACAAAGAACAGTTACCCTGCTTAGAGAAGGCAATATCCTTGATTCTGCTGATAAAATAAAAGTCACGAGAGATGAAATGAAAACATATGCTAAGAAATTGCTGAGAGCTCTAATAATACCAGGTGGAGTAAAACGTCTTCTTGAAAAGAATAAAGATAAGCCAGCTGACGAGTGATGTTTTTTGTAACTACTCGCTTACTAAGTTATTTCCGAAGCACTTATTGTTGATTTTTCATTTAATTAAATCGAGTGATTAGAAAACGATTAATCAAATCTAACTCTAATTTGAATATTTCAAACCGCCCGTAGGGCGTTAAGGTGCAATTTACCATCAGACTGATAAGTGAGTAGTTAGACCTAATGCTGAGCGACATGCTAGAGCGACGCAAACCTCTTGACTTGATGTTCCCGCTAAAAGGCGGTGCATCTAAGGAAGTAGGAGGTCGCAAAGAAAGCATCACTGCGGCCGATAGATTGCGTGCAGCAGTCAATCTAACGGCTGATGCTGTGAAGGCGGTTAGCCTTACTGCAATGGAGGCNTTGCGTGAAGGTGCTGCGTTCATTGGAATTGTTGGAGAACAGGATGAATTAATCGATCCTTTCCATCACCTCGATGCNCCGATTTGGGCGAGAGACCCACCGGTTGAACTACTGAAACTTGCTTACTCATATTGTGAAGAGTTAACGATGAGAGAGGCTGGCAATTTCTATCACTCATTCAAGTATTTACCAGAGGANCAAAGACTGGCAATGTGTGCTGTTTATGCCTTCTGTAGAAGAGCTGATGACATTGCAGATGGTGACTGGCAGGACAGATTCCCAGGATCTCAGGGAGAAATGGACCCAGAAGCCGTTGCTTACAGAGAACAACTTGAAAGTCTACAAAACAAAGACACTATTCTCCAAGAAGAACTCTATCTTGAGAAGATTACACAACTNTTCTTCTTTAGAAAGAAACTTTCAACTTGCTATTCAAAAACCAGCAGCACAGATCCTGTGTTCTTGGCACTAAAAGATACTGTCAAGCGATANAATATNCCNCGCAGTGTCTTTGACGACTTNATTACAGGTATGGAAGATGACCTTTACAATAACAGATATCGAAGTTTCGATGAGTTGTATGTTTACTGCTACAGAGTGGCATCNGTTGTTGGCTTGATGTGNATTGAAATCTATGGTTATGATGACCCAAGNGCTAGGAAGTTCGCAGAATCTTGGGGCATATTCATGCAACTTACAAATGTGCTTAGGGACGTTGGAGAAGATATTCAGAGAAACAGAGTTTACTTNCCANTNAACGAACTAGAAGAAAATGGCATAACAGAATCTGAGCTAAACGGTGATGTCGTCCTAAATACAAATTGGGAACCATACATACACAACTATGCAAANAGAGCTAGAACTTACCTNGAAGAAGCAAAGCAACTTCTTCCACTTCTACCAAGNCGTACAAGATATTCCCCCGCTGCAATGATTGCTTTTTATGACAAAATCCTGAAGCAAATTGAGCGTCAACAAGGTGATGTATTCACCAAGCGTGTAAAGTTAAACAAATTCCAGAAGTTAACTTTGGCAGCTGCTGTCTATCTCAGACATCGATTCATTCCAGGATGGCTAAATCCTGTATGGAGCGGACTCTCCAAGATCGGCCTACTCCCTGATGTCTGAATGAGGTGTTAGGATGGAAATGCCATCCAAACGTAAACTATCTTTGCTAATATTGATTGGTTTCATCTTAGCATTACTTGAACCAATAATCNTANTTGCACTAGGATATGATTTGGGAGGAGCATTTTGGCCTATGGCCAAAAGATCGTTACAATGGACATATTGGTTGAGAGAAAATCGAACTTTAGTTTTCGCATTTTTCCTCTTGGCTGTTCCATTNTCATATTACAGGTCACAATCTTCTAGTAAATACGAGAAAATTATTGCGATATCCATTACAGGATTTTTACTCGGCTTACTATCCATATTCACTCTTCTGAACTATGCATACTTCAGAGATGCATTTCTATTACTTCCAACCACTTATGGCTTTATTTTCCTTTGTTTGGCATTAATTATTGCAGGTTTACCTCGTAATCCATTCGTGGAAGGAAGAGAAAAGATTAGNACAGCATCTCACNTTTTACTCGTAATATTAGCAGTCTGGCTNATTACTCCGGGATTNAGTGCAATGGCTGGCCTTTCACCATATCCTCCTAAATTGAAACTAGAAGATGGACAATATGAGGTTCAAATTGACGATTATGAATACCCTATGCCAGAAGAAGTTTCCAGTATCCAGGGTGATTATGAAGAAGATGTTGTTTTTTCAGTATACATTGCACAACCAATCTCTCATGAGGGAGATTTACCTCTAGCGATTATTCTCCATGGTTTTGCAAATCCATTTTTCGAATCNTATGTNGATTGGGTTACAGAATTGGCATCNAGAGGTGTAGTTGTAGCTTACATTCAGTANCCATCAGATGTTATGCCGCCNGGTNATGACACCTTTGAATTACATGAAGAAGCAGGTATGTCAAATCACCCATACCATGAACCNAGAGCTGTGGCAATAGACGCTGCATTAGAATTCATGGTAACATTGTTGCCAGAAAACGTAGATCACGATTACTTGCTGGTAGGAGGGCACAGTTTAGGCGCAGGTTACTCATTATTGGCACTTGAGTGGGCATTGAGCAACGGATGGGGAAATAATGCATTATTCGTAGATTTGGAAGCACCTTATGCAAGACCTGTTCAAGAGCATCTGCAATTTGACAATACAAAACTACCCGAAAATTTCCTAGCACATGTAGCGATTAGTGAAGATGATATGAGCGTTAGTGATTGCTTTGGAGTGCATCATCAAACTCTTTTGGGAGAAAATGCGTTATTTATCGAAGTCCCAAGTGATAGATACGGCTTCCCAAGACTTGTTGCAACCCATTATCTACAAGCGACAGAAACACATGATGATTTAGCAGATTGGGGATTCTACCGAAGGGTAGCAAGCCAAGCCAACTGGCTAGTAGCAAGTCTGAACAATGATACGATTGGTGAATCTACATTCAGAAACCAGTTGATTGATTCTGAAGAATTGAGGTACATGGGAGAGTGGTCTGATGGAGAGGATGTTGAGCCACTACGCACATGGAATGATGCAATTAACAGCGAGGCATATGACCACTGTAAAGAGTGGACTGGACCTTAATCAAGAATTGCGAGTAAATGCTTGAATCCCGGTGATATATCTTCCCAAGATTAGATTGTGGATATCATGAGTTCCCTCATAAGTCTTCACTGATTCAAGATTAGCCATGTGGCGCATTACCGGATATTCGTCAAGAATTCCGTTCGCACCATGTATATCTCTTGCCACTCTAGCGATCTCTAGTGCAATGTCTACGTTATTCATCTTAGCAAGACTGATTTGCTCATTGAACCATGTGCCATCGTCTTTCTTTCTACCGAGATGATAAGCTAGAAGTTGACCCTTTGTGATTTCTCTTAGCATCCATGCAAGCTTATTTTGAACCAGCTGGTATGAAGCGATTGGATGGTCGAATTGAATTCGAGAAAGAGAGTATGTTTTTGCTGAATGGAAACATGCCATTGCAGAACCTAATGCTCCCCAAGAGATTCCGAATCTTGCATTGTTCAAACATGAAAATGGTCCTCTCAATCCCTTGACATTAGGCAACATTCTATCTTTTGGAATCTTACAGTCTTGGAATACTAATTCGCTTGTGACGCTAGCCTTTAGAGAGTGCTTTCCTTTCATCTCTGGTGCACTAAAGCCTTCATCGTCTTTCTCAACGATAAATCCTCTAATCACTCCATCCAATTTGGCCCAGACGATTGCTACATCGGCAATTGTTCCGTTGGTAATCCACATCTTTGCTCCGTTTAGCAAGTAATGGTCACCCATATCTTCGGCCTTTGTGATCATGTCGCCTGGATTAGAACCATAGTCTGGTTCAGTTAATCCAAAACAACCTACCCATTCTCCAGAAGTCATCTTTGGCAAGTAATACTGCTTTTGTTCCTCGCTACCAAAATCCCAAATTGGATACATTGCGAGTGAACCTTGTACACTTGCAAATGATCTCAATCCAGAGTCGCCACGTTCTAATTCTTGGCATATCAAACCATAAGCGACGTATGAAAGTCCAGGACAGTCATATCCTTTCAGTGGAGCACCTAATACACCCATTTCACCAAGAGCTACTCTCCACTCGTCAGGGAATACTCCCTCTTCACAAGCATGTTCGATTTTAGGTAGAACTTCTTCATCTACCCAATCTCTTACCATGTCACGAATCATTATTTCTTCTTCAGTCAAAAGTGACTCGATATCGTAGAAGTCCAGACCCTCGAACGGTTCCATGTTTGTTGTGCGGTAGCAAGAGATTGATGAAGGTTAGGGGGTTATTGCTCATTCTTCTTATTACGCTTGAACAAATTTGCATATTTCCGTTGCAACCATGGACTATTCCAATAAATCAGACCGAGTACTACACCAGGGACACACATTGCGACTAAAATCACTAAAACATTGGGAATCCCACCATCGGTTTCCTCACTTGCAGGCTCGAAGGAAACTATCCTTCCTTGGCTGGTTACCAAGAATCCAGAATATTCTGAATTCTCCCATGCCACAGCATAACTGTCGCCTCCAAGCAACACATCTTCATCAGTAGCATTCTCGTTTGAAAACATCAGGAATGCTTCCTCGCTATATTGGTTCCACCTTACCATTCCGATAGGAGCTAAAGCGAAAATACTGGAAGAATCAACCGCCTGATTATCCGCAATTATATCTCCATTTAATTGGCCCAAAATATCTACTCTGCCCAATTCTGATTTCGAAAGATCAAGCATATCAAGTTCAATGGATATTGCCTTTAATCCACTTGCAAATCCTGTACAGGAATTCATTGTAGGGTCTTCACAACTCATTCCCACCCAAGTGTGGGAGCGCGAGTTTGAAATCCAACTGACTGAATCGGCTTGATCGATTACAGCAATACCGTCATACGTAGTTCCTATAATGCAGATATTCTTATTTTTCAGACAGTCGATATCGGTAATCATTGAAGTTGCATCATCATTGACAAGTGTAAATGTATCAGCATAATATTTCCAAATCTGTCCGTCAACAGTGCCCAAATAAGCAACTGATGAACCTGCTGTGAAATGAATAGCATTGATATCTAGCCCGGCCATAGAAGACGAACCTTCTGCCTCACCAAGAGCGTAATTTGAGGAATTGTACCTCAAAACTGTTCCATCATCACCTACTATCAACGCACTTTTGCCACCGGGGTGCCAACTTGCAGCATTGAGAGAATTTACAGTTTCATTTTCTAATCTAATATCTGTAGACTCATCATCAGCATTTTCTGCTGATAGAAGATGAGCATAACCATCTTCGCCATAAATCAAAACTTTGGTTGCATCAGGAGAAATCTCTCCTCCGTTTACACCCAAGTCATAGCTTGTGAGTTTTCTTTCTATTGAAATATCTACGGTCCTTTCCGGCTCAATAGCATGCGCAATAATAGGTGAAATAATCAGAATTGTCAGCAATATGGCCAACCTGCGCATGACACGGCGAGCGAGTATTGGCCAAAAAGGCCCCGCTTCGTGAGATTTTACGAAGGTAGTCCTTATTTCCTTAATCGATTTGGAATGAACATGGAGCGATTCGAAGTCAAGCGCGGCATAGTCAAATCAATGGGCGGCAATGCAGGCCTAGCAAAATTAGCAACTGAACATTTCAACGATGTAGAAGTTAACGCAGAGGGCGTATTTACTGCATCCTTTGCCATACTAACAACCGTTACCGCTGAATATACAGATGATGGTAAGTTGCAAGTTGACGTAGAACAAATGAAAGGCGATGATCTGTCAAATTTCTTGTCACAAGATGGAGGTAGAGAAAATGCCATGCAAGCAAGAGTAAGGTGGTCCAACTTCCTAGACAAGGCCACTGGTTATTCTGCAAAACAACGTGGAGATAAAGCCAAAGAACAAGCTAAGAAGTTTTCAAAGGCCCGCTCTGCAATTAAGATGGCTCACAAGTCAATCGAGATGTCCTCTACTGTCACCCAAGAAACAATCGATAAGGCACATGCAATGATCGCCGAACTTGAGAAGATGATAGAAGAAGGAGTCGCACCTTCTGAAGGCAGGGTCAAGAAACTAAACGACCTTCTATGAGGCGATTCAATGTTGGATAAGGAAAGCCTGATCGAGCGTTGCCCTAGGGTAGCTGAACTCGATGATGCTAGGCTTGAGAAATTGAACTTGATGATTGGCTATGTTGATGAATCCGTTGGAATCAATCACTTGGTTAATTGCTTAGCAGATGGCACATCTGCAGGTGGAGATGGAATTATTCGATGCTACGTCGGTTTTGAGCCGTCTGGTAAAGCACATATCGGATGGAAGGTCATCTCTTTGCAAATGAAGAGAATGCTAGATGCAGGTGCTAATGTTCTAATTTTCCTCGCAGATTGGCATGCATGGGTCAATGACAAATTCGGTGGAGTTATGGAAGACATCCAAACTACTGCTAGTTACATGGAAGAGACATTTCGAGCACTATTAGGTAATCCTCCAGAGGGAGAAGGCAAAGGAGAATTGAGATTCCTGTGGGCATCCAGCATAATGGATTCTGGAGATTACTGGGCACGAGTTCTACGCTGTTCGAAGAACATGAGCCTTTCCAGAGTTCGTAGAACCTTCTCGATAATGGGGAGAAGTGAAGACTCCTCTGATGGTGATTTGTCTAGATTCTATTACCCAGCCCTACAAGCAGCTGATATTTTCGAGATGAATATCGACGTAGCAATAGGCGGAATGGATCAGCGTAAGGCGCACATGTACATGCGTGATGTAGCCGACAGATGGGGATGGTACAAGGCAACATGCCTTCATACACCAATCATATCTGGTTTGAAATCATCTGGCTCTAGGATGGAATCATTTGACCACAAGATGAGTAAATCTGACCCTAGTGGAGCAATTTTGCTACACGATGACGAAAAGAAATTATCCAAGAAAATGCGTAAAGCATACCTGGACCCAGAGCAACCTAATTCTCCTGTTTACGAATTAATTGAACATATTATTATTCCAGAATTTGGAGAAGTAAATGTAACTCCGAAACCAGAATTTGGCGAACCGAGTAATTGGACAGATCTTGAATCTTTCAAGGCCGCAGTTGCGGATGGAACACTACATCCATTTGATGCCAAAATGGGGGTTGCTGCCGGGCTATCGCGTGGTTTAGCAGTTGTTTCCGAATATTTTGAAGCACATCCAGAAACCCTTGAGCGAGTTAATCAACTAACTAAGTGATTAGAAAATATTCATCAACGGGGTTTCGTTGGCCACATTCAACCCCCTAAGGGGTTGGGTGAATTTTATGCCAAATATCGTGGTTTTAGTAAAGCGTGTTCCTGACACGAATGCAAGAATTGTAGTTAGTGGAAACCGT
>NZGQ01000108.1 GCA_002689565.1 Methanobacteriota archaeon | reverse complement strand
GAGAGTTTGGAAGAGAGATTGAGATTCTTGTCCGAGAGATACGTAACCATTCCTTAATCTCTGAAGTGTATAATATTCCGTACGCTATCTACCCTCGAGGGTAATTGGGTAATAGGGTGCAGTAATTATCATCGGCAGTATTGATGCGCTAGCTCGTGCCTCAGAATACAGCGCCGACGATGCACAGCAAAAGCATGGTCGGGAAGAGTACCAGAGGTGGTTTCGGCAGGTGGTCCATGTGTCCTTTCTGCTTGACCAGCAGGAGTGAAGCAAGGAGGAGGGCGTAGGCCGCAGCCATGGCGTATAGTAAGGCAGTGGTGGCCTCGCCTTGCTCAAGCATGTACCCAAGGATAAGGCCCATCAGACCGATTCCGCCGAACCCAGCGCCAATCATCATTCGCATGCCGGCTGAGTGACCTATCTCGTCGGGATGGATGTCCCCGACGATCGATTGGTTGAATTTGACAGGGTCGAAAATCATTCGCAAGGAGATTAGCAGGATGATAGAGGATGCAGGCACAATGGCATAGAGGTCGTTCATGTTGGGAATGATTAACCATTAGGGTATGACTTTTTTCTTTAACCGGGGCTGAATCTATACGTTTGTAGTTGGAAGTGCATGATTGTGGCGCCGGCAAGAATGGACTTGATGGATGAGTTCCTAAGAATGCGGGGCGCTATGTTCGCTAGCGTATCTAATGACTCATGATGGTGCCCCACTCCTCGGGGAAATCATATTATGAACCATCTTCGAAACTTGAAACATGAGGTTTTCCAATGATGTGGGCCGAGGGGTCTCGGTTGTAGCTATTGTCTTGCTATTGATCGGGATAATTGCAAGTGCCGCTGATGGTAACTCAGTAGAAATCAACGGAGTCTCTGCCGTGGTTCTATGTGCAGCTATTACTCTGGGTATACAGCTACTGGCATGGATTCCTGCATCGATAAAACAGACAGAGGCATATTTTGACCTCACTGGAGGGGGAACGTATGTCGCAGTTGTCGTCCTCAGCCTATGGGCCGGTTCACAGTCGGAAACTCCTGGCGAAAGAGAGCTGATAGTGAGTGCGCTTGTTGTGATTTGGGCCATTCGCCTCTCCTGGTTCCTCTACCTGCGAATACATAGAGCCGGGAAGGACGGGCGGTTCGACGAATTGAAGACCTCTGCTTCCAGATTCGTAATCCCGTGGTCCTTGCAGGCACTCTGGATCTTCCTGACATTGGGAGTAGTGGTGGTGATAAACTGCCAAGAAGGGGCATCTCCGGACCTCGGCATTTGGGATGGCATAGGGCTGGCCTTATGGGTTCTCGGATTCTCCATCGAAGTGATGGCTGACTCTCAAAAGACCACTTTCAAGTCTGACCCGGGTAACGAGGGGAAGTGGATTGCCGAGGGGCTTTGGGCGCGCTCCCGGCACCCGAATTACCTGGGCGAGATTCTCCTCTGGACCGGTGTGGCTTTCTTCGGTGTTTCTTGCTTTGAAGGACTAGAGATGGTAGCATGGGTCTCCCCTGTTTTCGTCTACTTGCTTCTGACAAGGATAAGTGGGATTCCGATTCTTGACGAACGCGGCCTAGCCAAGTGGGGGGATAATCCGGACTACCAGAGATACAGGGCTGAAACTCCTGCATTGGTCCCTCGCATGGGGGGGCTTCGAAATAGCTAGGCCTACGCTTCTTCGCTTGTGCGCCATGATTGTATCATATGGTGCGCCTGTGGCTCGTTGGGTCTGGGGGTAGCGTATCTAACAGGGTTCAGTACGACGGTATGTGTGCACCAGGATGATTCAACAGGGTAGCGAGTTTAATGGGACTCAGCATGTCGGCAGGGATGATATCTCTGATATTTATTGTTCCGCGCCGACTTCAATCCCAGTCAGCGCCTCAATTCCCAACTCGGTTATCGAGAGTGATACCTTCAGCCCCGAGCGTTTTCTTTCGACCATGTCCCAATCAATCAGGGATCGAATGTGATACGAAAATACCTGGGAAGAAACTCCCAATTCCTTAGCCAAATGAGAGCCANTAGANCCTGCCAAATCCATAAGATCGGCTTGATTCAGATGCATCAGAATAGAACGCTTTATCGAATTCTTGCTGAAGTTGATATCCAGAACTTGGCTTGAGAATGAGGCATCCTTGGGTACTGAATCTGCGAAGAATATCAGAAGCCTCCCATCTCTCCGCGACCAGATTCTACCTTCCTTCTGCAATTTATCGAGATGATATGTAGCTTGGTTGTTGCCCAAATCTGAAAGACGTGTTAGAGCCGAAAGATGAATTCCTGGATTACTCTCAATATATCCGTAAAGGCGCCCCCTCTGGAACTCTCCATTTTTTGTTTTGCGAACTAATCCGAAAATCATAGGAAGACCAAGCCACATTTTCCTTGATGCTGACCATCTTAATGGTTCGACGGAATATACCGTTCCAGCAGCGAGAATTGTCGCCGAGCCACTTGCCACGATTTGAATTGTGATTGGGTTAAGGGCCTTCTCTTTTTGAATCGGGTCTTGTATGTCTGGAAGAGGGATGGGTAGCATCTCGCACCTACCGTCTCCATTCAAATCAACTGGGACGTTGTTTTCATCCATCGGTGAAGACCCGCACAGAATCTCATCTAAATCACTCCAACCATCTTCATCGGTATCTTTGTCTAGACTATCGCAGATACCATCGTCGTCCAAATCATTGGGTACGGAGTCCACCAAGAGAGGGTCTGAGCCACAAACCTGCTCGATATGGTCCCACCAGCCATCGTTGTCATCATCTGCGTCAAGATAATCGCAGATTCCTGATGAATCGCTATCCTGCGGAACATCCTGCCAATTTAGTGGNTCGGTTCCACATGAGTCTTCATGGTAATCTGTCCAACCATCACCATCACTATCCTCATCTTCTGCTGAGACATTGAAACTCGACACGCTCAACAATAGTGCCAAGGCGAACAGAAGTGGGGATATGCGGCCCATGTTACCTTCTCACGTGATTGTTCAGAGGTTATTAGCACAGGTGTTTCCAACTGTAGATGCATGTGTTCCATCTGGGCAGATTGCATTGGTCCATGTTACACCTGTAATATCNGCNGGNCCGTATGATGGGTTTAGGTANGCAAGTCTTGCACCAGTTAGNTNAGCNCCAGTTAGNTCAGCATATCTTAGATCCACATCATACATCCATGCATTTGTTAGGTCGGCNCCTGAAAGATTGACCATTANCCAATCACTGCCNCCATACNNNACNGCNCCCGATANGTTNGCACCNGACAAATCACTNTATCTNAATTCTGTGTANNCTAANTGACTNCCAANGAATAATGCATCGCTGAAATCACTTTGCCTCCATATCCCTTGGTACATTTGAGCACCGGAAAAATCAGTTCGATGGAATGTAGAAAAGATACCATCTGCACCAACTAGATTAGCGTTAACGAAGCTAGCGTCAGAAAAATTGGAATATGTCAAGCTAGCATTATCTAACATTGCAAAATCGAAAATTGGTGGTTCCATTTGTACCCCCAAGACCATTATTGAAATTGAACAGTTGNGCACCTNGGAAATCTANGTANGANAAATCNTTNATTGCNCNTGTCNNATTCAATCTTGAATCAAGATTCNCTATNGAGGATTCTAAATCNAACTGNAAATCTTNNAANNNTTGTTGTAATAGTAAGATTTGGGCNAANGAATCTCCNGAATCATNACTNTCCATGTCATCNATAGTCAGTATNATNGCATTAATNGAATCCTGACTCCCTTGNAGATTCGATTGTAAGGTATTCATCGTTAGTAACAAATTATCATATGATNCGGCATTAGTAGAATTTATTTCATCTAGAGATTGGCTATTGACGACAGCAGCAGCCTCCATAGCAGCTAGATAACTAGTTTCTAATTCATTCAGAGAATCAAGATAATCATCTTCCAATGCTTCTATTGCCTGCATATTAGCAGATTCAATTAACGAAATAGAAGCCAATAAATCAGAATTAGTTTGCTCTTGTTCGGCTAATGATAATACTAATTCAAGTTGTTTATTTTCAAGTTCAGTAATTCTATTATCTTGATCGATAGTTTCNATATCGTCAGATGTCGTACAACCAGCAAGACTGGANGCNATTATCAATAATGTTAGGGCGATTGCTTTCGTGTGCATACACATGCGCTTAGGAGACTAAAGATAAGTAGATTGGGTGGATTTATTGATATAGGTACGAAAAACTATGAATTATAGAAATTAATCATTATCATTTATATTTAGAATCCATTTTTCTAAAATATCTCTTCTTTCTTTAACATCAACTTTGGATGTGTGTGGCATGTCATTAAGAACATGGATGTCTGAAATTTCATTAAAATGTTGCTTTAATAGGATAAAATGGTCATCACCAAGAGTCTCATCATTTGCAGCCTGTAATACTAGAATAGGAACTTCAGGAGTTCCCCAAAAAGGAATCTGAGCATTTGCATACCCGACATTAAGGTCAGGATGAATCCTCTGATATTCTCTTCTTAGAATATGTCGAACCCAAGGGCTAGCCATCACAGCTCTGCCAGGTAATTTCTTTTCAATAATTAACGGGAAGGATGTTGCAGGGGACTCAAGTATAATACCCTTGAATGATTTTTTCCACCATCCAGATGGATGAGAGGAAAGCCTAATTGTTAGAAAACCTCCCAAAGAATGCCCATAAATCCAGAATTTTTCTGGTGTAAATCCGAGTACATTTGGAATTTTTTCAAGTAACATTTCAATATCAGCAACTACTTTCAGTATTGTCCACTCATATTTTCCTTTTTGTTCTCCAAATCCTCTTTGATCTAGTCCAATGACATTGAATCCTAAAGAATTAATATGTTGACATCTTGTTTCACCATTACCGAGACTTGAGTTATATCCATGTAAGTAAAGTACAGTATCTTTTACACCCGTATTAGATTTTAAGTAATGGGCTTTCATTTTCTCTTCACCCCATCCAGTGAAATAAAATTCATTCCATCTATCGTCACTGATTGTTTTTCCACTCCTAGGTGGTGTGATAAAAACAGAAGAGTATATTCTCCACCTCATAGCCAACCAGCCAGTTATAGGTATGAAAATCCCGAATACAAACCAAGCAATCCTAGTCTCTCTCCATTCTGAAGAAATTGCAATTGCAAATATTTGTAGAACTATCACCAAAGTCAAAAATTTAGGTTTACTAGGTAACCATGGAGCAGGAGTTTTTTGGTATACTGCTGCCTTAAATTTGGTTATTGGGGATTCACTTCTATTTACCAATTTAATCACCTAATTCTGCTCTACATTAATACCAATAACTTGCTATTAATGATATTATGGTAAAATTGACCTTGAATAAAAAATCATTTGCAGGTGAAAATTTTATCAATAAATNATCTTTAGAAATGATACATGCCTGTTAATGAATGCTCGCTGAAAGCTAAAGATGATGAAAATTGGATGGAAATAAATAACTGCTCCGTTAGTATGTCAGTAACAAGAAGAATTCAACGTACTATAGTTAGAGGGAATGAGGGGGACGATATTCTAGATGAGGGGGCTGAAAGTGTAGTTTACAGTATTGAAGGGCAAATGCCNGTATCAGAGTATCGCCTAATACTCATAATGTTCAGAAAAGGCGGTATTTTATTCAAAGATCCATTTGAAGAAAGAATTGCTAATGCAATAATTTCTAAAATCGAATTTGACGGTAATACTAGAAATTATTTAATTGAAATTATTGAAGATGTTGATATTAAATGGTGAGAGTGAAATATAATATTCGAAATTTGAAGACTTAGATAGTAAAGAATCATAACTATTACTTCGAACAGTAACTATGCAAACACTAATCGAAACAAGAGACGGGCGCAAACTTGACGTTCTAATTTCNGGAGATATGGAGTCTAGAGTCGCACTAGTCTGCCATCATGGTACACCCAGTGATTCCACACTGTGGAATGATTGGGAGAAAGACGCATTAATCAATAATTTAAGACTTGTATCCATATCGAGACCAGGATATGCTTTCTCAGACAGAAAGCCAGGAAGATCAGTTTCTGACGTCGTAGAAGATGTNATTGATGTATTGGACGAAATAGGGATAGAAAATTTTCTCACTATTGGTTGGTCAGGAGGAGGTCCTCACGCACTAGCTTGTGCCGCNCTATTACCAACACGTTGTATAGCCGCCTCGATATTAGCAGGTGTTGGGCCGCATGGAGAACCTGATCTTGACTCAATTTCAGATATGGGGCCAGAAAATATTGAACATAAAAAAGTCACTTTACAAGGAGAAACAGCTCTAAGGGAATGGGCTGAAGTAAATGCGACACCTTGGATAACAATTACTGACGAAGAATTAGCCGGAGCATTGGGGGGATTAGTACCTGAAATTGATGTAACAGCATTGAATGAGCAAGGACAGGCTAAAATCTGGGCAAGCAGTATCAGAAGAGCGCTAAATAATGGTATTGACGGATATATAGATGATAGTTTATTATTCTGTAAGGACTGGGGATTCAGAACTGAAAATATTAAAATTCCAGTAACTATTTGGCAAGGTGATCTAGATTTAATGGTGCCATTCAAACATGCAGAATGGTTAATCAAAAATATCCCTAAGGCTAGGTCGAAATTACAATATGGTCATGGCCATATTTCACTAATTGCTGAAAAGAAAAATGAAATTATTGATGATTTACTATCTTATTTGTGAAGATTAATTCCCTATTCAATTTTCGCCCGATTCATCTGAAGGTATATTGCAAAATCAAATAAATAATAATTTCATAAAATATAATTATTAGTTTTTTTTAAAAAGTTAATAACGACCGAGAGGTTGTGTCGACAGGCGAGAGTTCAGATGAAAATAATAAAAATAATAATTCGGAGGAAGATTTTGACCTTTTCGAAGTCGTCGTTATCGGCGCAGGTGCTGCAGGCATTGGAGCTGCAATAGCACTTGCACATGCTGGAGTTGAAGATTTCTTATTAGTTGAAAGAGATTTTGTAGGATCCTCGTTTGCTTCATGGCCTAAGGAGACTAGATTTATCACGCCATCATTCCCTAGTAATTCTATTGGAATGCTAGATTTAAATTCAATTTCTGTCGGGATATCTCCGGCTTTCAGTATGAGAGTTGAACATCCTACCGGGCAAGAATTCGCAGAACATTTACAAAGTCTTACAGAGTATTATGGCTTACCAGTAAGCGAAAATACTGAAATCACTAGCATAGAGAAGATTGAAGAATATTTTCATTTAAAAACTGAAGATTCTACGTTACTAGCGAAGAATGTGATTTGGGCAGCGGGAGAATATCAATATCCAAATTTAGACATATTTGAGGGAAGTAAGATTTGCCAACATACAGCCACCATTGACAAATATGCTGATTTAGAGGGAGATGATTTTCTAATTATTGGAGGATATGAAAGCGGAATAGATGCTGCTTATCACCTCGCAAAAAATGATAAAAAAGTTCGTGTATTCGATAACGATTGTCCTTGGGCCGAAGAAAGTTCAGATCCAAGTATTTCTTTATCTACATTTTCTTTCGAACGTATTCGTGATAACAGTTTTATTGATAACGTAAAGTTATACTCAGAAACTACTGTCAGTTCGGTGATTTTTAATGATGAGGAATATGTACTAAAAACACAAAATGGTGAAATTTTCAAATCTAAAACACAACCAATACTAGCCTGTGGATTTGAAGGTAGTCACAAATTTGTATCTCATTTATTTGAACAGAGAGAAGATGGTTTTCCTTTACTCAGTGAGAATGACGAATCAACAATCGTGCCGGGTATGTTTCTTTGTGGCCCCTCTGTAAGACATGATGACCATATTTTTTGTTTCATTTTCAAATATCGCCAACGTTTTGCTATTGTAGCTCAAGCCATTGCATCGTCACTAGATTTACCTACAGAAGAATTTGTTTCTATGTATAGATCATGGGGTATGTATTTGGATGACTTATCATGTTGTGGCCAGGAGTGTTTGACGTGCTAAATGAAAATTCAAATCAGAATTCAAAAAGAGTTGAAATTAGTAC
>NZGQ01000102.1 GCA_002689565.1 Methanobacteriota archaeon | reverse complement strand
TGTACCGAGGACTTCTTGGGTTGTGATCCTAACCCACAATCATATGAGATTTACAAGAAGCAGTGCCTAGCATACGAAGAACAATTACAAACACCTCTGTTCCCTGTCGATGTGACCTTTGAAGATCACGGTACATGGTTCGAGGTTCGTGGTACCAAACGAGTCCGAATATATAACCTACCCGCAGAAGATATGGATTGGGATAACATTGTAGAAGATCGATATGACCTAATGTTCACCTCTCCACCTTACTTTGGGATAGAACGATATGCCGAAGGTCAAGAGGGTGAAGATGACCAGTCTTGGAAAAAATATGGTGAGTACGAGATGTGGAGAGATTCTTTTTACTTTCCAGTACTTGACAGTCTGCTAACTTTCTGCGATAATGTCCTTGTCAATATAGTTGACCCTGTAGTTAAGAACAAACGATACAGGTTGGAAGATGATATGCGAGGTCGATATTCCATTCCAGAAGTGTATGGTATGAAAATGAGTAGGAGACCATCGGGTGTAAAAGACTCTGAGCATGGAGTTGTCGATGATAAAAAACTCAATTTCATAGAACCTGTGTATAAAATTTCTTATAAATAGATGTATAATAACACTTTATAACCTATGGGAAAATCGAATAATGCTCAAATTTAACAGATTTCTTTCTGAAGCGGCATTTAATGTGGGACATTCATCATCGGATGATGCCGACATTCAGAAATTAATTTCTTTTCTCCAAGGTGGAGACAAAGACGATCTGGTCATGGTATCCACTGGTGATCTAAAGAAGTATAAAATCAAACGCTCGTTTGAAGATGAAGAACAGAAGATCAAGGACTTTGTGAAGGATAATGGATTAAAGATTCCTTTCGCAAGTCAGATGTTTGGTGATGGTTCTATTGGTGAAGGTGGTAAGAAAGTTCCTACCGAAGTCCAAGAGATGATGACTGCGTGTCTGGTTCTCTTGAAATACAAGGGTGGTTCTTCACTTACACAAGAAGAAGCAGTTGACCTTATTGAGAAGTCTAAGGACATTTATAAAAAGGTTGATGGTTCAGATCGTAGACCCGACTTCTTAGATTTCTTTCAAGGTAACTTCAATGACCTTGCAACCGCAATATCTGCCTCTAACTATATCCTTGATGAAGTAGGAACGGCATCCAAAGTCTACTGGACTGGTAAAGGTTGGGATAAAGACATTGCGAAGTTCAACCCTAAACTGGGTCGCATCAAAGACTACAATTCATCCGACATAGTGGTCAAGTCAAGTTCGGGTAAGTTCTATGGATACTCTCTCAAAAAGAAGGCATCGTTAAAATCCCCTGATCCAACACTTATCAACAAACCTATCACTGGTAAAGAAAGTGTACTACAGGACATTGTTGGTGCGGATACAATCCTGATTGAGAACGCAAAGAAGATATTCTTTGAACGAGTTCTCATGGATAAATTAAAGTTATCGAAACAAGATATTCGTAAGATGAAACCTCTAGAGTACTCCAAGGCAATCAACAAGATTCCTGTCAAAGTCTGGGGTGTAGAACTCAAGAAACCTACAAACATTTTCTTCAAGAAAGTATTCAATGTCATCAAGTCTCACGATCAAAACTTTGTTGAGAAGTTCCTTGAACTTGTATTCAGAACAAAACTAGATGACACCTTAAATGCGGCAGAGTTTCAATTTACTCTATTGACAGGTGTGGGCAGATTTGTTCGTGGTAAGTTAGAAGTTGAAGAAGCACAAGGACAAGAACTAAGTAATATTGTGACCGCACTTCAAGACCTGTATAATAGTAAACTCGAAGTGAAAAGTACTTCTGGTAAGATAGGTGCTTGGGAGAAGGGTGCGGGTGCCGCTAAAGTCTTCCTGACAATATACTCCGATGGTTCACCCATCCTTGATATTGAAGTAAGATACAAGGGTAGTTATTCCGCAAACCCGCAGTTCCAAGCAATGGCAACCGCAGACTTTAAAAAGATATTCAAATGAAATTTGCAGAATTCATAACAGAACAGAAGAATACCCACATGACCCACATTGAGGATAAGGTTCTCTATGGGGGTGTCAATGGTACTCGACAGGCAATCAATGCACTGAGAGAACTCCGTGATATGTTGGCAGGAGAAACCAAGAGCAAACTGTCCACCAAGTGGGATGGTGCTCCCGCAATCTTCTGTGGTCAAGACCCCAATGATGGTGAGTTCTTTGTTGCCAAGAAGGGTGTGTTTGCCAAGAACCCAAAGGTCTACAAGACCGATGCTGATGTTGACGCAGATATCTCTAGTGGTGATCTGGCAACCAAGATGAAACTCGCATTAAAGCATCTACCCGAACTGGGTATCAAGGGTATCATTCAAGGGGACTTCTTGTTCTCAAAAGGAGACACTAAAAATGAGACTATCGAAGGTGAGAAGTATACAACCTTCCATCCCAACACGATCATCTACGCAATCCCATACGAACAGGCAAAAGAAGTTCGAGATGCCAAAATCGGAATCGTGTGGCACACCACCTATACAGGTAATTCTTTCGAGTCACTCAAGGCATCCTATGGAGTGGACGTATCCAAATTTAAGAAAAGTAAAAACATCTGGTCGCAGGATGCGATGCTTAGAGANGTATCTGGGGCAACCCTAGATAAGAAAGAGACTGCCGAAGTTACCAAACATCTGTCCGATGCGGGTAAGATATTCAANAAGATATCTGGTTCCACACTGCGTGAGTTGGAAGGTAATCAAGACCTTGCAACCCTGATTGAGCAGTACAACAACACTTTTGTGCGGAATCAAACCGTGATTGGTAACACTAATACTCATGTAACAGGTCTGTTGAAGTGGTTGAACGATAAGTTCCAGAAAGAGAAAGACAAGAGAAGCACCGAGAAAGGTAAGGCAACCCAACAGAAGAAGTTGGATGAATTTATGAAGTTCTTCTCACAAAGAAACAAAAAGAATCTGGTAATGATGTTTGATTTACAGAAAAGTATTGTACTAGCAAAACTAAAACTTATAAATAAACTTAATAGTATTTCAAAAATTGATGCATTTGTTCAACATAAGAAGGGTTACAAACTCCGCACAGGTGCAGAAGGTTTTGTTGCTATTGACAAATTAGGTGGTGATGCGGTCAAGTTGGTTGACCGTCTAGAATTTTCGTATAATAATTTCAGTCCAGATATACTGAAAGGATGGGAAAAACCGTAGGGGTAAACTATGTCCAGACCAATGGGACTCAAAGAATTTATTAAGGTTGTCGAATCTCCAGACGAAGCATTGAATATGCAACAACGTCTAAAGATGGCACGAACCTTCAAGAAAAACAAAGCAAAAATCGCACTTGGTCGTAAAAGAGCAGAACGAAGAGTTGCGTCTCCCGAAAAACTCAAGAAACGTGCTATGAAGCAAGCACGAATGACCATACTCAAAAAAATCACTAAGGGTATTGACAAGGGTGAACTCTCAATGTCTCGTAGACAGTCAATTGAGAAACGACTAGATAAGATGAAACCCAAAATACAAAAACTCGCAAAGAAACTTCTTCCGAAGGTTCGTAAAGCAGAACTCACGAAGAAACGAGGTGGAACCAAAAGTGATGATTAAAGATTTTAAGTCGTACCTAACCGAAGAAGCAAAGGAAGTTTATTTTACATTTGGTAGAATGAACCCACCTACTATTGGTCATGGTAAAGTATTAGATACAATTGCCAAGAAAGCAAAGGGAGCAGACTGGAAGGTCTATGTCTCTCAGTCTACTGGTGCCAAAGACCCACTGTCNTATTCAGATAAAGTNAANCACCTCCGCAAGATGTTCCCCAAGTATGGTCGAAACATCATGGTGGACAAGGGTGTNAGAAATGTATTTGATATAGCAGTAAAGTTATATGATGCAGGATACAAGAATATCACGATGGTGGTCGGTGAAGATCGCATTCGTGAGTTTGAGGTTCTGNTGAACAAGTACAATGGCAAGAAAGCACGACATGGATTCTATAACTTTGAGTCCATCAATATTGTTTCCGCAGGGGCAAGAGACCCCGATGCCGAAGGTGTAGAAGGTATGTCTGCATCCAAACAACGTGCAAATGCCAAAGAGAACGATTATACCGCATTCACACAGGGTGTTCCCAAGTCTATGTCAGACAGGGACACTCGTAAGTTGTTCAATGACGTTAGGAAGGGTCTCGGTCTCAAGGAAGAGACATCTTTCAAACGACACATCGAATTACCAAAAGTATCTGACCTGAGAGAACAGTTTGTCAAAGGTGAACTGTTTGAACTGGGTGATACTGTTGTTATCAAATCAAGTGAGGAAGTAGGTACTGTATCTGTCTTAGGTTCTAACTATGTCATCGTAGAATGTGGTGACAAGAAAGTTCGTAAGTGGTTGGATGCGGTAGAACTGGTCGAGAAGAAAGCACCTCAAGACTCTGACATTAAGGACAAAGAAGGTACTCAACCTAAGAAGTACTATGCAGGGTTGAAGAAAGGAACTAAGGACAAGAGAGACGCACACTTCAAGAAGCATGGTAAGAAAGCAGACGATGATGACTCTGCGTACAAACCCGCACCGGGAGATGCAACTGCCAAGACCAAACCATCCAAGTACACCACACAGTTCAAGGATATGTACGAGGCAGTATCTCAGAAGCAACTCAATGACCTTGAGAAGTTTGCTGATCGACTACTTGCCAAGTTTGATGTAGACATCGAATTTACTCGTCACTTTGCTGATCGCATGAACGATAAACGCAACGATCCACCTATCACTGTGGCAGAGTTACAACGAGTGTTCAAGAAGATTGCCAAGAGAAAGGCGAAGAACATTCGACAGAATCCTGATAGTGAAGCAGTGATCAAAGATTTACAGACTGACCTGAACCTACCTGTTGTGATCAACTATGACAAGAACAAGGAAGAGTTCGAGGTTATCAATAAAACCATCATGCGTAAGAAGAACTTCAAGACTACATCGAAGACGATTACTACGGAGACTACCGAAGGTAAGATGCTCAATAAGTTGAGGTCTGTCACCACCAACAAGAAGGTGTACGGAAACGCCCTTGATACTCTCAAGAAGTTATTGGTTCGTAAGAAGAAAGAGGGTGGTGGTTCACTGAGACATAGTACTCACTACTACGCACAAAAGGTTGCATCTGGTTTTAGTGGTGTGGATAGAAAGGTTCTTCACGATCTACTACCTAGTAATTTCGTAACCGAAAGTGGTGCGGGAGAGGAAGGTACTGACAAGTTGGTTAAGAAGTATAAGAAAGATACTCCGATGTCGGAACAGGATCAAGTTCAAACTACAAGAAAACGTATTGAACAGGAAAAGGATCAAGATAAGAAGAAACATGACAGAATGCTTGATCGTGCGAGACTTGCACGTGCAAGGTCAAAGAATAGGGAAACCAAGTAATGTTAAAGATGGTATTAACAAAACGTCAAGGTGAACTCACAGAGGGTGCATTGGCAGACAAAGCAAAGAAGTCTGGTATCTCTCTCGGTACATTAAGGAAGGTTTATAACCGTGGTGTTGCCGCATGGAAGACTGGTCATAGGCCAGGCACTACACCACAACAATGGGGATACGCACGAGTAAATGCGTTCATAGTCAAAAAGAAAAAGGGTGGTTTGAACCACGATAAGGATTTAGCATAACATGAAAACTATAAAAGAAATACTTTCAGAATGTAAAGGTGAGGAAGACTTCAAACCACACATGATGTATGACCCCAAGACTGGGAAAGGTTATAAGGCAGACACCTACGCAGACCATGTGAAGATGGACAAGATGGGTTACACCCACGAGAAACCAGAAATCAAAGAAGATGTGTCAACCGCAATCTTTGGTTCAATGCTTCTCGCACTTGCACCATTTTATGTCATGGCAGGAAAAGCAATGGCAGATGACCTAAAACAGTTGAAGACAAAATCTGCAAAGAAAGGATTCAAACCTAGTAAAGAAGATCAAAGTCTTTTACAAAAGTTTGTTGCAATGGTTAAACGCAAAAAACCTGATGCTGTTTCAAAGGCAATGAAGAAGGCAAACGAGTCGGTTGAACTAGAAGAAGGTGTGAGTAAGACATATAAAGGTAACACTATACACCAAGTAGGTAAACATAGAAGTTCTGATGACAAGGTGGCATATAAATTATCTAATGCAGATGCTAAAATTCTGAACAAGTTTATGAAGTCTGCAAGTGCAAAAGAACGCACACAAATGCATAATATGTTCTGGGACACTGACGAGAAAGACACCGATAATGTCACTGCAGCGAAAGGCCCTAAGATGGCAATTGCCTACGCAAAGAAAAAAATCAACGAAGCATCTAATCCATATGCTAAAATAGGTGGTTCATCTAAAAATCCAGAGGTTAGGAAAAATCTTAAAAAGTCAATTGCAGACCTCAAAAAGAAAACTCATGGCAAGAGTAAAAAAGAAGAACTAGAAGAAGGTGCAGAGAACTACACCATGAAGAAGGGTACATATACTCGTAAGGTGGATGGTAAGACTGCTGATAAAATGAAGAGACAGGGTTGGAAGTTAGTTGCTCGTGAAGGACTTGAAGAAGCAAAGTCCTCGTCTGGTTACGAACTCTATCACCGTGACTTCTCTGGTGCAATGCAACACGCATACGCACACGCAAAGAAGAAAGGTTTCATCGTAGACAAAGACGATGTTGACCACAAGGTGGCAATGGGGCCGAAGAGACCATCCAGTGGTAAGACTAATAAGTATATCCTAGATACCAACAAGAAACAGAAACTTCATGTACAGGTTGCAAACCTAGACAACAAACGGTATGAGTTGAATATGTACATTGAGTCTGTAGAAGAAGGTTCTGCACATGACCGACTCCGTGCTAAACTCAAGAAGGGTGGACTGGACTTAGATAAACGAGCAAAAGACCGTAAGGCAGAGCACGAAAGACTCAAGAAGCAGTATGGTAAAAATGAATCGTTTGATCTAGACACCCATATGGAGAATGCTCGTGCAAAACGAGATGCGATGCGTTCTATGGGCAAACGAGGTGTTGACCCTGCCGATGTAGATGACTACACTGCGAGTGACGATGATCGTAAAGCGGCATCTAAGAATGTTCTGATGCAAATCCGTAAGGCATCTGATCTACCCAAGGGTGGAGACATCGAATTTGAACGAGGTAAGAAAGGTAAGATTTCTCAAGACGATGCCAAGATGATCGTCAAGATGTTTAACACCTTGAAGAAACCAACGGACAAGGCAAAGTTCCAGAAAGTAATTTCTAAGGACTTGAAGACGATTCAAGGTTTGTTGAAGAAGATGGGTAGGTAGTGAAATCATTCAACGAACACTGTAGTTGTGGTTCTGAATCTGGTCTGGTAGAGAATAACCTCTATCGGGTTGGTTCTGAGAAGTATTTCCAGTATTGGAGAGACTTGCGTGAACAGTATCACAATGGTGAACTAGAAATCGACCCAACCGAGATTGAGATCATGGAATCCAATCTTGGTGAGTTCGCACAGTTCAATGGTGAGGATGTTGCACTGGATTGTATCTTTGAAGAGAAACAACCTGAACTAAACAAACCAAAGAAGGGTGGGTCAAAGAAGTACTATGTGTATGTCAAAGACCCATCGACTGGTAATATAAAGAAAATATCTTGGGGTGATACAACTGGACTCAAAGTTAAGTTGAATGACCCGAAGGCACGGAAGTCATTTGCCGCTCGTCACAAATGTGATCAAGCAAATGATAAGACCACAGCAAGATACTGGGCGTGTAGACTGCCTCGGTATGCGAAACAACTAGGACTCTCTGGTGGAGGATCATTCTTTTGGTAAAACCTTATTTGGAGTTAAAGGTTCGTAATGGTAAGATTAGGGTTTTTAGGGATAGTGTCAACGAAGAAGATTTGATCTGGCATAGAGACAAGAAAGACCGAACTCTCATTGTCCTCGAAGGGGTTGGTTGGCAGTTACAACTAGATAATGAAGAACCTAAAGATTTGCTTGAAGGGCATAGTTACAGTATAGACAAAATGGAGTACCATCGAATCATCAAAGGAACAGGTGATCTTGTTGTACGAATTTACGAATAAAGAATTAAAGTCTTATAAATAAGACTATAATCTAAATTTAATGGGTAACACGAGCATGGCAACTAAAGAGACACAAGCAGTCAAACTTGCGAGGTTAGAGGCAGACTCTACCGTAAGATTTGATCGTTTAGAAGTAAAGATTGATAAACTTGCAGAGGCATTAGTTGCACTTGCTCGTGTAGAAGAGAAGATGATGGCAATGGAGAAGAACAATCAAAATCAATACGAGAGAATGAACAGGTTCTCTCAGAAGTTAGATGAGATCGAGAAAAAGGTGGATGATAATGCCCATACTGTTGCAATTATCAACAAAGTTGTATATCTAATAGGGGCAGCGATAGTCGCAGGTCTCGTTAATTATTTGTGGATGTAGGAGAACAACCATGCAAAGAAAAGATATGAAATCATTAATGGATGCCTACAACCAAGTCATCCTCGGTGAGTCGTTAGAGATTGACGAAGCAAGACAAATGAAAGACCCCAAGAAGGACTCTATGGTTCAGAAAGGTGGTAAGACAATTGTAATCGATAAGTCAAAAGAGAAAGAATACCTCAAGAAAGGTTGGGAACTAGCAGAGAAGAAGAAACTCGACCCTGTTGATGACGCAGAAAACGATAAGAAATTCAAAGACCGTAAAGACAAAGACATCGACAATGATGGAGATGTTGATTCGTCTGACGAGTATCTTCACAAGAAACGCAAAGCAACTGACGATGCGATTGACGGTGGTAAGAAACCTGCTAAGAACGAAGAAGAAGATGAGGGTGATGACGAAGAAGAGAAGGAAGCACCCAAAGTTGCAGGGAAGAAAGATGACAAGAAGAAAGTTGCATCTAATGCCAAGACTGCTGAAATCTCTAAGATCGGTGAAGACCTTGATCTGACTGATGCGACTACTGACCTACTCAAGATGTGGGAATCTGCCGCAAAGAAAAGTGTAAAAGGTGCTACCGATAAGGGTGAAGAGATTGACTCTAAGGATTCTCCGAAGGCAAAAGAATTCACTGCGGCACATAAGAAGTCTGACAAGAAGATTGAAGACAACGAAGAAGATGGTCACGATAAGACTTTCAAGGCACAGGGTGGAACTACACCTAAGTCTGGTAAACGACCACAGGACAATGCCGCTGGTGACACTAAGATTGTAAAGTCTACCGAAGTCAAGGAAGAAGTTGAACTCGAAGAAGATGTAACTATTTCAATTGTTGAAGGTAAACTTAAAGCTGGTAGGGGTAGAGCTACAATTGATATTGATCACACAGTTGATGGAATCGAAAAAGCTGAAAAGAAATTTAAGATAAAGTTTAAGTCAACAAGAAATGGTTGGGATTTATCTGGTCAAAAGAAAGATATTTTG
>NZGQ01000066.1 GCA_002689565.1 Methanobacteriota archaeon | reverse complement strand
TTCGTTCTAGTTGCCTTCAAGTTGGGAGCATTCCTTGTGCTAGGTCTGCTTGAAATGGAAGGCGGGGCTAGTAGATTGTCTGCCCTGTCTGGATTAGCACGCAGAGACCCGTTGATTGGCACTGCAATGTTCGTATTCATGCTAGCACTTGCAGGTGTACCGCCCCTAGCAGGATTCATGTCCAAATTCCTCGTAATAGCAGGAATTGTTTCAACTAGTGTTGGTGATTTATGGATGAATGGAAATATCTCCTTCTCTGATCTTCATTGGGTGTGGTGGCTTGCTCTAGCAATGTTCCTAAACAGCGCAATCTCGGTATTCTATTACTTGAGAATTGGAGTAGTTATGTTCCTAGATGTTCCTGAAGAAGGACGCCGCAAGCCTCTGCCATATGGTGCATCAATTCGTATGGCAATTTGGATTTGTTTGGTTGCAACAATCTTGTTGGGATTATCAGGAGACACTCTAATCGATATGTGTTACCGTGCTGCCGAGAGTCTAGACTTGGCTTGAATCTAGTATCAGCCTTCAAGTAGGAAGGGCTTTTCGCTTCAATCATGGGCCGTAGGCGCGAAGAGAAAGTGGACGAGGAAGAACTAGCTCGTCTGATGAACAATGCAGAGGGTGGATCCTCTAAGATTCGTGTCAAGATGCCAAATACGAAAGTTAACGAAATGTTTGCAATCGCTGAACAAATTCTAGGAGGTCGAAGAGTTACAGTTCTCTGTGCAGATGGCGAAACTAGAATGGCAAGAATTCCAGGAAAAATGCGCCGTCGCCAGTGGGTCCGTGAAGGCGACTTGATCATAGTTTGGCCTTGGGATTTCCAAGATTCAAAAGCTGATGTAAAGCATAGATATACTAAAACTCAGGCAATGTACCTCTCCAGAAAAGGCGTTCTACCTTCAGATGTTGACGTATTTGGAATGAACACTCAAGTTGATGACTTTGATGATGAAGATGGATTATTCGCTTCCTCAAATGATCAAGAAGATGCACCTGAAGATGCACCAGAAGAGGCTGTAGAGGAAATGGATGATGATGATGACGACGATGAGATCAACGATCTCTTCGGCTGAAATCAATTCATCACATTTATGTTGGCTTTACCAATTTAGGAGGCCAAACAATGGGACGTCAAAGCGATTGGGATAACGAGTTATCCAAGGATACTAAGCAGCGCAGGAATAATCGCAAACGTCGCAAAACCAACGCCGATGAAAAATTCATGGATGATGAATCAAATAAATTCATTCGGAGTTTAGAATCAACCAAAGGTACTGGCTGGATGACGGAGAAAAAATACAAACGAATGTTCACTGAAATTGAGGAAGGCCTTTCCGGAGTCATGGGCGACGGACCATTTGAATGGGTAGATCGGCGAGTATTCGATGCCGTCTTCGACCGTTTGACTTTGATGAGTTTATACAAACTCATGAAGTCAGGTATCATCGACACCTTGGATTTCCCTATCGCAAGAGGAAAGGAAGCACATGTATTCCATGGTACTGGAGAAAATGGACCAGTTGCAGTGAAGATATTTCATACTTCAAATGCAGTATTCAAAAATTTAGTTCAGTACATCGAAGGCGATCCTAGATTTGGAGGCTTGAGAAGAAGACACCGTGATCTTGTGGATATTTGGGTGCGAAAAGAATTCAGGAACCTATCTCGGCTAGAAAAGTGGGGATTAGCAGTTCCAAAGCCATTGGGGACTCACAAAAATGTCTTGGTCATGGAGTACCTTGGAACTCAGACAGCCCCTTCTCCTAGATTGCGAGATGTAGAGGTTGTAGATCCTCAACCGGTGTATGAAGAACTACTAGAATTCCTTGCAGTTACATGGCAAAAAGCGAAAATGGTTCATGGTGATTTCTCACCATATAACATCATGTGGCATGGTGACAAACCAGTGGTAATCGATGTAGGACAAGCAGTAGTCCAATCACATCCGAAGAGCCAGGAGTTCTTGGTTAGGGATGTCACAAGATTGGTTGAATGGGCCAATAAAAATGGCCTAGACGTAGAATTAGCAGAAGCGATGTATGATGTTCTCGAAATGGATTTATCCCATATGGATATGAAAGAAGAAGAGGAATAGGACCTACACATGGATTGAAGAAGGGTAGGCTTCACCCCCGACTCATGCGTCAATCGCTACCCAGAGTCCCAAAGGACCGCATAGCGGTTCTTATCGGTGCTAAAGGAGCCACTAGGCGTGAGCTGGAAAAAGCGGCTGGTTGCAAGAATATTCAGATCGATTCTAGCACCGGTGAAATAGAGGTTACTTGGCCAGATGCTGGTGATTATGATCCGGTCAAGGCACTCAAATTACCTGATGTAATCAAGGCAGTTGGCCGTGGAATGGCTCCAAGTCGTGCAATTCAATTATTGCGTGATGATTGGTTTTTCGAGATGGTTGATCTACGTGATCATGTTGGTAAGCGCTCTAACCAACAACGAAGGATTCGCGCACGAATCATTGGTTCAGAAGGTAAAATCCGCAAGATGATTGAGCAACATACCGGTACTGAAATTTCGATTTACAAGTCAACCGTAGTTTTGGTTGGTGAAGGATATGGCCTATCAAGTGCAAGGCAAGCAATCGAAATGCTCGCTAGTGGAAGTGAGCATGGGACTGTCTTGAAGTTTCTAGAGAGAGAGCGTAAGAAAATGCGATTAGAAGCGCGCTCTCTTGATTCTATTGAAGAAAAACGGAGCGACTCCGAATCAAGTGATTTTTCTGGTTTGGTCCCAGGTCTTGCAGAGGTTGCAAACCGTAGAAACCGTCGTCTGAAAGCAGCTCAAGTTGATCCTGCAAACGAAGAGGAAGTCGCTGAAGTGATGGAATTATCAGAAGATGAAGAAGTCAGTTGGGAGGAGGAGTAATCCTTCTTTTCTGATACCATGCGATTGCGAAACCTGCAACTAGTAATGCGATTATACTTGGTGCGAATGAAGGAACAACACCAACTCCTGTAACCGATGCGCCAGTGACCATCATGTAGTGGTGATTATTCGTTTCATCTCGCTCATCTATTCCATTGGATGGGTCGATAACTAGGCGCAAATCCCATTGTCCTGTATTTGGTACAACATAATTCCAAACTATCGATTCACATCGGCACTCATCAGAAAGATTGCCTCCTTCGATGATTATGGTTTGCATTGTACTCCAATCTACACCGGAATTACGGTCAGCAGGTGCCGATTGAAGATAAACAGTAACTGCCCCACCATATGCTTGGTTTGCTTCGATCAAACTAGTTATTTCGATTTGTCCGTTCGTATCACCTGGTCTTGCTACCAATCTATCTACTCCTGTTTCAGTAGTATTCCATGAAAGGTCTAGTCCGGGTAAAATTTGGAAAGCGCTTGGGATAGAGACCAATTCATTTCCTGCATTGTCATTCACGATTGCCCTTACCATGAGATATTGTCTGGATTTTGTTGCCCATGAGGCTAAGCCCATTGAGCCGTCAAGCCCACTTGCTCCTAGGTCTATCCAGCGTCCAGATTGGTCTGGTGTTGCTCCAACGCCATTTAGATCAAATCCATATTGGATTTTAGAATTTGAAAGATCAATTCCTGAACCTAAGTCTTGAGCGGAATAAGAGATGTTTATCGGTCCGACATGACTTGTACTGATCTCGTCTACAGACCAAGCAATTCCCTCTGGCTCGGTAACATCTACCTTAATATCGACAGTAATTGCTGTTCCTGTGTTACCTACTCGGTCGATAGCTCTCATCAGAATTTGGTGTTCTCCTTCTTCAAAAGTCAAGGTTGTACTTGAGCCAGAAACATTACTCCATGCACCGTCTTGTTGTATCTGTACGTAATCTAGGCCAGACCCGCTTCCATCATTTGTCGCAGCATCAAATCCAGAAATAGTTACACTAGTTGAGTCGCTCCAAGACCCACCATCTCCGATGGTAGGAGTTGTCATTGTTGGTGCAGTTCTGTCAATTCCAATGAACATGGTCTTGCTAGCAGAAAGCCCCGATCCGTCCCAAACAGTGAGGCGAGGATTGTAAGTTCCTTCTGCAATTGCCCCGGTGTTCCAATCCCAACCGTATGCGATAGTTCCTGGGCCATCATCACTTGGACTTCCCGGTCCGGGAACATTGGCTAAACTAGCGTGCGTGATGTCATCGTCTGTTGCAGTCCAATCAAATTCAAGAGTCCCATTTGCTGCAATAGGGTACCATGCTCTGTCAAGTGCGGAGGCTCCACTTCCAACACCAGAATTTGCAAGCGTGAAAGATGTGATTAGAGGTATTTGATTTACGATATTGAATTCTCCGCTCTCAAACCAAGAAGTGAAATTCTCAGCGACTGAATCCCACGCTCTGGCTCTAAATGTCCAAGAGCCATTAGTGTAAGTCGTAGTATCTACATGCTTTAGCCAAGGCGTTGAAGTAAGGTTCGCTACAGGTGACCAATTTGTATCATCGTTNGAGATTTCGATTTCCATACTAGCAATCGTGCCACTACCCGTTGACGAGAAACTCAGCGTGTATAATCCCTTTACATCTTGGTTTTCAGTGGGACCGTTTGAAAAAGTTAGAGATAATTGACTATCTGCCATTTTTACTTGTTTAGTGTCAGACAAAAAGACCTCACTACTTTGCCCCATAGTCATGATGACTACGACCAATAGCACCGCAATGAAGCGCCTCATCANACACCCTACAGAGACACTCGCCCTTCAATGCTCGCATTGCAACACCCCCCTTCGGGGTGTGTTGTTACCNAGAAATTAACAGTCAAGAGCATTCTTAGAGTCGGTTGATTCAAGTGCTACCCCTCCCCTCTGTTATTCATGGCAAGGGGCGCATTGACCACAGTTGTCCTCGCGATGATGGTACTATCTGTTATGCCATTGTCAGTTAGCGCTGAAGATAGNGGTGGAGTTCAAGCCTCAGAATCAACNGTAGCAATCTCTCCTTCAANTCCAGTNGAAGGTGGCTCNGCNACAATTAGATTGACGTTGTATAATTCAAATAATTTTGANGCCGAAGANGTTCTNTACAAGTTTTATTGGAACGGAGTATCATCATCTCAACTAATNTCTGCAAATACNGTAGACATNCCTGCACAATCGACAGCGGATGTTGAAATTGTNAAATCAGGATTAACAGTNGGTGAACACAAAGTTTGGNTTGCNTTTGANTATAATGGTGCAGGAGAGCAAATTTTCTTCAAGGATATTGTNGTAACNGGNCTAGCAGATTTGGAAGCCACAACGATTGAAACAAGCCCGACAGGTGTCAAATCAGGCGACTCCGTGATGGTTTCTACAGAGGTGTCTAACACAGGTTCTGAAGATGCTGATGCTAGTAGGATGCAAATCGATCTAGGGGTTCAAAGCGAGGTATTGAACGTTCCATCAATTCTTGCAGGAGAAAGCGTTTGGGTAAATCAAACAATGACAGCCCCCTCCTCTGGAACATATGATTTCACAGTGACTCTAGATTTAGATGACGCAGTCATCGAAGCCGATGAAGATAATGTGTTTTCTTCATCACTCGTCGTCGATGAAAGGATGGATGTTTCCCATTTGGGTATACTTTCTGTAGACGTTAATCCAAATGATTTGCAAGGACCATGGACAATATCAGGTACCTTGGCAAGAACCGCAGGAAGCGGTGTATCAGAGGTTCCAATGAGGCTTGAACTCCAAGATGATAATGGTTTGAATGTACCATTACCAACATTTTACGTAAACATTAGCGGAGGAGAAAACGCTCAGCAAGCATGGTCATTCGATCTATTGTATAGTCACATTTCAAGTATCTCGAACGGAAATCATGAGATAACAGCAGTAATAGACCCTTACGGAACTGCTGATTTCACTCAAGAAAGAACTGACAACGATAGAATTAGTGCTTACTTCGACAAGTATCCAATACCAGATGTTGCAGTAGACCCATATGCTATTCCGTATAGCAACACAGTCGATAGTGGAGCTAATGTTGACTGGAATGTTTTGATTACAAATACAGGAGAAGTCGAAGTCAAAGGGCGCCTAATATACACCTGGGAAGGACAAACTGTAGCTGAAAACACTCAACCAATTATTACAATATCAGCAGGTGATACATACTGGTGGCAAAAGACATTGCCAACAGAAAGCGGCGCCCATACCGCAAATTTTGATGCTCAATGGGTCCCTCTTTCAAGTTCTTATGATGAAAATCCACAGAATTCCTACGCTAATGGCAGTGTTGAGGTAACTGCTCAACTTAGGTTGGCGTGGTCATTAACCTCAATGGAGTTGATTGATTCTGACCAAGAACCAGTAGAGTTCCCGTTGATGGCAGGAGATGAATATACGGTTTCCATTAAACTTTCATCTCAAGAAACTGGAAGTGTGAATTACTCTTGTGAAAATGAACTTGGCGAAGTATTTGAGGANATTAANGTAGTCGTCTCAACAAGCGGACAAATCGTTACAGTAGAATGTACATTTACAGCNTCTGCTCCNTNTACAAACATCAATTTGGTCCCTGATCAACAATTAGTGAGTAGCACACAAACCTGGAATTGGGATTCTAAAGAATCTAGTAGCAATGTTGCTGATGATGCAGGCAGTATGACTTTCCAAACTGCAGGTATGATCGCATTTATTTGTGTCATTTTAATTGCCATATTGATAGCTGCTGTGATTTTAACCCGTGAAGTAGAAGAAGAGGTTGAAAGAGACATATTCGATTATTGCCCAGCATGTGATGGAGAACTAAAAGGTGGCGAAGACCGCTGCCCTTGGTGTTCATTCAATCTAAAGAAAGCAAGGAAGCAATTCCATGATTGTGATAGTTGTGGAGAATCTATCCCTGATTTACTAGCCAATTGTCCGTATTGTGGTGCGGAACAAGATGTATCAAAGTACTTCGAACAAAGAGAGAGAAGAGTTGTCGAGAAAGAAGAGATACCACTTCAAGAAGAAGAAGAAATCGATCCAGAAACAATCCATGCAGCCGGTTACGAAGGCTTCGAAGAGGCGGTCAAAGAATTTGGATATGATTCTGATGACCTTGAAGAGCACTGGGATGAGAATATAGCCAGAGCAGAAGCAGAAGTTGAGGCGGCTTACGACAGAAGAGTTGCTGAAGAAGAAGTTGAGTGGGACGAAGAAGAAGCAATGTCTACCGTTACCACAACTCTCAAGTCGATCGAAGAAACCTTTGAAGGACACGATATAGATGCAATTCTCAAAGATAAAGACATCAAAGCTCACACTGACGATGGTGGCGAATTAACTGCTAGTGATGCGGATATCAGAGGAAAATTGTACGAAATAACCGGTGAAGAAGGTGTAATGCCTGGTGACGAGGTTCTGGTCGGAATGGGAACTCAAGATCGTTCACTTGCAGGAAATGTGTTGCCAGAAGATGCAATGGACTTCTCGTTTGATGAAGATGCAGACGAGATCAACCCTGCTAAAGCAGCAGCATCAGAAAACAAGAGACGCCGAGGTGTAAGAAGGCGTCAAAAGAAGGAAGCCACCGCTGAATGTGGAGCATGTGGGGCTGAAATAGCTGTAGATGCAACAGAGTGTTCAGTATGTGGCGCTAAATTCGAGTAATTGTGAATTTGATGCCTGTCAGTACTCATAGGGTTCGTCATCGCTAATCGCTCGGCTGACCCTCTTGACTTCATTCAGGCATGCCTCTCGAAGCGAAGTGAGTGCTTCAAACCATCGAGGGGTGTTATTGATACATTGGTAGTGTTTCGGACGTGTTGATGAGGCCAAAGCCAGCAATGTCCGCATTCATGATGCTGGCTATTCTTATGGCTTCATCAATGGGCTGCATTGGACTTGTTCCAGCTCGTGAATTTATGGAAGATTTACGTGGAGATCCAACTATGTTGGATATTGAACTAAAAGTCAATGCCTCCCATGTATTTACAACAGACTTCACGGACGTTCAAGGTAGTACGACATATTCAACATCACAGAGTTTTGATGTAGATTCCAATGTTGTCGAGATTAGTGCATATATTTCAGCAGCAATGCCTCTTGAGTTGATTTTACCGGGAATTCCAATGGAGTTTAGGTACGTTAGAGCATCTTTAATTGATGCAGATGGAAACGAGGTTTGGGTAGAAGAGGTCACCGAAACTGAAAGGAAGATGGTTGCAACATTCTCCGAAGATCTTGCTGAGGGTAAATGGACTTTGGATGTTGAAGCTAGAGGTTATGGAGAAGAGATTGCAAACCTATACAAGGATTCATTCCAAGTTCTAATAAAAATTGAACGTAAATGCTGGCAATATCCTAACGAAGATGGATGCTCTTACGACAACTAGACTAGGCTTGAATCACAAGCATATCGTCTTGAGCAGCTTTCACACTTACCTTTCCGATTGTGGTTTCTGACTGCTCCGCCATTAACCATCAAGCGTTGAACTTCCTTCGTTGCAGAGAATAGTAGATTCTTGTTGTAATCGTCCCAAGAGATTGAGTGGAGATTTTCATTTCCATATTTTAGAACACCATATGGTGGAGTTCTACCTGTTGTAGATTCAACCAAATGTATGTAGGCAAGTAATTGCATTTTGTGAGATTTGTGAGGTTTGTCCGGGATCTTTCCAGTTTTCTGTTCTACAGGAATGAACTCACCGTCAACGATTACAATCTGGTCAGGTCTCCCTCTTAGTCCTGTGAAATCATCAACCAGTAATCCTGCAGTAGATTCGTCGTCAGAGTAAGCAACATCGGTATTTTCATCGAGGCCTGCGTTAATTCTTGCAACTTCTAGTGCGTTATCAGCGAGCAATGCTTTTTGTAATTGCCAAGATGCAAGTAAAGTCCAAACCATTGCNACCGTGACCAAAATAAATCCAGCCTGCTCTTTGTTTTCAGCACCAAANAGGCCGATTGCATGNAAACCGAAAATAGTAGCACCCATCAATAGTCCAGCNTCGACCCTTCCTCCTTGCNTCCATCCTCCAATGAAACCGTANGGCTCTAGAGTTCTAGGAATTATTGCNTCATCCAAGTTCTTTAATTCATCAAGTTCCTTAGAACTATTTATTGGTANATTNATCCATCTTCTCCAAGGCAAATATATNGCTAGNAGTCCAGCGATTAACCAAANNACCGACAATATCGACAGATATCTAGCAATATCTATCGGAGTTCTATCATCGGTTATCGTAGTGAAAATAATAGCGTCAGAGAGGAAAATTACGACTATCGTGAACCACCAAGACCAGATGATTAGAGCTCTGCGTAATTCATTTTGCTTTTGTTTGAAATCTACTACTTTGTCATGAATCAAAGCGTGTTTTTCTCTACCTTCATCGATTGCTTTGCCTCTGCCGCCTTTTCCAGATCTAGCCAGTGACCACGACAATGGGCAGTAAGCATGCCGCTCCAAATCGCTCGCTGAAACATGTAAAGATTTACCAGATTTATCTCTCCAAAAACCATCATCGCTTTCTTCAGCGATGACAAGGTTACTGGGGGACATATCTGACAAAATAACCTCTCCCAAATAATCCGAGGAGGGGGCGCTGCAATCAAAGTTACCCCTACCGGTGTACTGTGGTTATTCGCAACACTGAGGCATTATGCCTACATTTTCACCTACGAAGCGGTTATTTAGGGGGGGCTGGTGGGGCGAATGCTGGAGTCAATACCATGACAGAACTTCTAGTCGACCGTGAGACATACGAGACCAACGCCGTGCACATCGGTACTCAACAAAAGAGTGCAGATATGGCTCAATTTATTCAAGAAGTTCGCGCTGACGGACTATACCTAATCGATGTTGAAATCACAGACAATAGAATCCGTGCAATTTCTGAATTCCTAAACCGCTACAACCCAGCTAACATCATGGTCGTTAGCGCAAGACAATATGGCCAACGCCCGGCAAGATTGTTCGCTGAAGCAATTGGAGCCAACGCAAGCGTTGGAAGATTCATTCCAGGCAGCCTTACCAACCCAGCTCTTCGCTCCTACGTAGAGCCAGATATGCTATTCGTGACAGATCCAGCTGCAGACCAGCAAGCGCTTCGTGAAGCGGTAAACTCAGGACTTCCAATCGTTGGAATCTGTGATGCAAACAACAACCTGCGTAACGTCGACCTTGCTCTACCGGCAAACAACAAGGGTCGCAAGTCACTCGCACTACTATACTGGGTTCTTGCTCGTGAAGTCCTAAAGGCTCGTGGCGAGACTACAGATGAGGCATGGGCAGAAGCTCAAGACCTAGAAGAGTGGGAATCTACTTTCTGAGCAGAGACCCACCCAAAATGGGTGATGAAAGATGAGTGAGTTCATCTTACCAAAACCAGGACAATGGGATGGCGAGGCTCGCCCGTTATTTTTGGCACCGATGTCTGGTGTAACAGACTTGCCCTACCGTCTTCTAGCCAAAGAGTGTGGTGCAGATTTTACGATTACAGAGTTCACCAACTCAACAGCACTAACTCGCGATGCAGCAATGTCATGGCGAAAAATGGAGACTTGTGATGATGAGAATCCTTTCATCCCGCAGATTTTCGGAGGAGTTATCGACGACATGGCTTTGGCTGCCGAACTTTTGGAAGACACAGCAGATTTAATCGATCTTAACTTTGGGTGCCCTGCTCCAAAGGTTACCAAAATCTGTGCTGGTGCTGCATTGATGGGAGAGCCTCAGAACCTTATTTCAATGTGTGAAGCGGTTGTTGATAGAGTAAACATCCCAGTTACGGCAAAGATGCGGCTTGGCACAGGTCAAGGGAATTTCAACGCTAAAGAAATCTGTGAAGAACTTGAGCAGGTTGGAATTCAACGTCTTTGTGTTCACGGTAGGACTCTCAGACAAAGATACTCAGGAGTTGCTGATTGGGATTATATTACCGAGGTCGTAGATTCTGTCGACGTCCCTGTGATTGCTAATGGGGATGTATTCTGCCGGGCGGATTTTGCACGTGTGAAGGAAGCTACAGGATGTGATAGCTGTATGATGGCCCGAGGAGCTCTGCACAGACCATCAGCTTTCCGTGAGGGCGGACCGATTCCGTTGGATGAAGAAATTG
>NZGQ01000065.1 GCA_002689565.1 Methanobacteriota archaeon | reverse complement strand
ACTCGACCATGCATACCAGCCAGCAGCCCCCAACGCACTGAAAATTACTAGAACGACTAGTAGCCGTTTCGCCTTGCTAGACTTCTTTTTGGGTTGGACTCTTTGCTCAATTGGAAGGGGATTTATTGGTAGTGGTGCTAGTATATCTTGTCCATCATTAGAAGGGAGTGGTAGAGGTAATGGCATTGGTCCATCATCTTTTTCGACTTCGACCATCTCTTCCACAGGGTGAATATTGTCTAAGTCTTGTAATCCTGGTGCCTCGGGGATTGGGCCTAAAACTAGGTCCCAAATTGAGTCGATTGAAGATGCCGTAATTGGTTTTTCAACCCACCCAATAGCTCCTGCTGAGTGGGTTGCGTCTTGAGCTAGTTGTGCCTGTCTCTTAGGTGCAGAGAATAATATTCGGCAATCGTTGCCGTGCTCCCTCATTTCCAGAGCAGCCAAATGTCCGTCGAGAGAAGGGATGTCAAGGGAGAGAACCACAAGTTCTGGGTCAAGACGGATGTACTCATCTACAGCCTTGTCGCCATCCTCACAAGTTACAACGTTGAATTCTCTTTGCCGAAAAATAGTAGTTAGTCTGTGTAATGACATTTGATTGTTGTCAACAAGGAGAACTGTGGGTGCTTCCTCGTCTTCGACATCGGTGACTCTAACCATGGCTAACATGTGTGTGAAAGCCTTCACACTCATGAATCAACCGCTTAAATTGGCGAAGAAAAGTCATTCTTCTTCATCAGCAATAATCTCCGACGGCCCGTCTTTTGGATTTGTGAAGGTTTCGCGAACCGCTTCAGATTCAGCTACTTGGTCTTCCAAAGCCCTCTGCCTTGCGGGGGCTTTTACAAATTGTAATTGTAATTCAGAAATTATTCCATTCAGCATAGTGCTTTCCTTTTCAGTGAGGTTGCCTTTCATTTTCTCTTTAAGCATAGACAGTGTGTCTATTGCAGCTTTAGTTTCACCTAGATTATAGTGAACTCTGCCTTCACTATCTTGTANCATTCCCATGTGCATCATAGCACTTCTTTGTAGCATNTGCACTAATTGGAATANGTGGGTGCTATTTTCATCGTCGAAGAATTCCTGTGCCATGTTTACACCTCATTCGAATAATTGTTGTAGAAGCCAGTCNGGATCGAATTGTATCAAATCATCATACTCCTGGCCAACACCACACAGAATAATTGGTTGACCGGTNGCGTGTGCTATGGATANTCCCGCTCCTCCTTTCGCATCAGTATCTAATTTTGTNAAAACAGCGCCATCGAATTTCAACATTTGTTGGAAGTTTCTTGCTTGATCNACAGCGTCGTTGCCCGCCAGAGCATCGCCTACGAATAGNGTGAGGTGNGGGTTTGCTACGCGCCTAACTTTCTCAAGTTCGGCCATAAGATTGGATTTATTTTGCATCCTTCCNGCNGTATCNACTAAGACAACATCGATGTTTTTCGCTTTTGCTGATTCNACTGCGTCTCTTGCTATTGCTGCNCTGTCTCCTCCTCTTTGAGANGATATACAGCGTATGTTTAGCCGTTCACAGTGTGTTTCCAATTGTTCAATTGCTCCNGCCCTGAANGTATCTCCTGCTGCNGCTACAACTGANATTCCTTGTTGCTGAAGATTGTNTGCGACTTTGGCTACTGTGGTGGTTTTNCCTGTTCCATTNACNCCAACAAACATGATTACAACNGGNGTNTCTCCTTTTTTGATAAAGTTGTTAATTGAAGCNTAGAAATCCCANTATCCTGCTTNCAAAATCCCTCTCAGNGCCCTCTTCAGACTGGCCTCGAGTACTTTCGCAAGGTCTGCTCCTTTGCGCAGNCTTTGNCCNATTAGATTTCTTTTCAAAGCAGACATGACCGCAGTNACAGCGTCTGATGAAATATCAGACTCTAACATAATCCATTCTAATTCTTCCATTAGGTTGTTTAGANTTTCACTTTCTTTGATTACACGGCCNCCAGATTCAACTACACCGCCACCTAANTCGATTGTNATTCCTTCTTCCTCGATGGTTCCTATTCCACCAGTAGGTGCTGATTTNACTTCAACTAATTGCCGGCCGGTCGTAGTTCTCATCATGTGTAAATCTACTTTAGANCCNTCAAGTCTCTTGACTTCTTTNCCGCCNCGCTTCTTCATTTCTTTTTCTTGGGCTTTCTTTCTAGCAGATTCTTTCTTAGCTTCCTTTGCTAGGATTTTTTTCTCTTTACGGGAGAGTTTTGTAGGCAGNACGTATTCNTCTTNGTCGTCCCAATCNTCCCATTCATCATCCTTNCTGGTTGGCAATTGTANTTCTTCTTCTTCATCGAAATCTTCCCAATCATCATCTGATGATTCAANAAGNTCCTGGGTTGGTTCTTCTTCTATGTTAGAATCTTGAATGTTTTTTTGATGTTGNGAAATTGCGTTGANTGCTTCCTCGCTNCCTTCTTCTGCAGACAAAGATTCTGTGTCTACTTCAGATGCANCATCTCTGACTTTTTTGCGAAACTTATCAAACAGNCCCATAATAACACCTAGTCATCAAGAGTTAACTCGCTACCGAATCCTTTTCTTCGGCGGCGNGTTGGTTTCTCTTCNNCCNTTTCTTCTACTTTTTCAGTTTCNAATTTTGGTTCTTCGGCTGATTCTGTCATTTCCTTAGCAGCGCGCTCAAATGTTGTTGCTAATTCTTCTATTCTTTGNGTTAGCATGGCCGCATCTGCTTCAAATTGTGATTTTAATTCGGTTAAATCNTTGAGNCTTTTACTCACTAATTCNGCTGCGTTTTCAGGAGATCTTTCGCCNAAAATTCCACTNCCTAAATCTACAATAGTAGTAGATTCNTTAGGAATCGGGACCATTACNCCTGCCCCTAGTGGTATATGGCCATTAGAGCCCTCNGAAAGAGCGTGTAGTGCTCGTTTGGTATCATCGTGCTCCANTTGAACNGCTTCTATTCTCTCGATTTGTTGATTGATTTCTTCGAGGCGTTGACGATTAATGTCCACTAATCGTGCCATTCTTTGTAATTCNCTGGAGTCAACCATGGCGCTCACCATTTGGGAGAAGCCTCTCTATCAAGAACCCGACGATTCTAATTCACTCTTCTTCNGCNNCTGGAGTTATTTTTCCACCAGCAGCAGCGATTTGGTCTCTAAATGCATTCAATACCATCGGNTCACTTGATGTNCGAGGATCGATTTCTGATACTGATTCGATATTTATCGAACGGCGGTTTGCCTTGTGGCGAGAGCCAATTATCGAGTAGCAGCGGTGTTCTGCATCATCTGCAGATTCTGCGACAATGTCAATTTTGAAGTTCTGACGTTGGCTGCCGAATGGNGCTGTGCCGGATACACGGAAGGCTTGCATGAACCCGCCCACCTGTGAATGTGTCTTAAACGCGCTGGCGCGACGCCAATGGTCTAAATATTCAATCGTGAGATTGTTTTCAGATAGTTTATGCGGGGCGCAGTGTTGCTAATNCTTTCTTTGGCAATGTGCGCTTTAACTCCAATATTGGCTTCTGCAAATGTTATGGATGTAAATCCCGATTCTCGTCTAGATTACTTAGATGGTCGCGGGGTGGTAATTGCGGTAGCAGATACAGGAATAGATATGGATCATTCATGTTTTAGGAATTCTAGTGATGAAGTTGGCTCTCCGGGAGTTTCACATCGTAAAATCATACATCTGAATAATTCAACAGATGATTGGGATAACCAAGGGCATCAGCAATTTAGGCACGGTACACATATTGCAGGTATTTTGGCGTGCGACCCTATTGATGGAGACAGAAACATGACTTCAATATCAANCGGTGCAAAGTTGGTTGTTCAAGATATTGTGAATTCAAATGGGTGGGAAGTTCCNGAAGATGTTACTGAATTGCTTGTNGAGTCTTCAAGANNTGGAGCGGTGATNAATTCTTGGTCCTGGGGAGATAATTCTGTGAATTATACTAATAGAAGTGANATGNTTGATGCTTGGACNGTTGAAAATCCATGGTCNCTTGTTTTTGTTGCNCCNGGTAATACTGGAAATATGATGCTTGAGCCCTCAAATGCTTACAATGTTGTTTCTGTTGTTGCAACAGATTCACAAGAAAACGNAAGCCTCTGGCAAGGAAATTCTCAGGGGCCTGATATTAATGGAAGAAGGGGAACTATGATTGCCGCTCCTGGTGTTGATATTGTTTCTGCAGATGCAGATGGTTCTATGTTTGGTTTGAATAATGGATCTAGGATGATGACTGGGACTTCCATGGCCACCCCTATGGCGGCGTCTTTTACAGCTCTTTTACAACAATTGATTGAAGATGAATATGGATATACCCCNTCTGCCCCTTTGTTGAGGGCGATGTTGGCTGCATCTGCTGAGGGAATAGATGGCGATTCCCCAAACCCAATTCAAGGGTATGGGCAACCATCGCTAGATAGTTTTGAAGAAGGTTTTTTTGTTTCGGACTCTTATTTTATTGAAAATTGGTCGGAGTTGATTCAAGAGCGAGGTGATAATTTGTCTCAATTGATTTCAAACCCATGGGATGGTGTTGGCGCATCTGGTCCGTTTTTATCAGAAAATGAAAGTTGGAGTCGTTTATTTTCCCCAATCCAGGGAGAGGATGTTGAAGTTGTAATGTCGTACAACGCGCGGCCGGCTAACTATGATATTGATGATTTAAGATTGATAATCCATACCTCTGATGGAAGATTTGCTGTTGATGATAAAATTGGCAGTTCGGGATATTCGCAATTTTATCATCAGTCTTTTGGAGGTCCTTTGACTAAGAATTCTACAAATGAGACTACTGTAATGATTAGATTACCAGCATCTCAGCTTGAAAATTTAGACTGGATTAAAATCGAAGTTGTTGCTAAAGATATTTTCAATGGCTCTAATGTAGGTTCGTTGGGTATAGAGGGGACTATGCTTGGGTTTGGTTTGGTTGCCACAGGAGTTGAAAACCTCACTCCTAACTCCGCACCAATNATAGANATGTTAGANGGNCCTGTCGGTGGGGAAAATTATTCTGATAATTTTTCAATAAATCTACAAATTACAGATAATGAAGGGGATGGTTATTTCCTTGTTGTTCGACTAAATAATACAAATTTTTCAATAGATTTGAGTGATTGTGCTGTTTCATATGGAATGTCTTCAAACTTCACATGTCAAATATCTATTTCTGAAGATCTTGTTCCATACCCTGTAAATAGAGAAGATTGGCGATTTGAGGTAGTGGTGGTGGACGATAATTCCTCAGAGTGGACATCTCCAAAAATTTCCAGTTTTATAACCAATAATTTCTCAATTTGGTGGACATCTCCGATGTTAGAAGATGTTGCAATTAATCCACCANCCGATAAAAATGGTGAGAGTGAGCAAAATCGTGCTTTGTTGTGGGGNATTATAGGTGTTATTTTTGGAGCAGTTGTAGCGGCTGGTGTAATGTTTAGAGGTTTTGAAAAAATGGTTTTAGATAATGTTCCACCGCCTTTCAAAGAGGAAGAATGAGAGTTAATCTCGCGAGTGAACATTAAGACTAGTAACACTGTGGGCGCGATGTCCGAAGGACAAAGGTGAGACAAAATGGGAGAAAGACTCTATGTTGGAATTGATTTGGGAACATACCAATCCACCATTGCAAGTAGTGCAGGATCGTTGGAAACTATTGAGACAATTGTTGGTCGTCCAAAAGACCCAGTTGCTCGAAATTTCCTTGGCCGTGATGTATTATTTGGAAATGATGCGTTAAAGAACAAGTTGGCATGCAANTTATACCGTCCAATGGCAGCTGGTGTTGCTCAAGATGATGAAGCAAATTTGGCTGCAGCAAAAGCATTCGTAACCCACTTGATAGAGACTGTAGGGCCTGAAGAATACGATGAAGTGTTCGGNGTNATCTGCTCACCATCTCACGTTTCATTTACAGACAAGAGTAATTTGGTTGCAACTTTGCGTGGTCAAGTCAACGCTATAATGGTTGTAACTGAGCCTTTCGCAACAGCATATGGAATTGGAGAAATATCTGGTTCTATCTGTGTAGATATTGGTGCTGGAACAACAGACATCGCTCGACTTTACGGAATCTTCCCAACTGAAGAAGACCAATTAACCATCCAAGAGGCTGGNGATTGGATTGACCTTNAANTNATGGAANTAGTTCAGAANAANTACACTGGTGCCCAAGTTACAAAAGACATGGTAAGAAAGTGGAAGGAAGAATTCTCTTATGTNAATGGAGACGACCGTGAACAAATGGTTGAANTATCTGTAGAAGGAAAGAAGCAAGTCGTCGATATTGGTGATTTGATTAAATCNGCTTGTTCTATGATTATTGGAAAGGTTGGAGCTGCTATCAAATCTATCGTTGCAAGCGCTGATCCTGAATATCAACCNATTTTGAGAAACAACATCATTCTATCTGGTGGANGATCTCTAATCGANGGAATCGCAGATGCTATTGCAAATGATATTGCAGATATTGGAGATGTTACAGTAACTTGTGTTGACGACCCTATTGAGAAGGTTGCAACTGGTGCTATGGCATTGGCGCAAGATATGCCTGATGAGCAATATACCGCAATCAACTAAGGGTCCCATAATGGGTCCGAAGGACCCCTTGGGGAATGAAAGGTTGAAGAATGGTTGTTGTGCGATTGTGTTTAATGACGCTCGGCGCTGAGACTCCAGGTGGCATACGCCGTATGACTGAATCGACTCCTGATGAGCGTGCAGCATTGGAAGGAATGTTGCGCGCATATCCTGTTGATCAACTAGTTGAAGAGGTCTTAGTGGCCTGGCAAGAACTAGCTGATAGAAATGAGGATTTGGTTACATCTAAGCAAAGGTTACGTGTTTTAGAATTGGACCTTGCTGAAAGAAAAGACGATGTTGCTCCAGAAGTTGCTCAACTAAAGGTGGCTGAAAGTCAATTAGAGGATTCTAGTGCAAGAATTGTTCATTTGGAAAGATTACTCGAAGATTCTAGGAAAGAATTGGATGAGAACCGTTCCAGTATTTCTATTGAAGAGAGACAGGCCTTAGAAAAAGAAACTTCACAATTACGTGAATTGGCAACTCAACAAGATGATGTAATTGCCGAAATGGAAGGAAGAATGGCTCAAATGGTTGAGGCTTTAGAAAGAGCTGCGGATGCTGGTTTAACCAGTGTTACTGCTGATGAAGTAAGGGCTTTGAAGTCTAAAGCGGATGCTCTTAATGCCGATTTAGATGCTGAAAAAGCCGCGAATGATGCTCTTGAAGAGGAGCGTCAAAGATTGAGAGATATTGCTGATAGGTTACGTGGTCTCCTAGATGCAAGGGATAATCGTTTGGCTGAATTAGAAGAACAACTTGAACGAGTAATGCAGGGTCCAAGATCTGTATCTGCAGAACATGATTATTTGGTTGAACAAATTGAGGAATTAAAGCGTAGACTTCTTGAAAGAAACCGTGAGTATGAGTCTCTTCGAAGAAGAGAGAGAAGATTGCATAATGATGTATTCGAGAGGGATGAGAGAATTCAACAAATGTCTCTTACAATCGGTGATTTAGAAGCTGCATTAACCGATAGAACTGCAGAGGTTAGAGAATTAGAATCTCAAAGAGATACTGCAGTTCACCAATTAGATGGGGTAAAGCGCACTGAAAGAACAAGAGAGGTTGTTGGACGTGTGTTTGCTGATTCTTTGTCTATGGTTAGAAGCCACGATGAGCGTGAATTAAGGAGAGAGGTTTATGCCAACTCTCCTGATGTTGAGAGAACTATTTCAGCACCAAGTACCGATGATATGCAAAAATTAGCAGATGGTGAAACTGTTGATTTGGATACTGCATTAGAGGTTATCGAAAAGGGAATGGACTTGCCAAAGGAAGNTAGACCTGATTCCCCCGGAGGAACTGGTGATCCTGTTCTTTACGAAGATGAAGATTGAATTCCAATTACAACTTCTTTAACTCGTTGACGTAATTCATCCATGTCTGCTGCATCTTCAGTTAGAGTTCCAGTTACAACCCAATTTGCTCCTGCTGCTGCCGCTTTAGCTGCATCTTCACCGGTTCTAATTCCACCGCCAACCATTAAACATAATTCATCAACTTCTCGAGCTGATTGTATACAAATTGGATCTACTTGTGATGATGNCCCGCTTCCTGCTTCGAGATAGAGAATTTTGAAACCGAACATTTTAGCTGTTAATGCATAAGANTTAACCAATTCATTTTGATTTGGATTTATNAATTCTGCTTCACCAANTTCNCCNACCTTTCCNCCNGGTGAAAATACCAAATATCCTGTAGGTAATGCTTCAACTCCGAACTTTTCTAAATATGNNGCTCCTTGTAACTGTTCTCCAATCAAAAATTTCCTACTTTTTGAATTCATTAGCATCATGAATGTAATTCCGTCTGCAGCAGGAGATAATGCGTGTGCTCCCCCTGGAAATAGAACAACTGGAATTTGCCATTTTTGTTCATCAGANGTTGGGTCTTGGCTTGCTGCAAAAATCTGTAATTCTAAAGCCTCTTGAATCGCTTTACATGTTTGGTGAACTATTTCGTCAGGGGTATCTGTTGAACCGCCGATAAAAATCATATTCGATCCGGCTTCTATAGCTGCTATAGCCCTTCTAGTGGCTATTTCTGAACTTTGTTTCCCTGGGTCGATNAAAGTGATATGCCTACATCCTTGACTTCGGTCGAGAACATAATTCATCAGCCCGATATCTGGTAGCATATTATGACAACTCCTGAAGAGAATGAATGAGGTTTTTGGCTATTTCTTCTCCTTCCAACACTGATTCATCAGCCCAAATTTTATCGGAATTGTATGGATGTTCCCCAGACATTATTTCTAACCACCCTTGGGTGGGTCTTGGGAGTTTTCCTCTAATCCAACATTCAACTAATCCATCTCCTCTTACAAAACAAAATCTGTCTTCTTCTATTTCATCGATTGTAAATTCAGANGGTATTCCTCGATTAATCATTATTCCACCATTCCATAATTCTAANTCGTATTGTGTTCCTGATGAAGGCCATCCTGGTGATTTTGATTTACCACCTGTGCAATTTATTGACTTTGAAGGAGCTTGTGTTTTTAGAAGTATTATTCCTCCAAGATCTGCTACCTTTTTAGCTAATTCTTTTTCAAACCATTCTCTTCTAAAAGCCCANCCGAATTTTGTTTTTNTTGCTGATGTTCTATCGATGAATTCCTCGGGTATTTTTTTTATTATTCCNGGNGATCTNACAGGGTTTCCTATTTCTTGCCTAGATTCAAAAATTGTAACTTCGTGATTTNTTTCTAACAAATATAAGGCACAAGAAAGTCCTCTTATTCCCGCNCCCGCTATTTGAATCATCAATTAACACCCTTGATGCTCAATGCAAATACAGGACAAGAAGGNATACAATGTTCACAGAGTGTACAATCGTTTTGTTCAACTATTGCAAGTCTATTTACTANATCTAAAGCATTGGTTGGACAAAGAGCTATACAAGCCCCNCACCCATAACAAAGATCNTCGTCAACAACAAATGTTGCTGTTGAGACCTTCGCCATGGTTAGTTGCAGTGGACACACACTCATTGAACCATCGGCCGAATTACCATTGGAAGTTGAATAAAATAAATTAATACTAAAAATACGATATCAAAATATTNTGCATAAGAATAATTTCCTAATAAATATACATCTAAAACAAACTACAGTAATCCACCCCCCAATTTCCACTGGAAGGATTATGTTGGGGTCGTTAAGAAGTAAGGAATGATGNTNTCTTAACTTGANTGAAGTAAGACCCATTGATGTTTATCGCGTCTAGTCCTTAACTATCACTACTAAATTCATTGATCGTTTACCTATGATATTCACTCCAGTGGAAACACAGGGGTCCGACATATTCATTGGTGATTGATTAAAACGCAATAACATGGTGTTCTATTCACCCGGTAGGACAACATCATATCCAA
>NZGQ01000064.1 GCA_002689565.1 Methanobacteriota archaeon | reverse complement strand
TAAGGTTACCAAATGCGGACATCAGCGTTGCTATTTCTAGAAGAATAACAAGAACAGTGCTTCACGGCGGTGAAGGTGATGATTTGGTAGACGAGGGTGCTGAATCTGCAATATACACTGTACGTGGCGAGATGGATTTTGAAGATTACAAGAAAATCCTCAAGATGTTCAGAAGTGGACAACCTTACATCCACGACCCTTTCGAGGAAAGAGATGTCAAATGTGTATTCGGAAAAATCGAATATGATGGCTCAGAAAAATTATATTCATTTGAGTTAATTGAAGATATAAGATGAGGTGAATAAATGCGTTCTCTAGATGAATCTCGAGAGGTACTGTATGTAATCAGGACCTTGGATGTACTCATGGGATCTGGTGTCGGTCTAGAAGCAGCAATCCATTCAATATCTCAAGGCGGATATGGTATTATCTCCAAAGATTTTTCAAATTTGATGGAAAACATCAACAAAGGTAAGCCGTTAGAAAGAGAACTTAGAGCACTTCTAAAGAAAGCTGAAACTGATGGCTACAAAAGAGTGATCAACACTATGCTCAACAACGTAACTCAAAACACCGACATCATCGAAACATTGCGAAAGCAAGGTGAAAGGATGGAAGAATCTCGAACAGAGAGCGTAAAAGAATACATCGAAGAGTTGGGAGGAGTTCCTGAAACTTTACTTTCGATAGGAATGATTGGACCAATTATTCTCTCGATATTAGGAATTGCTCCACAACTTATGGAAGATGCAGAGGAATTATTTGGTCCGATGGACCAAGGAATGATAATGAGTATCGTTAATGTTGGATTAATGTTAACTTTGTTAGGTATGGCAATGATTGGACTGAAAGCACATACCAAGGACCCGGGGTTGTGATTTATGATATTTGGAATCCTGGAAATATTCAGAAATGAACCATTTCTACTATTCATCATCACTTTAGGTGTAGCATGTTCAATCGGTGGGATACCACCAATTATCGAGAGAAATAGACGCAGGGGGATTGAAAATGATCTACCTGCAATGCTTGAGGCATTATCTGATTCTTTAGGTGCAGGATTAGGTTTGCAGCAGGCAATGATGGCCGAAGCAGACAGGAACACTGGTACCTTAGGTAAACTATTGAGAGAGACTTTAGCTGACGCACATTCATCGTCCTTTGATGCCGCTCTTGCAAATTTTGCAACAAAGTCTCGTTCATCTCAAGTCCAGAGGGTAATGCACCTTATGTCTACTGCTATAGAACAAGACGCTCCGCTGCAGAATATCTTAGCTGATATGTCAAGAGATTACGAGAGGCTAAATGATTTAATGAATCGAAGAGAGTCTGATTTAATGGGTCGTTCAATTCTAATCATCATGTTTGTATCAATTGGTTTACCATTCTTGATTGCATTTATTGTTGGTCTCTTCGCACCAAGGGAACAAGGGTTCCAACTTGAATCATTCAATTCATCTTTCACATTATTCTTTGGAGCAGCATCGTTTGTTGCTATATCGGTAAGTGGGAGAATGCTTGGAAGAATGCGTTCAGCCTTGTGGTGGGCGCCATTATGGATGGCGGTATCGATGTCAATATACCACGTAGGTGTCTTTGTTATTGGAGGTTAGATTATGGAAAAAATATTGGAGCAATATGGAAGAGTTACTGTTTACATGGAAGGTAATCATCCCTCGCCAATGTATCATGTGGATGGCGGAGTAGAACCCAACCCCTATGGCAATCTTGCGGTTTTGTTAGAAGATGATAACTTAGAAGAAGTGATGTACAACGGTGGAGCGCAATGTGTGAAAGTAGCACACAGAGATCATGGAATGTGCAGGACCAATGTATGGGTTGACGACCAATCTGGTTTAGAAATTGCAAAAAACATCGCAGCATTTACTTCAGTACCATTGGGTGATGGGCCAGGGATGGTGCCAATTTTTGATGGTAGACTACCAGATGGTAGCCGTGTCAATGGAACGATACCGCCAGTTTCTCCGGATGGGCCAACGCTAACAATCCGTAAATTCCGTGAAGATCCTCTTACAATGATTGATTTGATTAAATTTGGAACAGTAAATATACGCTTGGCAGCAATGATGTGGGTCTGGATTGAAGGGCTAGACAGNAGACCTGCTAANTTCGTAATCGCTGGNGGTACAGGTTCTGGAAAAACAACAACCTTGAATTGCTTAGGAATGTATATTCCGTGGCATAAGAGNTTGCTAACTGTAGAAGATACTGCTGAATTGCAAGTATACCACGACCACTGGTTGCGNATGGAGACAAGNAGAGAGAGGCCNGANGGAACTCCAGAGGTAGACATGAATGATTGTCTAAANTCAAGCCTTAGAATGCGTCCAGANAGAATTATTGTGGGTGAAGTACGTTCTAGTGAAGCGGCAACACTGCTAACTGCAATGAATACCGGTCACGATGGTTCATTCGGTTCACTTCACGCAAATACTGCAATGGAGACAATAACTAGGATGATTAATCCTCCAATGAATGTACCTCCAATTATGTTGACGGGTTTAGATTTGATAATCATACAAGCTCGCCTACATGTCAATGGAAAAACAGCAAGAAAAATCACTGAAGTTGCTGAAGTTGCTGGTATGGAAGGAGACAAACCTAGATTGAATGCAATTTGGAAGTATAATGCGGCTACAGAGACCATTGAGGAAACAGGAATTCCATCAAAGATGCGTGAAACAATTTGTACAGCAGCAGGGATTACTCCAGCTCAGTTCGAACAGCATGTTCGTCAAAGAGAACAGATACTTGCGGATCTATTAAATCGCGATATTAGAGATATAGAGACAGTCACAAAAGTAATCCAAGGATTCTATGCTTCACGTTAATCGTGAGACAATTTTAGCCTGGCTAGGAGATCATCTACTCCGTCAATTCTCTTGCGCATCGAGTTTACTCTTTCTGATGCATCTGCAACAGATTCTGCTAGATCTAACTCTTGGTGATGTTCTTCTTCATTAACAGGTGATTTGAATTGCTGAGCAAGTCTCTTCAGGTCAGTGATTATTGAATCTACTTCAGTGTCACTAACTTTGATTCCCGGGGCCAAGCGTGGTATTTCACTTGGAGCGATGTGGCCCATTTCTGCTCCAACAACTCCAGCAGCAGCAACGACTCTTGGACGTAATTCTGGATTATTGACGTTGTAACCCTTCTTCTCTAGGAATCTNATGACCAATGCTTGTTGCGCTTCACCGTATGNGCCTCCAGATTTTTCAAGAATAGTTTCNACCAATTGCTCAAATCCGTCAATGTTTCTTTCCAGTCTATCCAGTGTTATTCTGTCATTTNGCGTTAAGTGAACTGCGCCNTGCTGTAGTAATCTGATTACTCTAGTTCTNCGAGAATTTTTCGGATCTGTTGATGCAATTTCTTCATCTAGTGAAACTTGTAAATCGAATAGAGCGTGTAATCTTCCTGATATTGCAGGCAATCTCAAGTCTAATTGCATGCTTCTTGCTTTTTCCTCAAACGCCATTCTAGCTTTTATCATTTCACCCTGATGTTCAGCAATTATTTCTGGCAAAGCGCTTCTAAGTATGCTTCTTGCATCCTCAAANTTCCTTAGTGATTCTCTTTCTCTCCAAGAATTTGGCATAGAATGCATAGCATCTTTCTCTGCTTTTGCAGTATTGTCCAAGGATAATAATCTATTTTTCACAAAATCTCTAGAACTATTGTCGGANAAATTGAATCCATNTTGGGATAGGCTGGAAATAAATGCGTNGACATCATCAATATCACTCACTGAACCAACCAACAAGAAGTCTCTGCACAATGCATCGATTTCTGCAGTTCTATCTTCCAATTCCATCACATTGGTAGTTAATTCAACAGTTGGAGCAATTGTTACAGCCTCGACTACTGGTTGTGTATTAATTTCAATAATTTCAACCTCATCTTGCTCCTCAACTACCACCTCAGACATTTCTGGAAGTGGTATTTGTACGACAGGAATTGGTGTCAAAACTTCTGGAAGTGGTATTTGTACAACTGGAATTGGAGCCAATAATGGCTTCGGAGTGATTCGTTCTTCTCCAGGAGAAGGAATATCGATTACCTTAGGTGGGCCACGTGGTCTTCGCAAGCTCTTTTTGATAGNGCCCCAGGCACCAGATTGTGATGTTAAAACCCCAGCCACTCGCATCAACAAGGCCTGCTTCGCTCCAGATCTTGGCAAATCAAGTTTAGAGCATAACTCGTGTAATTGATCTCGNGATAATGTATCCAACTTTTCTGGAGTTAGTTGTTTTGCATCATGATTTAGGTGTAAAAACAATCTTTGCCTTCTCTCTCTTATCGATCCAGATTTCTTAACTCCAAAGACTGCTAAAACATCTCCTAGNTGGTTATTTAGAATTGATGAAATACCTTCAGCAGAAAAATCCCACTCATCTAGTACCAGGTCTGCAATAAGCTTCGCTCGCAAAACTTCCACTGAGCCATTTTTTGAGATNCCATGCTGAGCACAGATCTCCTTCAGACGGTCTAGNCTGGCCTGATGTAGTTCAGAAAGTAGGGCTTGTTTGTCACCCATTTGCATACCTCTGAAAATCTCTCCACTCCTCTCCATATTTGAGGTTACACCTCATAGAGGTGCCAAAAATAGTGATTAGGAGGGTGAAAACTTGTTCTGGAGATTACTAATTTCTCNAACCATTTCAAAGCAACACCTTCAAACGGTTTCAACACCGGGAGTATTTGAGGACGGAAGATGGGGCGCTATGAAAGGGCTGCCAAGAACTCTCTGAAAGAGGCCACTGCTTTGGCATCTGGAATCATAGAATCTGTCAGACACGACCTTCGTCGAGAAGAAGTTAGACTCGAAGAAGAAATGACTGATAGGGTGCAATCAATTCAAGCAATCCTAAACGAAGTTGCCAGTATACAAGATGCAATAATTGCAGGCTCGTCTGAACTAAAGCGTGAATTAGAGAAATCCAAGAAAAAATTAGTCAAGTATGGCGATAGNGAATTGATGATTACTCAAATAATTGGGGCTGCAACTCGCTTGGGTGAATTAAGAACACTCCACATCGATGCAGTTGACCGGATTCAGGGTGCACTTGCACGACCTCCATCTGCTGTTGATATTATTGAGAGAATGACCAAAGATTTGCTAAAGTTATCTGGGTCTTGGGAATCCTCAGCAAGAGTAGTAGATGAGGCCATTTCAGATGTGGTTGATGCCAATGCACCCGTTGAATTGATGGAACTTCATAGGGAAATTAGTGACAATGGCTATGATTTGATTCTAGCGGGAGATGATAGATCTCCGGAAAATATTGAGAAGTCTCGAGCCAAAATCAGAGAGATGTCTGGTGACGAAACAATTTGATTAATTGTGGTCATTATCCTTGAACATTGGNGAATATATTCTATCCTCTGATATTCNTTTTTCAGATACTAGTTTGTCGATATACTCATCCATCAATTCTTTCATACGACCACGCTTTTCTTCTTCAGGAACTTCTCTTGCTATTTTCAAAACATGATGCCAGTTTACGAGTAAGGTTTGGATTCCAGAGTGACTTTCATCGATTGGGAAAATTCTCTCGACACTGGTAGTCACTGTACCATCTTTGCTAATAGTTTCAAGAATAACGTCTATTCTCGGATCTGAATCNTTTGGACCTTGGTGTGTATCCCCGCCCGTGAAAGTTTTCCATTCNTTNAGTGGATTTTCAAAGCCTAGAGATTTTCCTCTATTTCCTACATCTTGCAAAATAGTGCGAACTTTCCTTTGTTCAATTACTAATGCGATTTTATCTTTTAGATTGTCTTCAATACTGTCTAAAACGGTCAATTCGAGTCTGAACGATAGTGCTGCACCAACATCGATAACTTTCGAAAATCTTGAAGCTGGAAAATCCTTNCGTGTGAGTAAGACAGTGTAACCTTCCAAAGGAACTGGNATGAATCTCGCTCTAGAATCATCTTGCCTTTGCATTCCTAAAGTATGTCTCCTCGGTTTTGATGATAGTGAAGAATGCAATGATCTTGTTGTTATGAAACCGTCGATTTTCTCTTCGACACGGAGATTTTCAAGCCATTCAACTCTCTCGAACTGGTCTTCTGGTAATCCTTCCATTTCGCTTGCAAGTTTGACTACAATGTCGCCGCGTGAACGGTGTAATTGACGCTTTATGATCTCACAATCTGCAACAATAATACCTTTCTTCGGGATATATTCCGGTTTGTCTTCTCCTACCAATACTCTGGTTGGTTCCCTTCTTGGCAAAACCAATGAAGTCGAAAGCTCTCTATTTCGATTCTTGGACCACCATTCTCCCGAAACTGGAACAATATCGCCGTGTCCATCTAGTAACAGTTCAATCGCAGTTTCAATATGAGGTACATTTTTTGCGACTAAATTCAGACCATCTGGTGAACTATCAATGAATTTTTGCGCATGAGTGCTGACACCATCCCCGGTTTCGGGAGTTAGTAAAATTTCAAAGCGGTCATCTCCACTCATTCAATCGCCTCGGCCAGCATCGCCAGCACTCTATGGGCGTCAGCCACTCGTTAAGAAGGCGACCCTTGTGGGAGAGGCTATGGAGGACAATGATGCGTTGGATAGAATCGAATCGATTCGAGATTTAGTTAATGCGAATCTAGAAACAATCATTGCTGAGCAGTCTTCTGAATTTGGCCAGGTTGCAGAAGTATCTGGCCAGGTAGTTCTCGCTGGTGGAAAACGAATCAGACCAATTATGGTGATGCTTGCCTACGAGATTGCGGGCGGTGAAGATTTAGATGAAATCATTCCGTTTGCGATGTCAAATGAATTCATTCACACTGCAAGTTTGGTTCATGATGACATCAACGATGAGTCAGCAACTCGAAGAGGTAATGATACAATTCATTCCAAATATGGACAAGCAAAAGCAATAATTGCAGGAGATTGGTTATTCTCACAAGGCTTTGGCCTTGGTGGAAGATATGACAAAGAAGTCGTCGATGTTATGGCTCATTATTGCTCTAGGTTGGCAAGTGCAGAGTTTACTCAGATCGATCACATACTAGACTTGTCAACATCACCAGAGGATTATCTAGAAATTGTTAGCGGTAAAACAGCAGGACCATTTGCAGCGGGATGTAAAGGAGCTGCGTTAATTGCCAAAGCAAGCCAAGAGGCTTGTCAGAAGTTATTTGATTTCGGAATGCAAATCGGAATCGCATTCCAACTAGTCGATGACTTGCTTGATATTCGTGGGGATGAGCGAATGGGTAAGCCAAGAGGGTCAGATGTCTACGAGGGGAAGATGACCTTGCCAATCATTCATGCTCTGACCATCCTTCATGGTCAACAAAGAGTTAGATTTGCAGAGATAATTCACAATTTTGAAGACTCGTTATTCGACGAACTTATTTCACTGCTAAATTTCGGTGATAGTCTGAATTACACTGAAATCTTGATTCAAAACCATTTGGAAAGAGCAATTGAAAACTTGGAATATTTCCCAGACTCTGATGCAAAGCAATTGCTTAAACATCTAGTCGACATGGTTCAGAACCGTCACAAGTGAGGTCTAGTGTTGCCGCAAAAATTCGATAGAGAAGTAATCGTAATCGGTGGAGGGCCAGCCGGTAGTACCGTGGCTAGGTATGCTGCCGAGGGCGGTGTTGATGTATTGGTAATCGATGGCAGAGACCCTATTGGTACTCCTCTTCAATGTGGTGAATTGGTTCCCTCTAATGATGAAATGAGACGTCTATGTCCTGATGTTCCAGATATGGATGATTTGTTCCAAACTCCCGACTCTGCAATTTCTCGTCATTCTAAGAAAATGCACTTGGTTCCTCCTTCTGGAAAACCTTTGAAATACGATTTTGATGGATATGTCTTGAACAGAGTTGCCCATGATGAGTTTTTGGTAGAATTAGCAAAAAAATCGGGAGCAGAATTCCGAATTGATTCGCGTGTTGACAAGGTGGTAGGCAACACTGTTCATCTTAGGAATGGTGATGAGTATACTGCTAAGGTAATCGTGGATGCAGGTGGCCATAATGGCCCAATTAGACGAGATTATTGGAATGAAAAGTCAACAAAAATACCTGTTAAATTCGTTTTGAT
>NZGQ01000063.1 GCA_002689565.1 Methanobacteriota archaeon | reverse complement strand
TGTGTTTGCCATTCCTGCATCCTTACAATCTGCTTTAGGCATGTCACCTGCGACATTCCATTCTGCTCTTGAGTAGCAAACCATCCATCCAGTCACATCTGAATCGTCACCAGACGTGTCCCAAGTTACGGTCCATGCATTTGCTCCGGCCTTGTTTGAGACACCCATGTTGGTTGCGGTAACTCCGCCATCAACCTGATTGTTTGCGGTCGCTGATTCTGGACCAGCATATTGGTTTGTGTTACATCCTGCGATGTTACAAAGCCACAAAGTGTAGGTGTAAGTCTCGCCGTGAGTGGTATCTGTTTGTCCATTCAATGAGTGAGCAACTAGGGATGTGTTTTCCTGAGTTGTTGTACAATCATTGCTTGAGTCGCAAATTTCCATCTGTAGGTAGTCGCCAGGTAGAGTGTTGCCCATGTAAGACCATGATGCAGCAATTGTTCCACCTTTCTGTGCGACAACTGTTAGGCCCATTGGATGAGCTGTTGGGACTTCGACGACTTGTAATACGCCACCCATTAGTACAATCTCACCTTGAGCTAGGACTTGAGTATCAGTACCCATGTCGATTACGATTGAACCATCACTACCTGCTTCTGTAATAGTTGAGGACAGTTCTGCCCATGCACCGTTTGTACTTACCCAGAAGACTCCAGTAGGAGTAATTGAACTTGTATCGTAGGTCATTACAATCTCTTGATCATGAACATCGCTTGCCAGATAAGTTGTCGATGGTGTGTAATCCAATACTGCAACCGAAGAATATTCTCCAGCATATCCGAAGTCACTCAGATCTTGAGTGTAACTTGAAGAGCTATCTTCGATTGCTACCATAAACTCGTTAGCTCCTCTGTAAGTTAGGTTGTATTCCATGCCAATTCCGCTTGTAGACTCGGAAAAGGCGATTACATGATTCCATACAAAGAAGTCAGTGAAATCCATTGCGCTTGAGCCAAACGCATCGGATACTGTTACTGAGTAGACATGTGTTCCTGCCCATTCTGTATCGAATGGTACTAATTCACATGTGGCAGCAATTTGACCAATTCCGTTACAAGGAGATGGTTGAACAGTTCCGTTGATTGTGATCATATCTGGGTGTGTCCAGACATAAGACAGGGTTTCACCAGTTTCATCATCTGCATCGAATGCATCTGCTTCCAGCGTAATAACTGCATCTGGACCCATTACAACCGAATTAGCATCCTGTTGGATAGTCAATGCTACTGAAGGCCTGTTGTTTAGCGCAGATATCTCATAGAAACTTCTGTCATCATTTCTAGCAGACATGTCAGTTTGTTCTGCTGTTGCGTTTACCATGGAAGCTGTTGCTGTAACATTGTAAACTCCAGGTGCGAAGTTGTAGAAGATACATGCGGAACCATCAGGTTGTGCCACAGGAGGTATTGCTCCACTGAAATCGTCACCAAGCTTCATGTGTTCATACGCTGGGCCTTCGCCGAAGGTACAGTTGTTAGCTTCGAATGATTCGGTAACACCGGTTACGGTATTTTGGATTTCGAAGTCAACCTTCCAGTCGTACTGTACGCTCATATCGCTGCCCAAGTGCCGAACTGTAGCTTGCACACTAGACCATGCAGGATTTAGTGGACCTTCTCTCATACCAGGCATTGTTGGTGCGTTGATTGGCATATTTGACTCATCTACATTGTATCCTTGATTGATAACTAAATTAGAAATTCCAATATCGTGGAAAGTCTGAATCTTACCTTCGATGATTGCTTCGCTTGTTGCAGCATTAGCATCGGTAGTGAATGCTACTTCACAGAAGTGCAAGTATGTCATGTCGTCAATAGTTGCGTTTGGATCTGTGCTGTTAGTAGCGTTTGCAATTTCGGTTCTTTCACATTCAGGAAGTTGATCATAAACAACATATTCTACTAGGTTTACTGATACGGAATAGTCTCCACTACTTCCAGTGGTGTCTGGAGATAGGAATCCTTTCCATTCTGTAGAATCTGTGAAGTTGATTACATATCTACTAGCATTGGATACGTTATTTTCATCTGTCTCGTGACGGAATACTTCGACCATAGCGTAATCACCAAGGTCTGTAAGTTGGGTGGTGCCCATAATGTCGCCACCTAATTCGTCAGTTGCAGATTCAACCATTCCTGTAACTTCTAGTTGAAGTGTAATATTTCTTGCAGACCATGCAGTGGAACCTCCAGTTTCAACAGTTAGAGTGAATGCCTTAGGATCGGATCCACTTTCCATCTCTTTACCTGAGTCCCATGATAGATCGACAATTATGTCGGTCCAGTCTGTTACTGAGACGAATCTTTCGTATTCGTCGTTACCAGGATCTGCATCATCTAATGCATCTGTACTGACTACAATTACGTAATCTCCAGTAATTGGAGTCCAAGTAATTGGAGAACCTTGGTAGGCAAATGTGTACCTTCCGTAGTTCAGAGTGCTGTTAGATGCGAGTGTAGACCATGGGCAGACAAATGTGTCGTCACATACGACGTCACCATTTCTCCACGATAGATCATTTCCTGCTGCATCTTTAGCAATCATGCCACGCACTCCGTTCTCAGCCAAGTATACTGTTAGAGAAACGGCCATCTCTTCAACATCTACATCGCCAATATTTTCGATGTAAACCTCGAACTGAACGGCTTCGCCAGCATCAAGTGTGTTCGTTTTCTCTCCAGTCATACTATCGACTGATGTCGCTCTAGGCGACAACATATCTGTAACCTTAGCGTCAGGTCCAGAACGGCCATCTGCTTCAGTCATGCTCTTATTTTCCAGTTCAGCCCAATCTAGTGCTACTAGCGAAGTGCTAGCAAGCATGATTGCTGCNAAAATAATTGGGGTTAACTTGCTCATTGTCATCTCCTCCAAAAGGGTCGGTATCACTCCCGACGCCATACACGGTATTTATGAGTTGGCAAAAGAAAATGTGGCTCCAAAGTGTAAAAAAAAGGATTNATTTTTTACAATCTGTGCCCGCAGTGCTGCCTTTTTTACTAATAGACAAAGGTGAATTTCGCACGGCTGGTACAATCTATTTGTGCTTTCTATTCTAAAAAAAATATAATATCTCTAAATTACTCAATCTAGAGATGAAAGTGCTTGGGAAGGAGTAACTTTTGTGGCTTTTCTAACAGGAAGCCATGTTGCCAACAAAACCAGTATCCATCCTCCGAAGACCATTGTGGTTACTTCGNNCCAAGGTAGNATCAGTTCTACTCCCTGTTCTTCCCAGAATGTTTGGTATATNGCATAATGGAATGCAAGGGCNACNACNGCNCCATTAATCATACCAAGTAGAGAAGTCCAAGTCACTTCGAGTATCATTCCTTTCATTACCATTCCTTTNCTGAAACCTAGAGCTCTCAACATACCAATTTCGCCCGAACGCTCAGANACCGAACGGTAAGTTACCACNCCNATTCCNGCAATACCAACAATAAGCCCTAGAGCGAGNTATGCCTGGAAAATTGCAAGTATAGCAAAAATCAAGCCGAGGATGATCAGTATTTCATCCTCTATGACCGAGGTATAAACTCCGTCTCCAGCCAAATCTTTTGAAAGCGATTCTTCCAGTTCAACAGAGGATATATCCGAGGAGTGGGAAACATAAATTCTAGTGGCAACTCCTCCGAATTGTTCTTCGACAATTTCACCATCCATCCAGATGCCTTGAGAGAATAACTGACTTGACTGTGAAAGTACACCTCCGACTGTTACATTTTTTGAGTTCCCAGGGTTTGAAATATCAATTAGGGAAATCGATTTTCCAATTGGAAGAGTCATCCCCGAAATTGACTCTCCCGTGTTGGGGTCAATCAGGGCAAATGAACTGTCGACAAACACAAAATTACTATTCGATTTTAGTGAAATCCACGCTTCTTCTTGAGTATCTCCAAGACTTCTATCCCAGTCTTCTAGAGGGATTGCTCCATGCTCTACAAATCCATCATCTACTCCTCGCAAAAGATATCCAATACTATCTTCACCATCATCAATCCAAACAACTGCTCGATTAACAATTCCAACCGCATCAATGTGTTCTGGCTGAGTATAGTTTAGACCCCATTCACTAGGATCGTTTGACAACTCCATAGGAACTCTGCGTGACGAAGACAACAATATCTCAAAATCGCCACTAGCATCTTCTACATAGCCTGAAGAATGTTCCTCAAATTGCACTGAATATCCTGCAAGAACAATCACACTGAACATGGTTAGAGAAAACATNCCCATTATCACTGCAGTACGCATTGGTGCTGCAGANGGATGAGCTAGTGCGACTTTNACGACAGGGCCAAANCGCTTTGCTAAGAATGATTTTTGAATAATCCAAGATACAAATCTTGGAGCGATTCCTGTCAGTATCATNACCCCTGCAAATACCTGTATTATNCCCATNACTGCGAATGTGACCTCGTCTGGTTTTACTCCGGANTCAACTGGTGCCCAGGAGTCTGGNGAAAGAGCCCACAAAGCCAAACCAATACCTATGGCAGAGATTGTATTTCTCCCNGTATTTCGGATTGATTTACCAAGTANATGCGGCANGATGTAAGTGANTATCGGAATTAGCCCTGCAATTAAGCAAGATGCTGCTATATGCCATAATGCAAATCTAAGCGAGGAGGAAGCCCCCAGAGTAAGAATTGACAGACCTGATAAAACGCCCGTGCCACTGAATCCAATCATCAAGAAGACCAACCACCAAGGAACTCCTCGTTTCCTCAATGGAGAGAGGTTGCGCAAGGCTTGAACAATATTTAATCGACTAGTCCACAATGCTGTGACCCATAACGTTGACATTGCTATTATGAATCCTGTCGACATTCCAATTAGTACACTCTCAAAACTAAATGAATATGCAATTCCATCCGCACCTGCACTTGCAAACACACTACTGAAGGCGATAGACACCACCCAAGCCAAGAATAAGCCAAAGAACCCACCAAGTAATGATGCTGCTGCTGAAGTAAACACTCCTTCTGTCAACGCTAGCGAACGCATATCAGAACGTTTCAATCCAATGGCTCTTAGGATCGCTTCATCCATTCTTCGTGATTCAGCAAGCATCATTATGATAGTTAACACAAGTAAAAGTCCCGCACCTATTGTAAACGACCCAAACACAAGGAACATTGCCGAAAGAGCACCTGCTCCTTCCTCTGCGGTTGCAAGAGCATTTTGTTTAGCAGCAACTACTTTCAAATTCATGGATTCTACTCCAGATACTGAATCTAACCACTGTAAAATCGCCGACTGATTACCGTTATTGATTACGAGAATGCTGCGTTCACCTTCAGCTGAGGCAGCGAGAGCCTCACCATCGCTTAGATTAATGAAACCAATTATGATCGATTCCAATTCGTCCAAACCTGGTGCATCAATAGAAGTCATATTTCCTTCAATTTGCAAAATATGGGCTTCAGACTCCCCATAAGCCCAAGGGATTAAACCGTTAATTAGTACATTTTCTGATGACTCAAGAAGAGAAAGTCGTGATGAAATCAACATATCACCCTCTGGCGGCGACAACGTTCCATCTGTAGCCAAAAACATCTGAGGCATTACTCCGAAGCCTCCAATATCAACCGTCAAAGGCAACCTAGGAGACAATTGCCCTGAATCAATAACTACGCCAAATTCTGTACTACAGATGAGGGTGTTTTCCCCTGAGACTGCATTTTCATCAAAGGCAAATACTCTTTGGTCACATACCTGATCAATTTCTGTCAATGATTCTAGAGAACCGTTGAATCTGTATAATGTACCGTTGTCAACTAACATCCCTCCCCGCACGGCGGGATAATTAGGAGATTGTTGTCCAGAAACAGTCTCCCACCCCGTTGAGGCAGAACCAACCATCAATTCTGTATCGAAATGCAACCAATCTCCAACAAGGTTAGTTTGAATCCACTCCTCATTAGAATAATGGTAAACCTCTTTACCAGTTATGTGACTTACTGCGATCCAATCTTCTCCCAAAACTTCGAGATAATCCATAGAGAATATGGTTGATGGCAAATCTGGTAAATCCTGTGTAAACAATGCAGCAACCATCACCTCTTTATCTTCAATATGATGAATTAAATCTTCATCAGAATCCTCTGAAATTTCTACTAAACCATCACTATGAGCGACTAATAGAGAATTATCCAGTAAAGTGACATCATTTACCAAACCACCATTTGGAACTTCCCAGCCATGACTTGACCCCCCACGCTCCTTTTGATAGGATACCGCGCCTCCTGAAACATACCAATCGCCGCCTTCTGTAAGCAAAATTTCGTCTATTCTATCGTCAGGCAGCGTCAATATTTTGCCGCCTTGTTCAATTTGATAAATAGGAACTTGGAGAATTTCCATCGTGTTTCCTTGGCCGATTAATTCAGACTTATTTTCTGACCAAGAAGACATGAATTCAGCGCTAAGTCGGCCTAAACCATCGCCATTAGACAAAGACATAGCATCACCATCTGTATTTATTTCAAACCCAGAAGATTCTGCGTCGATAAGGCCATCTAAGAGAGATTCTATTTCATCTAAACTTTGAGTAGCATCATAACCGCTTGAAAGAGATACTCTAAGCATGTTAACTTTAGATGTCTTCGATTGTAAATCTTGAGCTATTTCTAGCGAGGTGAAAATTGCTGGAGATTTCGTGCCACTCATGGCACCTTTACCATCCATTGAGATGATAGAGGTAATGCTGAGATTTGTAGAATCTTTGACTAGTTCTGCATCATCTGAGTAAGAATACCAGGAAATTTCCAGGAGGTCCCCTTTTGACATTTCCAATTCATCTGCAGCTACTTGATTGAGAGAAACTCCTTCCCAACCTTGGTAAGCATACCATCCGGCTGAAGGAAGTGCTAGTCCATCATCTCGAGAGAGAGTTGCGGTTGTCTCAAGTCCATGCGACCAATCATCAGCGAGACCAGAATCTAGTAATCCGTCACCAAATGATGAAGTAAGGTTGCTATCTAAATCAAATGAAAATCCAGTTCTTCTGTCTTTCTGGAAAATGAGTATGTCCGTATCACCATAAACCGCTTCAACTTCTTTACTAAGAGTTGCATCAAGGCTATCTCCAACAACAAGCGAGGATGTGATAATGGAAGAGGCCACCAAAAGTCCTGCCATCATTAGTGCTGCTTGTCTAGGCCTTCGCCTAACCTGCTGCCATGATAAACGGAAAACTACAAGTCTTCTTGGAGAAAATATCGGTTGTAATAGAATGCTCGAAATAATTCCTGCCGATATTGTACAACCCCATATAGCAAACAAACCCATCTCCATCCATGTAAGTAGATAATATACCAACCAAGCATCGATAATCGGGGCTACGTATAGCAATACAGTTTGCCAGAGTTTCTCTACGTCATTACGTAGCACCCATGCTGAAGTTGCACTGATTGGAGTAATCAATGCAATAACAACGAGGGTCTCAAAAAACATGCTCATTCCTCTTCAACCATCATTCTTCCATCAAAAATCCGAATCACTCTTGAACAACGTTTCGCAATTTCAGTATCGTGAGTTACTATCACGAGTGTTGAGCCTGCATCATTTAGTTCAGATAATAAATTCATGACTTGCTCACTTGTAGCTGAATCTAAATTGCCAGTTGGTTCATCACACAAAACGACCGAAGGCTCGTGTACGATTGCTCTAGCAATTGAGACTCTTTGTTGCTGACCTCCTGATAATTCCGCAGGTCTGTGCTCCGCTCTGTCACCTAATCCGACTTTCTCAAGCGCAGACATTGATTTGGACCTGGCTTCATCTGGGTTACAGCCCAATAGCAGTAAAGGAATCTCCACATTTTCCAGTGCGCTCATTACATCAAGCAAATGGAACTTTTGAAAAATAAATCCCATTTCTTTCCCACGCAGATCTGTTCTTTCATCGTCGCTTATTCCGAAAAGTGGTTTCCCTGCAACCATTACTTGACCAGCAGAAGGGTCATCTATACCTGAAAGAATATTCAGCAACGTGGTTTTCCCACATCCTGAAGGACCCATAATTGCGACCATTTCGCCAGAATTAATTTCCAAATCGATTCCACGTACAGCCTGTACCTTCTCGTCACCCATTTCGTATATCTTCCAAAGCCCCTCACAGGAAAGTGCGACCGCCATCGTTTATGTGACAGCGGCACGGGTTGATAAGATGCCGCTTGATAGCACAGGTATGCAGGCCAAGGTTCTCGCATTTGGACCGCTGGCAGAAGAATTGGGTGGCAGAGAGCACATTGTTGACATTCTTCCAAATTATTCAGTCCGGTTCGTAATTGAGGAATTAGGACTAGATATGTGGCTTAGTCAAGGACTTATGATCAATGTCAACGGGATAAAAGTGGCAGAAGATGAGCCTATTTTTGACGGTGATGAAATTGCCCTACTTCCGCCTGTTTCTGGCGGCTAGCAGCCGATTGATTGACAAGGCGAGACCTATTGGCTACTATCAGAGGGAGCAACATGAGGTTCGGACCATTTGAAATCATGATTCTACTGGCAATCTTCTTTCTACTGTTTGGTGCAGAACGTCTACCCAAACTAGCGAGGGCGGCAGGACAATCCAAAGGAGAGTTCCACAAAGGCCTGAAAGAAGTCGTTGCTGATCCATCAACGGCGAATACTGAAGCCGATTTAGAAGCCGGTGGAAAAACTAAGGCCGTAGAGATTGCACAAAAGGCGGAGGAAGCTGGAATCGACCCCTCTGGAAAGACTACTGAAGAAGTGGCGGAAGAAATCGCCAAATCTGAAGAGTGATTCATGTTTGAATTAATTTCTGCAATATTTGCCTCTATGTTTGGAGCAGGTGAAGAAGTCGAATCAATTCTTGAAGAAGAGTGATCATCTCGCTCGCTTAACAGTCATTGGCGAGCCGCAAATTTCACATTCTTGCTCAGTTTGAGAATCTGCTTTTTTGGTCGCCTTACAACCAATACATCTCAATTCCCAAGACCACTGCTGCTTACTTCTTTTGTTTGAAACGGCCTCGAATGGATGATTTAGGCTTCTGCAAACATTTTGCAGGGAATAATCGTCGGTGAATAATGTATGGCCCGTAGATAGTGCAATCGCCAATATTTCCAGATCAACCGGGCTCAATCTTGGCAAATCTCCGGTTTGAGCCGCCGCTGTTTCGGCTTCTTTTGTATCCATACTCATCCATTCAATATCGATAGACTCAACCAACATTGCTCTTTGAGGTGATAAATTTCTGAGCTCTTCCAATTGGCTGTGAGCAACGATACCACCTTGCAATCTTTCCACCGGCCAGTGGAGTAAAGCGGCAGTATCGAGAACCGGCATGTACCATTCGGTCGAGTTTTGTAGCAATCAAGACTTCGATTGAGAAAGGGTTCATGGGTGTGAAAGGTACCCCGGGGGTTAGATGTCATGGAAGGACACGATTGTCGACTGGTTCGACGGGTTCGGCTGGATTAGCNTGGCNGCGATGTCGTTCACTGAAGCAATCATCCAACCNGTNCCNCCAGATTTNCTATTCCTNCCTATGNTNGTNGCNGCNGAAGGNGATACTACTCTNATTCTATGGCTTTGGNTCGTNNTATCTGTATCTAGCGTTCTTGGAAGNATTATTGGCTATTGGCTTGGGAAAANGTGGGGNAGATCNCTATTCAATCGCTTCANAGCAGAAAGACATCTNGAAAAAATTGAGGCNCTNACCATTAGATACGGCACTGTTGGAACATTTATTGCCGCATTTTCTCCAATCCCATACAAGGTATTCGGGTGGGCTGCAGGAATGGGTGAAATGAAAATGAAGCCATTCATAATTGCAGGATTACTTGGTAGAAGCNTGAGGTTTGGACTTGAGGCGCTACTAATCGGAATATATGGTGAAAAGGCTCTCGATGCGATATGGTGGTTACTGGATAGAGAGGTTCTGATAGGAGCCGTCCTNATTGCTGGAATTGTACTTGCGTGGCTCGGAATTAGATGGTGGAACGGACTTACTGTCGACCCCAACATTCATGAGTAGTCAACTCTGCGCCGAAGATATCTGCTTGTGTGGTGTAGTGGTCCATCATTTCGGGTTTTCATTCCGGCGACCCGGGTTCAAATCCCGGCACGAGCATCTACAAATTACAGCTAATGATTTGATGCTGTGCTAGACATGGCTCTGCCATATGTCCCGGCACGAGCACTTGTATCGCTGACAGCACTACCCATTCTTTTGACTAATTTGAATTTTAGGCAAATATAATCAAACGTGGGATGTTTTTTGTTTGCAGTAGTTATCATTAAGCAGTGTCTTTATCTAAGCCTAAGTGATTAAGATGATCAAAATTAATTCAACGCCTGCAAAAATATGTCTCGGAATCTCAGCCTTGCTGCTGTTTGTTTACTCTTTGAGTTTCATGTTCTTCGCCACAGAATATGTTACAGGAGGGGACACTGGATTTGCTATAATCAAAAATGGCCTTGCTGGTTCAGAAAGCGACCCTGCTTACGGCAAAGGTGGAATCGAAACTGGATTTAATGGCGTACTGTTCTTCGGTATATTTGTTTCAACGATGCTAATTATGTTCGAAGGAGCGAAAGGCAAGTGGAGAATTATGTTACCAGTTATTGCTGGTATGACTACCATGACTATTTGCATCTGGGCTTATTGGAACCCTGACAGTGCTGCTAGTGATACACCGAAGTATGCATCGATATTTGCAACTTTAACTTACACTGCAGCGTATGTGCTACTAAGGGATGAAGGAGTTAATGATGGACTATCTGATTTTAAGATTGGAATAAAAGTAAAAGATAAGATTGCCATGCTTTCGCTAGTATTCCTTGTTGGTTCTGGATTATTCTTTGCCCTAAGAATGATCTTCACCCCTGATACCGTGATTGCAGATGGATTCCCCTCTGACAAAGAATGGGTTACATTGCTAGATGATAGCGAGGGTCTAGGCGCTCCATTGCCGACTACGGTCTCAGTAACAGGAGCCATGCTCTTAGTGTATACAATTTGGGCTGGCCTAGTTTTGATGGATGGACCATCAGGAAAGTGGACCATAATGCACCCATCCGCTATTGCCTTCGTCGCAGTTACTGTAACAACATACGTCGGACTAGTGGCTGGACTTGCACGTACTACCAGCGACCAAAATCAAATTGACATACTGACAATACCGCTTGTAATGTTACTAATTTTGATTAGCTACTATAGATTGAAGCCTGAGGGAATGGAAGATGACATGACATTTATGGGAGAGCCTGCTGAAGGACATAAATTCACTAATGCGCTCCTAATCTTGGCAGTAATCATCGGTCTTCTAACTACAATCAATGAAGTGCTATTGACTTAAGCAGCGCTTAACAAGGTTCCATAAGAGGTATGCCTCTTACTAAGAACACATAACTAGAGGTTCTCGTATGACATTTGATTCGGAATATGAACCGTTTTTCCAGCCACCTGGCTGGATTATTGGGCCAATTTGGAGTATTCTGTACGTCATGGTTGCTATCAGCATGTATACCACCCTAGCAAATCGTAAGGAGATTAATTATCAACACATTGCAATTGTATTGTTTTCGATACAATTGCTCGTAAACTTAGCTTGGCCAACTGTGTTCAATGATGCCAGATATCTACTGTCACTATTGATGATTGTTGTAATGGTCTCATTCACCATTGTATATGCGTACTTGATTTACGAAGAGAACCAAATTGGATCTATGCTTG
>NZGQ01000022.1 GCA_002689565.1 Methanobacteriota archaeon | reverse complement strand
TAATTTGTCATCGGTTTGTAAATCATTCAAGGCTTTCAGAAAAGAGCAAGATAGAGCAAGGGCGTTACGTGATTTACTTGTAACTATTCCAGATGATGAAGAATTGGATTCACACTTCCGGATGTTCAATCGTCCAGAAGTATTGGATTTGATCAACGCTGAAGGAGACATAGAACACCCCGTACCATTGGGTATGACCTTATTACGTAAAGTTCCAGAATTCAGAAAACTAGCAGTCAGGGCTGGTTTCAAATTATTATTTGCGTAGGTTATTTTGATGGTAAAAGTAAAACACAGGATACGATATCCTCCTTTTGAATCTTCAAAATTGGATGCTGACAAAATACCAATAGTCGAACATTCATTCGAAATTGATGGTCCAGTCGTACCACCATTCCGACTTGGAAAACAAGACTCTTGGTTAGTAGAGAGAACAATCGAGGGAGATTATGAAACAGATTGTTTGTACCATGGAGAAGTACCCCAAATCATCGCAAAACAGCGCACAGGATGGTACCTTCTCCCTCACCCCATACATGCAAAAGCTAGAACTTTTATCAATTGGATAGTAGTTTTCCTTCTGATATGTTTGTTTTATCTATTTACTACACCGCTACAAACATCTTTGGGAATACCTGTATTTGGGACTGGCAAAGTTCGTCTTGGATTACTTGATTATCCTCTTCTCGCAGTAGTAATCGTACCATTGATGCTTGTGCCAATTGCACTTAGAGTTGCAGCAAATTTAGGTGATTTACAAAGACAAAAATTCTTCCTACGTAATTCTCCACCCCGCCCAAAAATAAAGGTTGAAGATATCCAAAGCAAGGATGAACTGAAAGGTGAAGTTAGTATTGAAAACCCGCTCGAGGATTGGATAGGAATGAAAGTTTCTTGGAGAGTTGGAATCTTGCCACCTGCAAGGCACAAAGTATTCGCTGCATTAGGACGAGATCCATCAGGTCAACCCCCCCCTGGATTGACCACAGCTCTTCCACATCATTGGGAAGAAGGGTTGGATGACGGTACAGGAATGGGCGAAGATGCACCGATGGAAAGACACGATGTACCCGGTGGTGTATTCTTGCGACCAATGCGTATAATGAGTTCAAGCAAAACAATCAATATCGGACTCGAAGGAGGAGATTTCGAACTAGAAAACCCAATAGGAGAATGGCCAGGGACCATATATGGTGGATTGGTTCGTGTTCATTGGGAAATGATTGTACATATCGAGAGGAAGACGGGTGGACCACTACTTTGGGTTGAACCACTAACTGTTTCACATGGCTCAGAGTCGATTGTTAACGAAGAGATTATGATCTCTGATGGTCGCACTGAAAGCGATGCATTGTAAATGCAAGGATTCATTTGCTTTACCTATTCTCACGGTATATGGAGAGCAAAGCAGTCAAAGCTGTCTTTCTGACTCTAATTATGCTACTTTCTGGATGCCTAGGCTCTGAGGAAAGTTCTGATGAAGAAGTAATTGATGACACTCCTAAACAAATTATGGCATATTTAACCGTAGAATTATCGAATTCTGACATCTTTGTAGGTGATTTAGCAATTATTAATGCAATAGTAAATGTTGACCCTGTGGATAGCAATTACTATGTTGAATCAGACATCATTACCCCCAGTGGAATTCGTCAAGTTGAAACTACATCAAGCAGGGTTGACGATGGATTTAGAATAATTCTCATGCCCGATGAACCAGGCAATTGGATAGTTAATTCTAGATTAGTAGTTGATGGAATGGATTATTCAGTGCAAGATTATTTTGAATTCACAGTCTCCTCCCCATACGAAGGAATAACAACCTTATCTGTCGATGCAATAGTTGAAATTGATTCATCCTCTCCTCTTTCAATTACTGGTAGTGTTGAACATTCGACTCCGAGTTCTTGCACGGTTAGTGATGGTGATAATTCCCAATCTGTATATGATAATGGTCAGTTCTCACTTAGTCAGGGAATTATTGAGGAATCATATAACGTTACCATCACAGCAACATGTGGTCTTTGGACAGAAACAGAAGATTCACGTCTTGTAAGAATAATCGTTTCAACAGGAAGCGATTCTGATGGAGATGGAATACCCGATGATTCAGACTCATGTCCTAACGGACATGGTAGTGACGAAGGATGGATGTCTGAAGTAAATACAGACAGAGATAGTGATGGTTGTCACGATACAGAAGAAGACCGTGATGATGATAATGATTTGATTCCTGATGTTGATGACGATTGTGCATCTGAAATAGGCTGGGTTAGTACAGTGGAGACTGATCATGATAGAGACGGCTGCTCCGATTCATCTGAAGACAGCGATGATGACAATGATGGCATCTTGGATGATTCGGATTTGTGTCCGAGAGGAGAAATTGGTTGGGAATCGAAATCCTATACTGACTACGATGGAGACGGATGCCAAGATTACTCAGAAGATATGGATGATGACAATGATATGGTGAATGACACCATAGATGCGTGTTGGAGAGGTCTATCAAACTGGGTTAGTGATTCAGAACTTGATTATGATGGAGACGGATGTCATGATTTGACTGAAGACGATGATGATGATAATGATGGAGTAAATGACCTAAATGAAACAGGAGTAATTCTAGACCTGTGCCCAAGAACTCCTCTAGGTGCACAAAACGTTGATGAGAATGGATGCGATGCTACTGAGAGGGATACAGATCAGGATGGTGTTTTTGATTCAGATGATAATTGCCCAGGAACTCCTGCTGGAAATGTCGTGAATTCGATTGGCTGTGCGGACTTAGATGGAGATGGTGTATTTTCTAATGTTGATGATTGTCCCAACACTATGACAAAATGGACACCTGATTCACTTGGTTGTGCTGTATATCAATTACCAGTGTCTTGGAAAGAGAGTGGCCATGGCAACGGTAGAATGGATACTGTTGCGCATTTTTCTGTACCGACATTGGATGGAACCTGGTCGTTTAGAAATGAATGGACTGGAGATGATGTCTACATATTTTTGTTCAAGTATACCGATACCTCGGGAAATGGAAATAATGCGGATTGGTCAAAAAATCCGGGCTCAATGATCAGACAATTACCCGATAACGCTCACCTATTCTANGGNTCATTTGACAATTCATATCGCAATGATGTNTTNGNAAGAAAAAATNCNGTGGAAAGTACACTGAACGCNGATGAAGAACTAAAGTGGAAAGATCGNATACACTACATTGACCAAGANATGTCCACTGCTAGTGGNGGCTTGGGAGATTTAATCAATAATTGGAACTCACTATATTATGGGATTGATAGATTCCAAAGAGCNAGAGAAATAGGATCNATTTATGCTTGGACTTCTCAAACTAATGACATCACTCANTGGGCGTATGAAGCTCGAATGTATAACTATGAATTCAATACTGAAGTTAGAGAATCAGANCCGAATGTGCATGCAGTTACTGTCNTTGATGAAGTTTGGCACAGTGGTGGTTGGCAGGGAGGTTACACTTCGACCTACGAAAATGTCAGCATTAGTTTGCCTAACAATATCACAACCTATGATACTCTAGAAGTATTCCATGAACATGCTTGNGAGGAAAGGAGGAANAGATACCAAAATTCNGATGGAAGTTATGGCGGTTGTCACGAATGGGATTACCTAGCATACATGAAGATCTGTGACCGAGATAACTCTAGCAAGTGTGGTACAGAATTTATGCGTTGGATTACCACCTATGGTCGCGAGGGGCGTTGGTTGACCGACATCACTCCGTATCTGTTTATGTTGCAAGACAATGATGTTCGTAATTTCAAGTATCAGGGTGCGAATAAAGGTACTATGACTGTCAAACTNTTATTCTCAGACTGGGATNTAGGNGANAGAAGTATTAGCGGTGAGAAAATGTTCGATGATGGNGGCCAATTNGCCGGTGAATACAACAACGAATCAAGATACAATCGCCAACACAACTTCACGGCCTTATCAGATTATCACAGTGTGAAGATTGTCTCAACGATCACTGGGCACGGATTCAATCAGGATCAAGCCAACTGTGCTGAATTCTGCGACCATGAGCATCATTATTTCTTGAATGGAAACACTGCNTATGAATGGCATCCGATTGTATACGATAATCAAGGTTGTGANAAGGAAGTTGATAGGGGAGTTGTTGCTAATCAATTTGGCTCTTGGCCATATGGAAGAGCAGGATGGTGTGCAGGACAGGACGTAAAGCAATGGACATACGACATTACTGATTGGGTTGATAATTCAACAACAAACAATCTTCGTTACAAAGGACTGTTCAACGGCCAAGAATACTCACCTCAAGACACCAACGGTGGCGATCGAAGGATTAGAGCCAACATNTTGTTGGTTTGGTATGCTCAGAATTGAGANGGNGGCGGGGCTGCTAATTCCGACAAAGCGGTNGGTGCTGCTGGAGTATNGAGTANTTCATAGCGAGAGTTTCTCCTTCNAGGAGTGAAACCTGCACGAATAATTGCATCTTGTAATTCCATCTCACTAGCTTCGATTTTACTAGTACCNGAAGCAGATACGACATTTTCCTCCATCATCGTNGAACCCGCATCATCAGCTCCACCAAGTAATGCCATTTGGGCAATCGACAGCCCCATTGTGGGCCAAGATGCCTGTATATGCTGAACATTGTCAAAGAATAAGCGTGAAATTGCAACATGGCGCAAATATTCTGTTGGCCCTGCTCCTAATTCGTACTTATTTCTACCACGATTTCTTCTTCCGTAACTATTGTTTTCTAATTGAACGGGCCATGATATGAATGATGTAAACCCGTTAGAATAATTTTCAACACTGTAATCTTGTAATTCTCTAATTCTATGCATATGTTCGATGCGGTTTTCTATAGTTTCTCCAAAACCAAATACATTGGTAGCGCTAGTAATCAATCCCAAGGATTGTGCTTCTTTCATAACCCTCAACCAATTATCAGGGGAACCTTTCTTTGGAGAAACATCATTTCGAACATCTTCAACGAGCATTTCAGCACCACCACCGGGTAAGCCATGCATTCCCGCTTCTCTGAGATGTGTGAGAACTTCAAGTGTAGAAGTGTTTGTAACATCTGCAATTCCTTCAATTTCAATAGGAGAAAAACAGTCCAAATCAATTGAGGGATGACGTGTTCGAAGTGATTTTAGTAAGTTGGTGTAGTAATCAATTCCAAGATCTGGGTTCACTCCACCTTGCATGAGAATTCTTGAACCTTCGATNGCTTCAAGTTGTCTAACACGTTCACTTATTTCTTCAATCGTTTGGGTGTAAGTTTCTTCATGACCAGGTGGNCGGTAAAATGAACAAAATTGACAATTTATTGTACACACATTTGTGTAATTGATATTCCTATCAATAAGATATGTGACCTCTCTATTGCCATTCATTTCAATTCGCCGCTGATTAGCAGAGCGACGTAAAGCGTGGAGTGGAGCATCCCGGTACAATATGATAGCATCATCAACACTGAGTCTCTCACCCGTGCTCATGTGTGACTCGAGGATTTGACTCCAAGACATAGTTCTCACTCAAACAGTTCCAACGATTGCTTCGATATTAGCGATTGTTTTTGGGCAATCGCCAGATAATACGTCTGGACCATCATTAGTAATTAGAACATCATCTTCGATTCTGATTCCTATATTTGCATATTTTTCAGGACATTCTACATCTGGTCTCCAAGCTCCGAAATATAATCCCGGTTCAACGGTGATCACCATACCCTCTTCGAAAACTCTTGGATCTTCACCAGGGCGATATACTCCCACATCATGGACATCCATTCCTAACCAGTGGCCTGTATTGTGCATATACCATTTACTCAATTCTCCATCTGGGCCTAGTGCTTCTTCCAAATTCTGTTTAATCACTCCAATTCTGATAAGACCCTCTGCTAATGCTTTTCTTGCAGCCTGATGAGGAGCATCATAGGCATTGCCTACACGGCACTGGTCTATTGCTGAAAGTTGTGCATCCAATACAATCTGATAGATTTCTGCTTGAGCTTCTGTGAATTTACCATTAACAGGCCACGATCTAGTGATGTCNGAAGCATATCCTTTGTATTCACATCCTGCATCAATGAGTATGATTTCTCCATCATCACATGTATCATCATTCACTGTGTAGTGTAAAATTGTTGCATTTTCTCCACTACCAATAATACAAGGATATGCAATACCAGATGTATTACAATACTTGAATAGGCCTTCGATTATACCTTCGAGTTGCCATTCACCTACACCTGGCTTAGTGTTCGCCATTGCTTGAATATGAGCTTGTGCTGCAATTTTTGCAGAATGACGCATTAAATTAATTTCAGCAGATGATTTTCTTAATCTCAATTCATTAATCATTCCTGAAGGGTCGACAATACTAACCGGACCAAGGCCGAATTTCTGTCTGTCTCTAGAATTAGACTTTATTTCTGAATCCACCAACTTGTCAACATCAGAATCAATACCAAGTTTAACAAGAATTCGTGAGCATTTTACCAACATGCTAGATAATTCTTCATCTAAATNTTCATGTGACACAGCCTTGTCTATTGGCCAGTTTTCTACTGCTCCTTGAATACCTGGACGCCTACCTTCCCATATCTCTTTCAAAATGTCTTTTGGTTGGACAAATAACGTTGTAATCCATTTTCCATCGTCATTGTAAGCACAGAAAACAGCCTCTGGATCTTCCCACCCACATAGGTACAGCATGTCGCTACTTGTCCTGTAAGGATAGTGTACATCATTAGAACGGGTAGATTCGTGAGGTGCAGTAATGATAAGCAAATCACCTGGTCTTAATTGTGAAAACAATCTTGCCTGACGTGACCGAAATTCATCATCGGTGATAGTTGCAGGCTCATCGCCTACCGCCTGAAGTGAATCCCCCCACATGATACTCGGTATGGGAACTGATTTTTCATCTCTTGCCTTATTAGCACAAGTATGTTTCAATCCCATAATTGATTTTCATCGCTATCTACATTACCTGAATCCGATGCTTTTTGGTTAGTATTGCCATCCCATTTAGGCAAACTAGTAGTATTACTTTCATTNGAATTCATACGCTTAAAGATCAGAATACCAAACCCGATTATTCCTAATATGACAATAATTCCAGCAATACTGAATTCATCAGGAATTGTTTTGGGTTTTGGCTTAACTGTTAATTCCATTTCATAATAATCGGTTGCCCCATTATCATCTACAATTGATAAGTTAAGTTGATACTGACCGACATCCAGATTTTCTATAGTCAAATTTTCAGAATTAGAAACCAATTCACCATCNAGGTACCATGAATAAATTATTGAGTCGACATCACTACCAGTGTCGGAAATCATAGTAAATATCTCTAGCTCCTCGCTCTCTAATATTTGCCAAGAGTTTGGATTGTTAACATCACTACCTTTGATGCCTAATTCAATAGATGGAACTACATTTTCGATCAATACAGTAGTACTTGCACTAGACATTCTACCTACCCAATCAATTACATCTAATCGAATGGTGTAATTACCTGACTCGTTCAATGATACGTATAGTAAACCATTTGTTGTATTTGAATTCGGAACATAGGTTACTCCATCAGGCCCTGTTATGTACCAAATGGACTGTAAATTATTACTCCATACACCATCAGAAGATCCACTACCATCTATCAAAATAATCTCGCCTTCTTGTGCTAATTCAGGAGCAATCAATGATGAAATTGGATCGTTTTGATCAACAAATACCGTAAGTTCAACATGAGGAGATAATCGTAAAAATGCATCTTGTAATGAGTATGTAAATTGCCAAATTCCATCACTTAAACCTAAATCTGATACATTTATTTCAATTGAACCAATATTACCATCCCAGGAAACATCTACCTGTGAGGAAAACGTTTGGCCGTCACATGCCCCATTTGGAGCAAAGCACCAGCCAAGGATTATCGAAGATTCATTTGATTGTGAATCTGAAAGCACTGCTCTGAAAGAGACTTCTTCCGAACCATCAACAACAATCGAATTATCGTGATTTGCTGAGATTACAGGATTATGTGGACCTTCGCCAATGAAGACAATCCTGTTCAAAAATTCTTTTCCAAGGCCATCGGGTTGACCGATTTCCAACCAACATGTACAATTTAATCCAAAGACATCGATAGTTAGTGACCAATTCCACAAACCTTCTGAAATTGGTAGTACAGTAGTAAAGAAATCTCCGCTACGTAATACCGGCCATTCTGTGTATGGTTCGGTTATGTCATACAAAACCCAATCAGCACTTTGAGGATTTAGAGTAGTGGTACCATTTATCGTCAGGGTTTGGTTTACCCATAAACCATCTTCGACTGAACTCGTTAATTTACTGCTCTGATCACTCGNNAAATCGNNGGCTCCNGAAATTGGAATTAAAATAATCAGCATTGAAGTTATGACTAAGCATGACTTCATTACTTGCCGCATTTATCACTCCTCAAACGGATTACACAACTGTCCCTGGCCCGGGAAACTGTTGATATCACGTGGATTTGTATCCCACTTGTATTCACAATAGTTNACGTGNCCATCACCATCTGTATCNACCATACGATCTGAATCGTCANATGGATCGAAATTGAAGTAGTACTCCCAACCTGTAGCCATGCCATCATTATCATGNTCTTGGTAGTATACCTCTGGGCCATCGTCCCAATCATCACCATCTGTGTCATTTCGNATTGGGTTAGTACCATTNACNAATTCTTCNTAACTTGTGTAATTCTCAAGATTGTCATAGAACATCTTNCCGTCAGGNGTATCTGGATNTATGTGACAGTTGCTAGATTGTGGATCTTCATATGAAGGACANTACTTAGCAATCAGTCCAGTTCTGTTCAGACCATCATTGTCTATATCTTCCATACCGTCATCAATTCCATTGCCATCGGAATCCTTCAGAGCCGGATCCATAACTCCACGCGCACCATATGCACTGTAGGTGGAATTATCTACAAGTCCAATGACAAGAGCTTCTTCTGAGTATCTAACTTCCCAACCATCCGGTAATAGATCACCATCTGTATCATCATCGACGGGATTAGTGTTCCATCTATCAGGGGCTTCAGCACCGTTAGATAGTGTATCATTGTCAATGTCGTAAGTATCATCCTTCAGTGAACCCAGTGATGGGTCAAGTGCCCACCTTCCATTACAACCATCACAAAGAGGATTGGAAGTTATGACGAAATTTGTGATATTCATCTCGTAAACTTCGTATTTCTTTTCAAGAATGAAACCACCGAGCCAATTCTTCCACACATAGCCACCCTCGTCTAGTCCACATTCAATCATTGACTCACAACCAGGAGGTAGCCACAAGTCAGTAACAACCCAAAGCGAGTGAGACTTTGAATTATCTTCAACTGATTCAACTTGCATCTCCCAACCATCAAGCATTCCATCAGCATCAGTATCATTGATCAATGGATTTGTTGGGTTTTGGTAAGGACGAGGTACAAACAGTACTTCATTACCATCAATCAATCCGTCATCGTCGGTATCGGAATTATTTGCGTGGGTAAGGAAGTTATCCTGGCCTAAAATTACCTCTTCACCGTCTTCCAAACCATCGTTGTCTGTATCATACATACATGGACTGGTGAAGTAATCTTCTCCATACCATGAGAATCCATTCAGAGCCTCAGCCTGATCTCCAAGGCCATCTCCATCTGTATCAGCATTGGATGCATTAGAACCAGCGCCACATATTTCACTGAATTCCTTAAAGTCAGACAACCCATCTTCATCGGTATCCCAAAGTCCTGGGTCAGATGTGACGTGTGTTGTTTGTACACCGCGGTTTACGACTAGAATCTCCCAACCAATTACCTCGATTCCGTCCTTGAGACCGTCACCATCAGTATCGGGATTTAGTGGGTCTGTAGAGCGACCATCTATTATTCCGTCTCCGTCAGAATCTCGTGCGTTGTATTCCATTAAATTCGTGAACATTTCTTCAATTTCGACAATTTCAATCCATACATCCAATCGACTCTCGATTGTGTCTCCAACTTCAACATTGATAGCATATACCCACCCATCTACCGGAGCCACCAGAGGAATAACTTGTTGATTACCCCCTGAAAGAGTGATTCTTGCCCTTGCAACTGTCTCATTAGCGTTAACCCAGTCATCAAGTTCTACATCAATTGCGACAACTAATGCAGTATTTTCTAGAGTTGAGAAGGTTACTGAACCATCTCCATCGGCATCATATCCATCTCGATCTGAGTCGATATCACCGTTGGAACCATCCCTAGGATCGAGGCCGTTTGTTGCTTCCCAACCGTCAGGCATTCCGTCTTCATCGGTGTCAGCATGCCATGGTGAGGTGAATTTAGCTTCTCCGAAAGCAAGAGCGACTTGGTATTCTTCGATGTTATTCATTCCATCTTCGTCCCAGTCTCCATATCCATCAGAGTTGTTAGCTGGATCTAAGGTCTGTGATGCTGCCACAGCTCCTGTACCAGGATGTTCGTTTTCGTTAGAGAAACAAAACTCGAAACCATCTGGCATTCCATCACCGTCGGTATCCCAATCAGATGGTCCGTTCATTTGGCCATCTCCGTCCATGTCTTGCTTGAACCATGCAAG
>NZGQ01000062.1 GCA_002689565.1 Methanobacteriota archaeon | reverse complement strand
TGCGACCGCACTTGCTGGCATTTCGTTAATTTCAGCGTCTCCCATTTTGTAGCCGACGCAAATCTTAATCTCATCAAGCCCACCTAAGACGTCTAATTTTGTAAGTGCAATTTCAGTAAACCCGTTAACTCTGTTAGAGTGCCGCATTACAACCGCATCGAACCAGCCGCAACGGCGTCTCCTACCGGTAGTGGTGCCGAATTCGTGTCCAACTTGGGTTAGATGTTCTCCTACATCGTCATACAATTCGGTAGGCATATGCCCATTGCCAACACGAGTTATGTACGCCTTTGTGATTCCTATTACTGTATCTACATGGCCGGGGTGGATTCCAGCACCGTGGGTCGCATTTCCTCTAGATGTTACTGAAGATGTTACGAAGGGGAATGTCCCCTGGTCGATGTCTAANAGACACCCTTGNGCACCTTCCAGAATAATTCTNTCGCCCATCTTTAATGCATTGTCAAGTAAAATTCCAGTATCTGTAATTGCGCTACCAAATCTCTGCTTTATCCAACTAACTTGTTCTTCTAATTCTTCTGTAGTTACTCTCTGTCTGCATCCAGCGTGCTCTAGAGCCTTGTTTTGACGCGCAGCCATTTCCTGAAAATCACAGTATGGTAAATCTGCAAATCGTAGACCTATTCGGTTAATTTTGTCAGCGTACGTTGGACCAATTCCTCTGCCAGTNGTACCGATTTTCTTGTCTAATCCGTCAATATATGTGTGATAGGGCAAGATAATGTGTGCACGATTTGANATGAAAAGGCGCTTNCCAGAAGGATCGCTTCCTCCACCTTCTACCCAGTCATTGAGTTCTTTATCGAGAACCCATGGGTCAATAACCATTCCATCTCCAAGTACTAGGCCGCATTCTTCACGAGTTATNCCNGAAGGAAGTAAATGGAATTTCAGTACTCTGTCNCCTAGAACAACNGTGTGGCCTGCATTGTTTCCTCCTTGGAATCTNGCGACCCAGGTGGCCGTTTCAGCAAGCCTGTCAACCAGTTTTCCTTTTCCTTCATCTCCCCATTGGGCNCCGAGTACTATCGTAGCNGACATGCTTCTCGTCTGTTGCGCATAGCATAGAGTGCATGAACTATGCGCATGAAAGTAAAACCACTTTGGTCNTAAATAGGTAATNNGCTAATGCCGNTTTTATCGGNCTNATTTAGTAATAAATGAGNATTCTAAATNTGTGNTGNGATGCAAAAAAACCACGGGTTTAAATAGTCCGGAAACACATAACTATTGTCAGCGGGGAAAAACAACCAGTGGAGNTGCAGTATCCCGGGTNAGAAAGGGATTNCCATCGACAAGTTTATATCNNAGTGACATAACTANTAAACTCGGAGTTGAGAAGTATGGTACATGATGACGAAACNCGCTTTCAAGCGGAACAAAAGAAGAATNTGCAAAGAAATAATGTTGCCCGTAAGGGACTTGGTTCTAGTCGCCCCCAACGNAGAGTTGTAGACGGACATACCAAGCCTTGCATCGAGTGTGGAACTTTAGACTGGAGGAATGACAACAGTCGCGGCGAAGTTTCTTGTGGAGGCTGTGGTTTAGTTGTTGAGGAAAATGTGATTGATCCAGGTATTGACTGGACAAACCACGACAATACTACTGACCGTTCTAGAATTGGAGCTCCCATGACCCACACTTTAGCGGACAAAGGTCTCAACACCAGTATTGCGAGTTCGGATTTGACTTCAGGGGCAGCTAGTCGCCATGGAATGTCTGCAAAAGCGCGCAGAGATTGGCGTCGTCGTCGAGTTATGGATGAGCGNTCCAAAACCAGGGCGAGTCGTGCNCGCAATCTTGTAAAAGCAAACCAGATGGTTAGAGATAAATCTGGTTTGCCAAAATCAATGCAAGAAGAGGTATGCAGGCTTTACAAGATTCTATCTCACCAAGGNTTTGTAACAGGTCGCTCGATTGCTGGAGTAACTGCTGCATGTACTTACTTGGTCGCTCGTAGAGAAGGTGTGCCACGACAGATACCAGAAATTAGTCAGACCTTTCAAGTCTGTGAAAAAGAATTGTCACGTATGATTCGTCATATTTCACGTAAGTTCAACATGCATAAAATCTCAAGCCCGTCTGATTACTTCAGTCGTTTCATCAGCGACTTGCAATTGCCTCCTAACATCTCTTTGCAAGTAGATCATCTGTGGAATGTCCTAAAGCCTCATGTGAATCTGTGGCAGGGCAAGAAACCTATGGGCGTTGCTGCNGCTCTAATTTACAAAGCTGCATCCCAAAGCGGTCACAAAAGAACTCAGGCAGAAATATGNAAAGTTGCTAAGGTTTCTGAAGTCACNCTTAGACAATTAAATCGTATCTTAAATGATGTCCTAAATAGTGAATTGCAGGGCGATGTAAATTAAGATAGTTTCATTTGATGNNTTACAGTGCATCAATGCATGAGCCGCCAAACAAACCGCACACAACGCAAGGTCCGAATACCTTCCAGTAAGCGTAAAAAAGCGGGGGCGAAGAAAGAAGCAAAGCCAGGGGTAATACCTTGTGGGATTTCTAGTTGTGATGGTTTTGCAGATAAGCATCTAGGTGGCCGATCTCTAAGTCAAGAAAATGCGATCGACACTTGGGGTGAAGGAGCATTTACNGTTCGCAAAAACCGGGTTCGTGTATGCAAATCTTGCTACAAGTTGTGGAAGAAAGACAACAAAGATGACTCCAATACACATTATTGATTCACTTTCACTTTCACACAACGTGTCTGGGAAATGAAAGTAGACCCCCGGCCAGCAATTCAGTTGTCATGAGACAGTTGAGAACAGTAATTCGCTCGATGGTAACGCCGGGTGGNAACGTCATTGCAATGGACGATTCCACAATAGTTTGGAAACCTAGAGATGGTAAGCANAGAAGANTAAGAATAGAAGCACGTGCAAGTGTATTACTTGGATTGATTGGGCCAAATGGCCTTGTCGATAGGGTAGTAGTTGGTGACGAATATGGAGGTGTAAACATAATCTTGCTAAATTCGATGGAAATTATCGATCGATTTGTAGTANCAGAATCAAAGGTAAGATCGCTATGCTCCTCATCTATTAGTGGTGAAAGCATATTGGTTGGATGNGAAAATGGTTCAGTATTTATGGTCGGGAAAAATGTCCCTAATCGTGTGATGAATCTNTTTGATTTAGATGGCCCAGCCTCAGCATTGCGTATTGTTGGTCAAGATCTACACATTCAACAAGGATGGGAAAGGAAAGTAGTAACTTGGACAGGACAAAAATCACTTGTTGTTGCCTAGGTCCTCAACTTCGTTCTGAGGCCATGGCGGGTCTGATGTCAAAAAGTATGCAGTTCTTGCAGGTCTTGGCCAGCTACGGGGTGCTAAGCCGTCATTTTCTAAACACTCTTCATAAAAAGAAAGNTGCTGATTAATCACTTCAGTTATGCGAGAATCTCCTTTGATTGCTGGCCCTCTAGCAGGAACAATACTGGTTGGTGAAAGGTCATCAATCGTTTTCAGAGAGGTTATCAAATCCGGCAGACTTCCTCCTGGCATGTCCCACCTACTAGGGCTATCTGCTCTTGGTAGGACCGAACCTGTAACTAAAACTCCTCTTTCCTTTTCGAAATACCCCATGCCATCGCTGCAATGGCCAGGTAATGAAATCGCCATTAGTTCACCATCTCCCAAATTGAAAACGTCGCCTTGTGAAACAGGCTCACATCTAGTACTTGGCATATCAGAATCATATCGGTTCGCCCATGTCGAATAGAANTCACCNGTTTCNAGTACTGAAATCGCATCAGGATGNATGTAAATTGGNATGTTTCCATTGGCCTCTGAAATATGTTTGGCCCCGCCTGCAAAAGGGTATCTTCGTGAAGTCAATAGGATTGTATCAAGTGTTTTTTCTTGTGCTTGGTCACGACTTAGGTGGCCTGTGATTCTTTCAACTTGCAACATTTGGTACCATGTCGTACCTGCATCAACTAGAACATTGCTCTCCCTACCAGAAAAGATGACTGCGTTAGCGTCATGGTGTATCCCTGGTAGCCGAATTATGCGCACAGTTCACTCCACAGGCCTCCAGTGCTTGAAACAGTGGGTAAATGGTGCACGGTTTGGGTTAAATACAGGGAGTGGGTCGGCGGAATATGGCACGATTCCCTGAAGCAGAAGCGCGTTTGCTTCATGTGAAGATTTGCATGAAGTGCAATGCACGTAATGCTATGCGTGCTACAGTTTGCCGCAAGTGTGGTTACAAGGGACTACGTCCTAAGAATGTTGAGCGCAAGGGCGCTTGATCATAGTCCCAAAAGTGGCATCAAATGTGCCATAGGGTCTCCTAACAAGAACATAGGAATTATTGCTGGCCATAAGAATACTAAAAGTGGGTATTTTCTTGTAACCCACACTTCTTCAACACCATTTTCCTTTAGNATATTNATTTCNGNNGNGAGTTTTTCTTTTGTTGGTGTCTTTCTAGGTGCTCTTGTCTTGTGAACCACTTTTTTATCACCACTCGGCATTTCGGCAATTGAAGAGAGTAGCCAAACATGATTATCCATTACTTTGTCAATATTCATTCTCTCTGCGTGCCAAATCAATTTTAGGTTGGTATTGCCGCCTTTTATGTTCTTAATTACCATGATTATTGGTAAAATTAGGAACGTTAAGCCACCCCAAACTAGCAATGCNATAGCAGGAGGCATAGCGATTACGGCGTTATCCATCGCTTGAGGGAAAATCACTGGAATACTTGACCATGAAGGAACTAAAATTGCTACCCACATTAGTCCCTTACAATCAGCGCCGCCGTGAATTAATCTCAACCTCCATGCCATGTCGACAAGCAAAATCGGAATGAATACTGCAAATGTTGACCACCATAATGTTGCAGAATCACTAGCATCTCCAGCTAATACTGAAATTATTGATTCATCAGTATGCATCAACAACCCTTGTACCACACCTGCAATTCCAACAANNTACCATATACAGACGGCGATATCTAATTTGCTTCCTGAANAAATATCCTTGANTGTTGGTCTTCCAATAACTGCTACGGATGCATAGGCAACCATTCCNGCTGCNGTCGCGAAAACATACCATTCCGCTTCAGAATTCATCAAATCGAGAAACCANAAGAAAATTGCAGGTTTTGACCAAGTNATCCAGAACTGATTGGGGACTCTCCTCTCTTTATGGTCTAGCCATGCTGCGATTCCCATGGCCCAGAAAAGGACAATTAATCGGGTCCAAGAAATGACTTCATCCGAATCCATGTAACACGGGTGGCGGCAATCACCTTAAAGGAGACACGTTTGAGGTGGGTCGTGCGCAGGAGTTTGTGCAGGTGTGTATTATGTCCGACATCGAGACTAAGTTGGGGCAAATTGCTACAGTAATTAACCAGATTGATGATCCTAAAGTTCCTAGAAACATCCGTAAGGGTGCCAAGGAAGCTTGCGAGCAATGGCTACTGAACAAAGCTAAAGAAATGGATATTAGAATTGCAATTACTCAAGCCAAGTTGGAGGAATTGTATGAAGATCCAAACATTCCTCCTGAGTTTGGTACTTTGATTCTGATGATTAACACAGAATTGGAGAAGTTGCTCAGAGAAACTCTGTGATCATTCTTCTTCTGACTCTTCATCAAGTGTTTGAATTAGTTTTTCTAACTGATTGCGTAAGGTCTTCGAAACCTTTCCTTTCTTAATTTCGTCAGTGATATCTGCAAATTGAGGCCTTTCTGCAACAGCACTCAATATGAATTCGATTTCATCGACACGTGCCCTACCGCGTTTCAACACAGTTTGTGCTGCGGAACGACTTGAGATTCTTGCAACTTCTTCATCAGAAACTCCCAATCTTTTCTGTAATTCGGAAAGTTTGTGAAATTCGCCAGAGGATAGGTTTCCATCTTTGAGTGCATCTTGCCAGGCCTCTTCCAGAGTTGGGGCTCTTTCAGAAAGTAAGATTGCGATTGGTCTTGTTTCTTCGATGTTCTCTAATACTATCTTGACGATTGCAAAGAGAGGTACTGCTAGGATCATTCCTAGTATCCCCCAAAGCCAGAATGAAAATGCAGTAATCAAAAGAAGAACTACAGGGGACAAATCTAGAGCTCTACCTGCCCATTTTGTCTCAATGTAATTACCCCACAATTGTTGATTCACGAGTAATAGTATAGTCAATATCAACAATCCTGATGGCGATANNAGAATCAAACCAAGGACAAGTGGTGGTATTGTTGCAATAAGGGAACCGATATATGGTACATAATTCAGTATGAATGTCATTACAGCCCAAACAAACCACAAATCTATTCCAAACATGAACATCACTATGGCAGCAATAATTGCGCTACCTATTCCACATCCAGTTTTTACGATGATGTATGTGTTGATTCCTTCTTCGATTTGAGTTTGAATAATTTCTACACGTTCACTTGCACCATCTGGCCAAGCTCTATCTATTCTTCCAGGTAACAAATGCGCTTCAAAAATAATGAATATCAAAAAGAATAGAACGGTAATGCTTGTTGTAACTAAAGTCCCAACCTCGCTAACTACCGACGCAACTAGATCGGTTGCAGAACCGCCAGAACCGACCCCCATGCTTTCTAAATCACCACCAATTGTTCCAGTGTCTTCCTTTATTGATTCCTTAATCGCAGGACCTACAATTGGAAGATCCTTCAACTTCTTCCATTTGTGGTTTAGTTTGTCATTGTACTCTTCCTGTCTATCCTCGTCTTCGATGAGTCCTGCCGCTTGGGTCCAAGCGAAAAACGCCGTAGAAATTAGAATTAGAATAAATAGTAATAGCATTGTCAAGTATGACAAAAATACAGGAAAATTATTCTTTGATAGCCAGTCTGCACCAGGTTTCAATACGAAATAAATTCCCATGGCGATGAAGAATGGTTTCAACACTGATTCTAAGTGAATCATTGCCAAACAGAATACGGTCAGAATGATTGCAGAGTGGGAGAAAGTAGCAATTCTTCGATGGAAATTCGGATTGTTAACTACGGTAGANGTCTCTCCCATAAGGGGGGACAGGAATTACCAATACTTGAGTTCTACACCTAAGTTTTCTTTGAATAAATAAACAAAGTTGCCAAGATTGATGTAATCAAGATGCTTGACTAGTAGGTGAAACCTCGGGGGTTAATCTGTCTATTACTGCAGACAGTCTTTCNACAAGGCTTGTTTTCATTTCACCAACTATCAGAGCGTGTTCCATCACTTCGTCCAGTGTGTCCACAGCAATCACTTCGATGTTCTCGAATTGTTGGTCAAGTAATACATCCTGGGCATTTGCACGAGGGATGATNACTGACTTGATACCTGCTTTAGCAGCAGATTCTATCTTGGCAGTAACGCCACCAATAGGTAGTACTTCACCTCTTACAGAGAGGCTACCAGTCATTGCCAGNTCTTGTCTAATTGGAATATTTTCTAGTGCTGAAATTATTGCTGTTGCAATTGTGATAGATGCAGAATCTCCATCNACACCATGAGTNTCNACGAACTGAATATGNATNTCGTAATCAGAAACATCTTTTCCTGTCAATTTCTTAATCACGGCACTGACGTTGGTGACACTCTCTTTCGCAAGATCTGATAATCCACCAGTTGCAAGAACCTTGCCTCCACCGCCAAGAGATGGAGTTACAAGCGCCTCGACAGGTAGCATGATTCCACTGTAGTCAGATAATCCCGAATCTGCTCCAAGGACTGCCAAACCATTTACACGGCCAATTCTAGTTCCTGAATTAACAATCAACGAGTACTCTTGTCGACGCTCAATCATTCGATCTGCGACTTGTTGCTCGAGTGGTTTAGCGATATTTCTTGCAGCCAANACGTGTCGAGATGTTGTGTATTCTGCACCCTCTTCACATGCTAGGTCTCCTGCTATTCTGACTAATCCGCCAAGTTCACGCAAGCGCAGAGATAACTTTCCACGGCGCCCAGCTCTACGTTGAGCTTCGCGTAGAATCACGGCAACACCTGTTCTATCGAAATGAGGAATCTCTCTTGATGTACCCAAATCCCTTCGAACTTCTTGTGCGATAAATCGAATCAAACGTCTTCTATTTGCCGTAGTATCCGGCATGTGTGAATTGACNTAGACTTCATACCCATAGCCGCGAATACGACTTCTCAGAGCGGGGTGCATTCCCTGTATTGCATCCAAGTTACCTGCTGCAATCAGAACAAAGTCACATGGTACGGCTTCAGTTTTTGTAAGGGCGCCACTGGAACGTTCTGAACGGCCAGAAATTGGAAAAGCACGCTCTTGCATTGCGGTTAGGAGAGCTTGTTGCTCTTCTAATCTCAATAGATTAATTTCGTCGATGTACAATACTCCACCGTGNGCTCNATGAATTGCTCCNGGCTCTACTCTGTCGTGTGCGGGAGTCTCCATTCCACCACTCTGGAAGGGGTCGTGTCTTACATCTCCCAGAAGACTTCCTGAAAGTGTTCCAGTAGCGTCCACGAAAGGAGGGGAATCTTGACCTTGGTGCTTTACCAGTACCTTTGGTATGCGTGCTTCGTCAGCTCCTCCCATTCTAGAACGTAGGAACATGTAACCGAACATAAGGAGCAACATTCCGAATAGCAGTGTTAGTATGTCTCCGCTTTGGATTGCAACTACAGCCAATAAGAAAGCGATAGCAACGAATCCTATCATAAGCATTTTCTGACTCTTTTCTCTTTGGATTCTGACAGCCTCTTTTTGGCTCTTGACAATTCTGTCACCTCTTCCAGCNGGAACAGTTCTGACTCTTGGCTCGTTTTCATCATCATCATTTGGATAACAAAGAATGTCCTCGAGTTTATCTTGTGGCAGCAACTCTGTCATTGATCTNGCCAACATTGATTTTCCAGTGCCTGGGTCTCCAATCATCATCATGTGTCTGCGCTGTTCAGCNGCTTTTCGAATTACAACAGAACCNGCTTCTTGACCTATTACTTGGTCNACTAGTCTTTCAGGGATTGGTACTTCTTCTGTATTATTGAAGTCGATACTACGCACCCATTCATCAACAGGTGTGTTGTTTAATTCGATGTTTTCAGTCGCCTCAGGACTCCAAACAGTGACCATTACTTCCTCTTCNTCGGAGATTTGTTCCTCTTCCTCTGAATCGGATGTTTCGGCTACTTCCTCTTCGGTCACATTAGGTCCTCCTACACAGTCCATTTTAGGCGTTTGGCAAACGCCATAGGTTTCAAAATCAACCAATCAATACCGCTCATTGCTGGTATTGGTGGCCGTAATAAGCCCACTGCTCCATAGTCCATCCTGCTGGAAGACCTCCAGGAGGTAGCGGTGGTGCTCCTGCTGGAACTTGAGCAGCAACTGGCGCAGGTGCTGCGACTGGTTGTTGGAATATTTCTTGTGCTCCTCCATACATAGAGTTCGCAACTGCATCGTTAGCTGGAAGTTGGTTAGCCCAGTCAACCATCTGTTCTTGAGAGCCGCCCTTTCCTCCACGCATGAACATCAATCCTGCTAGCAGAGCAGCGATGATCACTCCAACTACAATCAATACTACAGTTAGATCCAATCCAGAATCGCTGGATGCATCGTCTGCACTTCCTGCAGTATTGTCAATACAAGTTGTGTAATCACATGCTTCTTTTCTGTCAGCTTTCAAATCATCTAATTCCGAAACAGCTTCATCGTAAGCAGGAGTTCCTTCTTCCATGCCTTCAATTTCAGACTTCTTGGTACTGATTGCTTCATCGAGTTCTGCTACAAGTTCCTTGACTTCTTCTTCAGTCATTGTCTCTGGCCCAGGAGGCATTTCATTGGATTCCCATTTTTGAGTGGTTCCTTTGTACTCGAATTTATCACCGTTTGAGGCTAATGCCGTGACCTTTGAAACAGTAATGTAATCCTTGTTTCGCATTCCATTATCATTTACCTGTCCCTTTGTTGGGTCAAAGGTCCAACCAAGACTCTTGGAGGTGATATCGTGTTCGTGCACTTCATTGATTATACAAATTCCAGTTAATGAGTTACATAACTGCCATGTGCTTGACAGAGATGTGATTGTTACATCATCCTTGTTTAGGAACATTGTAACTTCTGGAACTTCTCCAATGTAGATGTTTGAAACGCTGAGAGTTACATCAGCATCTGGTCCCTCTCCAACTAATAGAGGCATGCTGTCATAAACATCTACTTCAAGGACATAGAGGTTTGAGTCATATCGGTCCTCAGTTTGAATTGTTACAGTCTGCATTCCTGCAGTGTCCCATATGAGTGTTAGTGTGTTGTCAAGGAAGTTGACACGTGCAGCCCCTGGTGTAGGGTTAGTTGCTGTTACAGTTACTTCGTTGACATTACCATCCACATCTGTTAAAATCTCATTTAGGAATATGACTTTCTGAGTTCCAACCTTTAGGCGCAGGCCCTCAAATTCAGACAAATCAAGACGTGGAGCGTCATTGACTGGAGTGATTGCTATTGTGATAATCTGGTCAGAGTATTGTTCTCCGTCACTTGCACGAACTGTGATAGTTGTCTCGCCGTTGATATCCTCATCGCTTGTAGCATAATTTAGGGTAAATCCATTTAGCGAGATATCCAACAAATCTGGGTTGGTGTTATCGACAATTGCCAACATTAGATCTTGAGTAGATGCGAGGTTTCCGCTGTCATCCGTATCTGAAAGATAAGGGAGCAAGTAAAGAGAAGCAGAGGACGCTTCGTCTACGTATTGCTTCTGAACACCAGCCCATCGAGGTTGGCCGTTTTCAATGACATTGAATAGCAAGGTTCCGAAGGCAGTATCGGTTCCGTCGTTGACAGAAACTTCGATTCCAGAAGCAGTTGGTTGACCGTTAACGAAGCGAATGTTCTCGAAGTAAACTTCGATTTCTTCAGTCGCAGGGTGCCATGCTACAAAGTTTGGGCTTGTGCTTGTAATTACCAATTCATCTAGAGCAGTTTCAGCATCATTGATGTTGCTGATAACTGATACCTTGGTCGAGGTTTGGACTTTCACTGTTGGTACAGGATCAGAAGTAATTACAGGCATTGCATTCTTCAGAGTAAATCCGTTAGTTGTGATTTGCCAATCGCTAGTCTGCATTCTTGAATCGATTGAGCGAAGACGGATGTCGTAGTCTCCTGCTCCCATGTTCATGCTCGGCTTGACTAGGTATTGGCGATGTTCATTGGAAGTTCCTTCCTGGAATACTTGGTCGCCTCCAACAATCATGTCTCCACCTACCCACTGGTCCATACCTGTAGGTGATACTTCAACATCGAAAGTGAAGAATGATGTATTTGTATCAACAGCATCATTGAAAGTAGTTTTTGCTTCGATCAAGAAGTTATCTCCTCTCTCGATTTGATTGCTTCCAATCACCTGCGCCTTTCGAGCGACAGGTACAAGATCGTGTGGTACGATTTCAGTACCCTCGTTGTTTGAGCTAGACTTGTCTGCTACTAGATTGGATATTTCTACTCCGAATGTAGTTTGATAAGCAGAACTTGGCAGAGATGTAGTATCAATTTGTCCACTGAATGATTGAGTTGCACCATTAGTCGCAAAGTTGCTTAGACTTTGTGTGGAACCGACATATGTCTTTGCATTGTTTACCTTGTAGTAGAATCTAACATCTCCCCCGTCTGTGTACGCATCAACGCCATTATTGATGACAGATGCCTGGACATCTATAACGTCACCATTGATGTATCCGCCGTTTGCTGCACTTGGGTTATTGATTGTGAATGATTGTACTCCTACGTCAATCGTTGGAGCCATCTTAGAATCTGCTGCAGAAACAACGTCTCGGTTAGCAGTATGGTCCCCACTAAACAAAGCGGCCACTGTTAGGAAATTATCTACAGCGGAATTACCGCCTCCAGCACGTACAGTTGAAATTGGAACTGACCATGATTTGGTAACA
>NZGQ01000101.1 GCA_002689565.1 Methanobacteriota archaeon | reverse complement strand
CCATGATGACTTAATGATGAATCTGGTCATGTTCGGATACTTTGTTACATCTCAGTTCTTTGCTGATATGACAGACATCAATCTAAAAGAGATGATGTTCTCCAAGAAGATGAAAGAGATCGAGGATGATGTACCACCTGTTGGTTTCATTGATGATGGATTAGATGATGTTCGTATGGAAGAAGAACAAAGGAATATGGGATGGCACGATTTTGAAGGGAGTACAGGTGTAGAAGAATGGTAGTATTCACCTCTCCCCAAACACTAAGTTAATTATACAGTGAAATACAGAGAAAGTCAAGGTTTTTTTCTATAAATATGCTTTCTTATAAATAAATGTATTGAGACTACCGTATTCTAATGCGGTGTTCGCACCGTATTATGTTCACTTATAATTAGATAAACGAAAGGATAAAGTTATGGCACTTTTTACACCCTCTGCTTCCCCTGCTGTGACAGTAAAAGAGATTGACCTTACAGGCGTAGTGCCTAATGTTCAAACTTCTACTGGTGCATTTGTGGGAAATTTCGGTTGGGGCCCTGTTGGTGAAGCAACTCTAGTTTCTGATGAGACTGGACTTGTTAGCACCTTCTCTGCACCGACCAACTCAAACACGGTAGATTTCCATTCTGCCGCTTACTTCTTACGGTATTCAAATTCTTTATTTGTTGTCCGTCAGCAAGGAACAGACGCAAAAAACTCCGCAGGTTCTAACTCCAATAAAACCATCACACCAGCGGCATATAACAATTTAGATGCGTTCGACAACGCAACAATTGATTCTGGTGATGGAGCATTCATTGCAAAATATCCGGGACAACTTGGTGACTCTATACGAGTTTCTACGGTAGGTTCTGCTGATAGTTCGGGTTCTGCACTCACTGCATTCAACAACTGGGCATACAAAGGTTCATTTGATGCCGCTCCTGCAACATCTGCATTTGCTACAGAACAAGGTTCAACCAATGATGAAGTTCATATTGCGGTTATTGACCGTGATGGTGGAATCTCTGGTGTTGCAAACACTGTACTAGAAACCTTCCCATTTGTATCTGTTGCTTCTAATGCAAAGAATGCCGATGGTACTTCAAACTACTACAAAGATGTGTTGAGATCACAATCTGCATGGATTTATGCAGGAGTTTCCCATGTGGGAACCGACTCAGCAGGAAAATCTGACTTTGGTGGTTCTAGTAACCAGTGGGGACAGATCACTGCGACTTCCAGAGATTTTTCTACTGGACAAGTATTTGCAAGTACCCAATCAACTTGGGACTTTGATGGTGGTGTTACTTCTTCAAGTATCTCTACATCAGAGATTGCTCTTGGATTCGACAAGTATGAAGATGCAGAAAACATCGAAATTGACTTCCTTATTCCACCAGAACTGGCAGATGCATCCTCAGTAAATACTGTGGTAAATGACCTAGTTTCTATTGCAGTAGCACGAAAAGATTGTGTGGCAGTTGCCTCACCAGATCGTGCCGCGGCAGTTACGACTAACACTAACACTGCGGTTAAAACAACTGGTGATGGTTTCACTAAGTCTTCTTACTTGATACAAGACAACAACTACCTCAAGGTATTCGACAAGTACAACGATAAGTACATCAAGATTCCTGCTTGTTCTTCAACCGCAGGACTAATGGCATCAACCGATTTGGTTGCGGCACCTTGGTTCTCACCCGCAGGAGCAAGACGAGGTCGTTATCTTGGTATTACCGACATTGTTATTCCTAGTACAAAGACAGAAAGAGACACTCTGTACAAAGCAGGAATAAACCCGATTGCAAATATTCCCGGTGAGGGAGTTATGCTCTTTGGTGACAAGACTAACCTTGCACGACCATCTGCGTTTGATCGCATCAATGTTCGTAGGTTGTTCTTGGCAATTGAAAGAGCAATTGGTATCGCAGGTCGAAATGTAATGTTTGAATTCAATGACGAGTTTACTCGTGCAGAGTTCGTAAACATTGTAGAACCTTTCTTACGAGAGATTCAAGGTAGGAGAGGTATCACAGAATTTAAAGTAGTCTGTGACGAGACCAACAATCCTCCCTCTGTTGTTGACCGTAATGAATTTATTGCATCTATCTTCATCAAACCCGCTCGTTCTATCAACTATGTAACATTGAACTTTGTTGCTGTTAGAACTGGTGTTGAGTTTGAAGAAGTAGTTGGCACAGTATAAGGAGTATTGAGAAATGGCAATTTTAGGTGTAGATGACTTTAAGTCAAAATTAAGAGGTGGGGGTGCTAGACCCAATCTATTTAAAGCAACGATCAACTTTCCTACTTACGCAGGTGGTGATGTAGAACTTACATCATTCCTCTGTAAAGCAGCGCAACTTCCTGCTTCACAAATGGCATTCTTTGATGTGCCATTCCGTGGCAGACAGTTGAAGATGGCAGGAGATCGTACCTTTGAACCTTGGACAGTAACCATTCTGAACGATACTGATTTCAGTACTCGTAATGCAATGGAACGCTGGATGAACGGTATCAATGGTCACCAAGCAAACACTGGTCTGGTTAATCCTGTAGATTACCAAGCAGATTTGATTGTTGAACAGTTGAACCGTGATGGTTCCACTTCAAAAACTTATAACTTCCGTGGTTGTTTCCCAACTCTCGTCAGTGCAATTGATGTGAACTACGAAACTAACGATGTTATCGAAGAGTTTACGGTGGAATTCCAAGTGCAGTATTGGGAATCTGACACAACATCCTAGAGTTAATCTAGTTATAGATAGAGGGGTAGGGAATCATCCCTACCTCTTTATTATAAAAAAGGTAAGTACATGGCAGAACAAGACAACAGTATTCTCAGACTGTTTGGTTTTGAATTAAAAAGACAAGACAAACCAGTTAAAGAGAAAGATAAATTAAAGTCTATTGTTGCTCCCACCGATGATGANGGTGCGGGGTANGTTACTGCGTCTGGTAGTCACTATGGTCANTACATNGACATGGANGGNAACAAGGCAAAGGACAACCAACAACTNATTNTAAANTANCGTGGNGTCGCACAACATCCAGAAGTAGATGCCGCAATNGANGACATNGTNAANGAATCNATNGTNGGTTCNGAANANGANATNTCTTGCGAACTNAATCTGGACAAAGTAGAAGCACCCGACAANATCAAAAAACAGATGACCGAAGAGTTCAANANCATATACTCTATGTTGAANTTTNNNGAACTAGGTCACGACATATTCCGTTCATTCTATGTTGATGGTCGTGTCTATCACCACCTCGTAGTCAATGAATCTAATCTTAAAGCAGGTATCCAAGAAATCAGAACGATTGATGCCGCAAAGATTCGCAAAGTAAAAGAAGTAAAACATGACAAGGATCAGGCAACTGGTGCCAAGATCGTAAAAGAAGTCAATGAGTTTTACATTTATCAAGAGAAAGCAGGAACCAACCAAGGTGTAAGACTTTCTCCCGATAGTATTTCATATGTTTCCAGTGGTCTGTTAGACCCAAGTAAGAAACAGGTTGTGTCTTATTTACACAAGGCATTGAAACCAATCAACCAGTTACGCATGATGGAAGATTCACTTGTAATCTATCGTCTTGCTCGTGCTCCCGAACGNAGAATCTTCTATATTGATGTAGGTAATATGCCTCGCAATAAGTCGGAAGCATACATGAAAGACATCATGTCTAAGTATCGAAACAAGATTGTTTACGATTCCAACACAGGACAACTGAAAGATGATCGCAAGCATATGTCTATGCTCGAAGATTTCTGGTTGCCTCGTAGGGAAGGTGGTCGTGGTACTGAGATCAGCACACTTCCCGGTGGAGAGAATCTTGGACAGATTGATGACATTATCTACTTCCAGAAGAGACTATATAGATCATTGAATGTACCAGTATCTCGTTTGGAACAGGAAGCACAGTTTACACTAGGTCGTTCAACTGAGATCGGAAGGGATGAAGTTAAATTCCAGAAGTTCATTGATAGACTGCGTAAAAGGTTCTCTGCATTGTTTACTGCAATACTCAAGAAGCAACTCATACTGAAAGGTGTTATCACNGAACAGGATTGGGATGAGTGGAAAGGGTTCATTACAGTAGACTTCCAGAGAGATAACCACTTTACTGAATTAAAGGATGCNGANNTGTTACAGAACAGACTGCAAACTCTTGATCAAGTATCTCAGTATGTTGGTGAATATTTCTCACGAGAGTGGGCAATGAAAAATGTAATGATGATGTCTGATGAGGACATCGAAGAAATGAAACAGCAAGTCGAGGGTGAGAACTCCGTTGCAGACGAAGATGAGGAAGTATGATGAGTGAAGAAAATCAAGAAGTTGAAACTGTAGAAGTATCGGCAGTAGAGCAATTAATCGGTCAGATCACTGATGGTGATTTGAATAGTGCAGAAGGTTCGTTCCAGAGTCTTATACAAGACAAGATGGCAGATGCACTAGAAGCACAACGCATTGCGACTGCACAGGCAATCTTCAATGACCAAGACGATGACATCGAAGAGATTGAAGATGAAGAAGTAGAACTCGATGATGGTGAAATCGAAGAAGTCGAAGAAGTCGAAGAAGTCGAAGAAATTTCTGAGGAAGAACCCGAAGAAACTGAAATTTAGTTGTTTTTAAAATATCATTTTGTATAAATAATACTATGAAATCTTATAAACAACTCATTTCAGAATTAAATGAAAGAACAAAAATGCCGAAAGGTGAAGTTGTTCTTAATAAGAAAATCAATCGTATCCCTGTCAAGATAATCAATATTGGCAAGGGAACTTTACCATTTGTGGTTTTCATAGATGGTGACAAATTAGACGCATTCAAATCTTTGAAGGATGCTGAAAAGTCTGCCACCAAAGTAATAAAGGAATTAACCTAAATGAAGTTAATTACAGAGTTTACAGATAATAATACTCTTGAATGTCTCGTAGAGAAGAAAGAGGATGGTGAGAAGAAATACCTAATTGCAGGTGTTTTTGCTCAAGCAGACAAAAAGAATCGTAACGGAAGAATCTACCCAAAGGGGATTATGGAACCTGCGGTAGCAAAGTACGTTAAAGAACAAGTTGAGACTGGTCGTGCAGTGGGTGAGTTGAATCATCCCGAAGGGCCAACTGTCAACTTGGACAAAGTTTCACACCTCATCACAGAACTCAAGTTTGAGGGAAATGATGTGGTTGGAAAGGCACAAATATTGGATACTCCGATGGGTAAGATTGTTAAAGGTCTTCTTGATGGTGGTGTACAATTAGGTGTGTCAACTCGTGGTATGGGTAGTCTTGTGAATCAAAATGGAGCAATGGTCGTGAAAGACGACTTTATTCTTAGTACGGTTGACATCGTACAAGACCCAAGTGCACCAGAAGCATTTGTTAATGGTATTATGGAAGGTGTTGACTGGGTCTGGAATAACGGCATTTTGAAACCGCAAGTAATTGAAAATATGGAGACTGAAATTAAGAACGCTCCGAAAACTGTCTTATATGAGACAAGTGTTCGAGAGTTTAAGAATTTCCTCTCGTTAATTAAATCTAATATGTAAGGAGTCAATAATGACTGAAGAAACTAAAGTCGAAGTTGAACTTCACGATGAAGAAATTAACGACATTGTGGAAGAAACTCTCGAAGAGACAGCAGGTGGTGAAGAAGAAGAATCTATCGCATCTGTTGATAAAGCTGCGAAAGCAGTAAAAAAATCTCCTGTTCCAAAAACAAAGGCGGGTATGATTAATGCTATGAGCATGGGTCTTCAGGCAATGAAGAAGGCAGATGTTCAAGCACAGTACAATTCAATGTACGGTGCNAATGAATCAGTAGATATGGATGAAGTTGAAGCAATCGTGGAAACACAGATTGACACTGCTACTGAATTAGACGCATTGGTCGAGTCTGAAGCAACACTCAGTGATGAGTTTAAAGCAAAAACCGCAGTACTTTTTGAAACTGCTGTAAAATCGAAACTTTCAGAAGAAGTTGATCGTATCGAAGCACAGTACAAGGAAGAATTGGCAGAAGAAATCTCTTCTACTAAGGCAGACCTTGTGGAGAAAGTAGACAGCTACCTGAACTATGTAGTTGAATCTTGGATGGAAAGTAATCAAGTAGCAATCCAGAACGGTCTCCGTACTGAAATTGCTGAAACTTTCATGGACAAAATGAAAGACCTGTTCACAGAGTCTTACATTGATGTACCAGAGTCTAAGGTAGACCTAGTTGACGAACTTGCTGAGTCTGTCGAAGAGTTAGAAACTAAACTCAACGAAAGCACTCAAAGAGTTATCGATACTGCTATAGAGTTAGAAGCATACAAACGTGATAGCATCATCCGTGAAGCATCTCGTGACCTTGCTGAAACTCAAGTAGTTAAATTGAAGTCACTCGTAGAAGACATCGACTTTGAAGATGAAGATCAATTCTCATCCAAAGTTAAGACTGTTGTCGAGTCATACTTCACCAAAGAAATCGCAAGTAGTGAAGAAGTAGAACAAATCGTAGAAGATGCTGACAGTACTGTCGAAGTATCATCTGTGATGGAATCATACCTCTCTGCTATTCGCAAAACAACACCTAAATATTAAGGAAAAATTAAAATGCAATCTTACGATAGTTTAATCGAAAAGTGGTCTCCAGTTCTGAACGAAGAGTCTGCCGGTGCAATCACCGACAATCACAGACGTTCTGTAACTGCCGCTATCTTGGAAAACCAAGAAAAAGCAATCATGGAGCAATCTGCTCAAGAGAATGGTTTTTTATCTGAAAATGCCGCTGCTCCTGCGAACAGCACAGGTTCAGTAAACAACTTTAACCCAGTTCTTATCTCTTTGGTAAGACGCGCAATGCCTAACCTCATCGCATATGATGTGTGTGGTGTTCAACCTATGAATGGCCCAACTGGTCTCATCTTTGCGATGAAGTCACGTTATCAGGGTGGTTCTACTTCTAACCGTGAAGCACTGGTCAACGAAGCAGAGACTCGTTTCTCTGGTGACAGTTCTGGTACTCACGATTCTGACAATGCTTCTGGTTTCAACGGCATTGATTCAGAAGGTGCTCGTTTAACTTCACTTGCCGCTGGTGGTATGCCTACTGCTGATGCCGAAGCACTTGGTGCTACAGGTGGTTCTGCGTTCAACGAAATGGGTTTCACCATTGAACGACAGACTGTTACTGCTAAGTCTCGTGCATTGAAAGCAGAGTACACTCTTGAACTTGCTCAAGACCTTAAAGCAATCCACGGTTTGGATGCTGAAACTGAGTTGGCAAACATTTTGTCTGCTGAGATTCTTGCTGAAATCAACCGTGAAGTTATCCGTACTATCAACAGTCAAGCAAAGACTGGTGCTCAACAGGCAAATGTTACCTCTAACGGTATCTTCAATATGTCTACTGACACTGATGGTCGTTGGTCTGCTGAGAAGTTCAAAGGTCTTGGTGTACAGATTGACCGTGAATGTAATGTGATTGCCAAAGAAACGCGTCGTGGTAAAGGTAATGTAATCATCTGTTCATCAGATGTTGCTACTGCTCTTGCCGCTGCAGGTTCTTTGGACTACAGTCCTGCCCTGTCTAACAACCTACAGGTTGATGACACTGGTAACACTTTCGCAGGTCTTCTGAATGGTCGTATCCGTGTATACATCGATCCATATGCAAACACTGACTATGTAACTGTTGGTTATAAAGGTCAGAACCCATATGACTCAGGTGTATTCTACTGCCCATATGTACCTTTACAGATGGTTAAAGCAGTTGGTGAAGACGACTTCCAACCACGCATCGGGTTTAAAACTCGTTACGGAATGGCATCAAACCCATTTGTTGGTTCTACACCTTCTGACGGTCTTGCTACTGCTAAGACTAACCAGTACTACCGTATCTTCAAGGTGACTAACATCTTGACCTAAGATTAGGTATAAAAATGAGAGTGAGGGAGTATATCTAACTCACCATGTTTTAAGGGGTCTTTCGAGACCCCTTTTTTTATGTGTATAAATAAGTGTGTTCACGAACTGAATGTCGAAGTATGAGACGGTATTACCGTGGTGTCTGGTTATCCAGTAATCTAGAAACAGGAGAGTATTATGCGTTTTATTGCAATTGCATTCGCATTAGTTCTATCTGCTTGTTCAACTATCGATGCAACTATCGATGGTACTGGTGGTGTTATTAAAGGTGTCGGTTCAGATGTCTTTGGTGTAACTGCCGGTGTATTAGATGTAACATCAAATTTAATTAAAGATGTTGCAGAAAAGACTGGCACAGATGCAACATCACCAGAAGGTGAATAGAGTGGGGGAGTATATCTAACTCACCGATTTTAAAGGGGTCTTTCGAGACCCCTTTTTTTATCTCTAAATTATTTCACTTTTTTTGAAAATAAGTGTTGACAAAAGATGTACCAGAATGTTATAATACTTGTATTGAGAATGAGAACTGAGAGTGTGAATTATGATTATTTTTGAAAACGATTTTGTCCGACTTGCCGAAGATTCCAGTTGGCAACAAGTAGTTGAGATTGTATTCCGTGATGAATACCC
>NZGQ01000061.1 GCA_002689565.1 Methanobacteriota archaeon | reverse complement strand
ACTGGTTTCCTCTTTGCCACTTTCTTTCCTGTTGATGCAGGACTTCTTGCTGGCCCTCTTGCTGGCCCTCTTGGATCAGGCCCTCGGATTGGACCACCTGGTGGACCACGGCTTGGGCCTGAAGGGCCACGGCTTGGACCTGCTCCTGGGGGGCCACGGCTTGGACTTGGACCTGAAGGACCACTGCTAGGACCTGCTCCTGGTGGACCGCGCCTTGGATTAGCGCCGGGTGGACCACGACTTGGTCCTGGGCCTGCTGGACCTCTACTAGGCCCCGAATCAGGCCCACGTTGTTGGTTTCTAGATTGCCCACGTCCGCCTAAAATACTAGCCATGAAGTCATCATTATCATCACCATCTTCAAACCAATCCTCGTCGTCATCATCATCGTCGAAGTCGAGATCATTATTTCTCGAGCGCAGTATTAACAATACAACTCCAATCAAAAGAAGTCCTCCGCCACCGGCAACTGCAAAGAAGATCATTGGTTCCATGCCCAGAACAGTATCACTTTCTTCCTCAGCTTCTGCTTCGACTTCTTTTCTACATCCATTTTGGTATACCTCGGCCCCTGCTGGTGTATCTGGACAAGCATCCAAGTCATCTGAGACATCATCTCCATCTGTATCAGATTGGGACAATGAACAACCAAAGTTGTCAGTTGCTTGTTGGATAGAAATGCTATCGCTATCGGTGCCAATACATTGGTCTGCATCTGTACCATTGGGGTTATCTCCCCATGTGTCAAAATCTTCGTCTGCCCATTGGGTTGGGTTTAGAGGGAATTTGTCACCATCATCGCTGTATCCATCACCATCTGTATCGATACAACCGTAGTAGGTGATTGTCTGCCCGTTTTGGAATTTCATTGTTGAGTTACCCGCTTCCCCTATACATGAATCGGGGGCTTCTCCAACCATATTATCCCCATAGCCGTCGCCATCCATGTCTTGCCATTGAGTTACTTCGAATGGGAAAGCGTCACCGCTGTGAGTATCATTTTCTGCATCATAAGAATAATTTCCAAGGAATCCATCACCGTCACAATCAACAGCATATTGACAGGACTCATCTGCACAACCATCTGCGAGCACTGTGGCTCCTGATGGGGTGTTTGGACATACATCACTAAGATCGTTTACGCCATCATTATCGCTATCTTTCTGAGATAGAGTACATCCGTCATCATCAATTGCAAGCTCAGGATCTGAATTTGGACAAAGGTCTTGTGGATCGTATATTCCATCCCCATCAGAGTCAACCTCTCTTTGAGAACTTGAACAACCATCGCTATCAACTCCTGAGTTAGCAGGAGTATTTGCGCACTTATCATCAGCATTCGATACACCATCTAAATCATCATCAAGTTGATCTTCGGAACATCCAACTTCATTCACCGATTGACCTGCTAGTGTATTGTTACAATCATCAAGATCGTCGGCCACTCCATCCTCGTCATAATCATCAGGCCCTTCTCCGGGGATTGGACAACCTACTCCTGGAACGCCATCTGGGTCTGTTCCGTTGATGTAGCCAAAATCATCAGGGCATATATCTGGATCATTTCCGAGAGGATTGTCTCCCCAGCCATCCCCATCAGTATCCGCAACTTGTGTTGGGTCCTGTGGGAATACATCTGAAAAGTCATCTCTTCCATCGCCGTCAGTGTCTATACACCCATAGTATCCAACAACTGCGCCAGTTGCATTGATTGAGGTAGTAGAGTTACCAGCAATGTTTGGACAGTTATCTATATTCAATCCGGCGTGATTTGTTTCATTCTCTAATGAAGTCCAATTATTCGGATAACCATCATTGTCTGTATCGACAGCGGCTGCAGGAATTGTAGGGAACTTGTCAGGTAAAGTCGCTCCCTCGGATGAATTGTCACCATAACCATCGCCATCAGAGTCAGCCCACTGAGTGCCGTCTTCTGGCCACCAATCTGCTCCATCTTCTTCGGTCCAAGTGTACTGTGTACCCCATTGATTATCCTCGTACCATGGGTCAGAAGCACCGTCTCCATCTGAATCAGGGCAGCCTTGCCTATCTCTCCAGGAATAACCTTCAACGAACCAACACCAGTCACCATCTATTGGGTCATCAGGGTTGTCTCCATAGCCATCACCATCTTGATCGGCGTATTGTATTGGATTGTACGGGAAATAGTCTCCCGGCCTTACTAGTCCTTCTAACTCAACTTCACAGCAATCTGGTCCGTGGTTATCTCCAAAGGTGTCCCTATCAGTATCTAGAGATTGTTTCCAATTTTCAGGGAATCTATCTCCCAAGATTGCATCATCAACCCAACCGTCTTGGTCATCATCTGAACAACCCCATTGTCCCCACCATGAAGTGCCGTCGTCGCTTACACAGTCGTCATTGACATCTGACCAGCCATCATCATCGTAATCATCACATCCAAATCTATCGTAGATCGATTCCCCATAATCAGATATGCATGCATCGGCATGTGGTCCTGATGGATTGTCGCCAAAACCATCTGAATCTGTATCTTCCCATTGATTACCTACGTGAGGAAGTGCATCATGTGTATCTGGAATCAGATCTCTATCCATGTCACTTACGATTCGCATTGCGTTGAAATTGTTAGTTGAGGATTGCGAATAGGCGAAGACAATATCGCCATCTACCAATTCTATTGCCACCATATCTTCAGTGATTATGGAGTAGAAAATAGTGGAGGTCCTAATTGTTGAATCTGAAAAAGTTCCCGTTGTCCAAACTAGGTTGTTATCTCCTGCATCTGCATTGGTAGTGGTTACGTGCCATCTATCCCCATCAACCAAGAAATCAACATCTGTTTCAGATTCTGGCACATCAATAGCATGTAGTGACCATGAGCCTTCCAAATCTCTGTGGATTATTCCTTGGTCAGAATTGTTTGAATCAAATAGAGCATAACCTGCCTTCATCACCAGCGTGTTATTTTCATTTTGATGGTCCTGAAGCATCCACCTTTGATGAGCTGTAGTCCAATTACCACCTGTCAAGTTTCTCTCATATATCGTCAAGTACTCGCCATCTAAAACAGATAACATCAATTTTCCAGAGGATAGTTCAAGTTCAAATGAGGCAGATAAATTAGCAGGAGTGACATCTGAAATAGTGTGATTTGAGCCATCATATTCTACTAGTTGTAGGTATGTGGAATTATTTGAAATTGCGACTTGAGCGAAAATCAAATCATCATTAAATGTCCAAACCGAATCGAAATCATCACCTAGTGTTGTGTTTAGAATTGAGNCCTCGCTCCATGTCCCATCCAATGTAGACAAGCGAACCATGTTGTCATCATCNTCTACATACACCATNCTAGTCTTGTCACTAGAATCAACGTGCACTTTTATTGGATATAGAACATCAATNGATGACCTAACAAGTGAAGTTGAATATCCATANTCTCCTTCTGCAGTATAGAATATCGAAGANTAAGTNGGTGCTATNTGGCCAATNCTTTGCATNCCGTTNGANTCTANNGNAGANCCCATNTCNCTTCCNACNCCNGTGCCAGTATCCAATCTGTAATCCAATCCTGTGTTCCCTTCTANATTCAATGTAACCATCGTTTCAATACCNAAAATTGTACNCATNGCCAANATTGTTGGTTTACCTGCATTTGTAATTCCCATCNCCGCAGAATCTACATCGACCAAGTATCTGTNATCCCAACGTCCGGCTGAAGAAACTCCGTCTGGTGTATTCTCAAGAAGCATAAGACTGGAATTATCCAACGTTATTAGAAGAGATGGAGTTCCCTTTTGAGGAGTNTGTAACTCAAGGTCAGTGACTTGNTTATAGAATCCAAAGTTGACATTCTCCCANTCTCTCTCAGACATNACGGTTAGAACNGGAGCGAAGTTTTCCCCCTTTGTCAAATCTCTAGAAGAATAGACTAAATCACCCATTCCATCACCGTTNAGNTCGACTCCTGTTAACAAGTTCAANCCTACATTTTCACCAGCGGAGCCTTGAGCAAATAACTGGACATCCGAACGTGGTCCATTCTGTGAACCAAGATACAGATTGACTGTTCCTGATTTAGGCGCTGNAGGTTGCATTAGCATGAAATCGTCATAACCATCTTCATTGANGTCACCTGCCGGAGATATCGTGTAACCAANNAANGCATTAGCNTCNGGNCCCTTCAATGTCCAATTNNCAANTGGTCCATTTTCGGAACCCACCCACATGTGNACCNTTCCTGCTTGATATGGATTGGTGGATGCAAATAACTCNCTGATGATTANATCATCATATCCATCNGCATGAATATCNCCTACAAACGCCATTTCNAATCCATACAACTTACCTTGTTGAGGTACNGANTNAATCAAGACAGGAGTNGTGTTNATTCCTGNNGCATTNCCCATGAAAAACTCAACAGATGAGTATCCCATGGGACTGTTATCAGTCCCTGTGTTTGATACTACCATGTCGAGATATCCGTCTCCATTGATGTCTCCACCNGCTGCTATTTGTCTACCGAACATTGTACCAGAATCTGTCTGAGTTATATTTGCGTGGAATATCATCGAAATGGAATNGCCTTTGAGAANCATTACTAGCCCATTNTTGGATAATGTTGGTTGATCAACATTTTCTTCAATCATTTTNTCTGCTACAACNGCAAGATCATCGCAACCATCCGATTCCACATCTCCTANGGAAGTCATTGACCATCCTAAACTGTCATTTGTGGTTCCGTTCATTTCCCACCAAGGATCTGTTAAAACTCCATTTGCAGAGCCTAATCGGATTGAGATATATCCACTGCTATTGTTTGCCATCCCTGGTTCGCTTGAAGCCAAGTCATCATATCCATCACAATTGAAATCTCCAATCGCAATTCCTGTGCCAAGGTTCGAATCACTATATGAGCCGACCAACATCCTATCTGCCGTGCTAGCGGGTCCATCTGGAGAACCATAGTGGATAGAAATTGTACCATTGCCCTCGGGNTCNGTGTAGACCAAATCATCCATACCATCTGCGTTCAAATCTCCGCTCAGAAGTTCCCCCTCAATCGAATCATCATCNTAAGTAATCACATTACTAGGAGTNGGATTTATTCTTCCTGTNTCTTTTCCAGCNANACTGCGTAGNAAAGCAACGTCGTGGAATTCTTGCAATCCTCCGCTATTGTTGACAATCTCAGACCTAGAATATGCAATTTGTTCGATATTGTTTGAATCTAAATCCATTCCAACAGCGTCTGTTACTGAATTACTTCTAACAAGTACTTGCCTAAACTCTGAAGTTTCATTGAACTTCAGAAGACGGACTTCACCTTCAACATCAGCACTCGAGATGGTATTGACAGTGTACACAACATGGACCATGTTTTGTGAGTCTATTTTGACCTCAATATCATTTCCAATCGGGCCTTCGTCTAGTAAAGATTGATTCCAAAATGCCTTGTTAAAATACAAATGGCGCAGGCCATTATTCATGCTATCTCGGAAGAATATGTGAGTTCGAGATTCTGAATCAAATTCGAGATTCAAACCTGATGAACCACCATCATAGATCTCCTCTGCTATTGTCCTGATATGCCATGTTCTTCCAAGGTAAACCGCGTTCTCTTCAGCTAGTCTTGCTAACCTAATGTGCGCCCCTGAATCCTCATTTGTGCCATCCCAAATATCGTAAACAACCTGAATTCTGTTTTCGTTCGTCACACCGATTGCGCAACCTTCGGTATATTCATTTGACAAGCTTTCTACAAGCAAGGTTTCAAGCGTACCGTTGAGATGAATAGTGTGAAAGTTGACCTGTGAGGATGATGTAGAACAAGCATATGCGATCCCAATTTCCGTTACGACCATATCAATGGAGTCAAGTCCGGTTAGATTCTGAACTTCATGTGACCAATAATCCAATATTGATTCTCCACGAACTGTCCAATTCTTGTCATCAACATTGATTACATCTCCTTCGAGATCATGACCAGACCCTGTTGAGAAGCCCACTTCAGTGGCTCCCGAGGTTTGTTTGGATTGCAATTCCTCAGGTGGAAATTGGAACAAAGGTGATGAAATTTGTAATAAGAAAATGGCGATTATTGCAAGCGGCAGACCCTTACTTCGCCATGACATATCCCCTCTCACATACACCACCCTACATTACTATTCCCAAAGTTTGAGCACACGGCCCCCATAGGGGGCCGAGTTATTCTCCTGAAGCGAACCGCTTGAATCTATGTATCTAATCGCCTATCCATGGCAGGGATGACTCTAGTGGTTGCCAACGGCGAATGGCCTGAAAAAGAATTGATGGAAATACTTCTACAAAATTCTGAATTCATAATCGCTCTTGATGGAGCAGCCGACAAATTTGATTCCTGGGACACTGTTGTCGGCGACATGGATTCAATATCTAATCCAAGCAAATTTGAACCCGATGCAAACCAAGAAAACTCTGACTTATCTAAGGCCTTAATCAAGTATGATGTTGATGCTGTTGTGGGCATCGATGGAGGAAGATTAGATCATCGTCTTGCTGCCTTCACATCTTTGTTTGAAGCAAAGTCTGATGCAATTCTATATTTTGATGAATGGAGAGCATGTAGAGTCGGATTATCTGGCATTGAAATCGAATTAAAACCAGGTACTATTTGCTCCTTGATGGCCTTCGGAAAAGTGGAACATGTTTCTTTGGAAGGAACTGAATTTAATCTAAATAAACAAGATTTATTCACTGGTACACAAGGAGTTGGAAACAAGGTTGTTTCTAAAGAAATTTCAATCTCCCATGAAGGAGGAGATTTACTATTCATTTGGGAGGCAAATGAGCTCTAATAAATCTAGAATATTCTTCTTTACCATCCCACTTTCTAGCACGCTCATCGACTCTTGAGGCTTCGACCGTGGATTCTAATCCTCCCCAATCTTCAATCAATTTGAGTTTCCAAGCTGCCTTTGCAGAATGACCAGGAAGCAATGTTCTCCACATTCTGGGGATTCTTCCTGGAGTAATCAGATTGACTTGGTCAACAATCGCTGTTGTACAAGTTTTCCCAAGAGTATGATACCATTCCGGTGTCTCATTTAGGGAATTCAATCGATCACACAATGCATTAAACAGAGCTTTGTCTTTACCAGGAGGTGTTTGAACTCTGAACAAGTGTACCTTGTGTTTGCGAGCATTAGTGCGAAGGTGCAATGCATCCTTTTCTGTAGCAACTAGAAGATATAGCTCATAAGCACGCCAAAGCCCATTCCATGGATGATACCTTTCTCCGACCTCTCGCCTTGTCTCAAAGGAGAATGTGATAAATTGACCATCTCCGAATTCGAATGTTAACATGGTATGTGCAAGACCTTTGATTTTGTGAAAGTGGTCTATTACGAACCAAACATCCACGATATCATCGATATCGACTTTCGTGTTAATCCATTTTGAATTGTGTTCTCTCTTGTTTTCCCATGTGAAATCTCTAACATTCTTCAGAGTAACTTTTGTTCCTTTATACGACGCAGTTCCATGTTTTTCACAATCTGCAACCCACTCTCTATCCAAGCCTGGTTCAAGAGCTTTCAAACGAACATATCTCTTCCACATCGCATTTACAAACATTGCAATTAATGCAGAACCACTGAGTATCATCACCCAGAAGGCTATGGTTTGGAGCAGATTACCACCTCTTCCACATCATGGAGCTTTTATCCCACCAATCTACTTCTCCATTCTCGTGTTTTCTCCAAAGCATACCATTGTCNTCTAGATGAGTAGGCAGACCTTCTGCATCAGGCTCNCCCATTTCATTGAGCATGCCNCCGAAGAGTTCGTCATCCTCAGGACTCTTCATCATCAGAACAAATACAGCNATTCCTAGAACTAGNGAAAGTAGAGCGATGCCCCAGANTCCAACGTTTGANGTCTCCGTATCTTGGCCTTTAGAGAGCGCAGGTGCATCTTCTTCATCATTTGATGAATCTGGAGAAGGTAGTCGGATTAACATCTCTCCGCCAGTGGTGCTTATCTCTTCATCATTAGTCACCGTTAACAAAATCTTGTAAACTCCTGATTCCCACTTGGAACAGTCTAATACACTCGAATTTGCGATTAAACCAATCGAAGGAGTTACTCTCCAATCCTTGGTGTAGGCTTCATGATTTTCTCCTTGTGCCGCTACATGAGAGATTGTACAAGGAGTGCCTGCTATTTCGTCACTTCCGCTAATTTCTATGGTAAAGTGAGGAGGAGGCTTGTTGACTATGACTAGTTCCAATGTATCACTGGTAGTTTGTCCTAGGCCATTTTGGTATGTTTCTGAGACCACATATGTCCCTGCTGGCCAATTGCTACAGTCCAATACTTGATCTGTATCTAATACTTTGAATGGCGTACCAGTTATCGAACGTGTACCTTCGTAATTCCATCTTGGCCCTGTTTCATCAATGAAATTTCTTGTAATTTCACAAGCATCTCCAGTTTGCATTATTTCAGAGCCTGATTGTACCAAATCTACAGAAGGTGTTGCCAATGCTGGACTCAAATCAAATGTTCCAATATTTATTGTCTCGAGGAGCCTGCCGTCTGCATCGCTTATTTCTAGAATTAGCCTATGCTCACCAGTGGCCCATGAATCATAGGTGAGTGAAGCATTCTCTTGACCTTCAAAGGCCATTAATACCTCTTCGTATACAGTAAATCCTGAATGCTCACCAATGAGTGTTAACGTCAAATCGACGCGATTTGTTGCGTTGATTACTACTACTACACGGATTGCATCCGTAACTGAATCCTGATTGCTGTCTAGGCTATCATTTCTAATTGCAACTAAATCTAATCCTGCCTCAGCGAATGAGTCAGTCTCCTCTTCTGCGGAAACCTGAGTGGTGAAACAGAGTGAGACCATTAAAGCGATTAAAATCCACTCACGCATTTGAATCACCTCCCCTATTATTTTCTTTGATTACTCCTTTTTCTAAAGAAGATACTGAACGGGAATATCGAACAATCATCGCTAATCCTGAAGACAATAACATCACAGTTCCTAATATCATGTAAGATAGCCAACTAGATGCTGGCTCTTCGCCCATTATTGAGAAGGCAGCATTCCAACCGCCATATTCGTCTGACCAACCGTCACCGTCTGAATCTTTACACCCTTGAACGTCACGTGTGGAAGTTCCTGGTGTATCTGGACAATCATCTCTTTTCGCTCCCATTGGAACGTCACCGAATCCATCTTCATCAGTATCTTCCCATTGCAAACGATCTGTAGGGAAGGCATCTGCTTGGCCCCATGGTGAAGCTAGCCAATTTTGTGAAGGATCAGACCAACCGTCGCCATCTGAATCACGACATCCCAATCTGTCAAAGAAAGATTGTCCTCGCTCATTAGGGCAAGCGTCTCCTTCATGTCCTTCTGGATTATCTCCAAACCCATCGCCATCCAAATCGCGCCACTGGGTTGGTTCATTGGGGAATCTGTCTCCTTGATCTGACCAACCATCACCATCTGTGTCATGGCAGCCCCATCTATCTCCGCCAGAGGTCGGACCAAATGAAGTCCCTGGAATATCTGGACATACGTCAGCAGTGGTCCCCCTTGGGTTGTCACCTCTGCCATCCCCATCTCTATCGTGCCACTGAGTTACATCATTTGGCCAAGCATCAGCAAGACCTCCTGGGCTTGCAAGCCAGTGCGTGGTTGGATTTGACCAACCATCGCCGTCTGAATCCGGGCATCCCCAGCGATCCATGGCTGAATTACCCTCGGTTGATATGCAACCATCTCCTCTCCAAGCTTCACGCCATGTTTCTCCATCGAAATATTCGAGNTTATCGCCATAGCCNTCGTCATCNGTATCGTACCATTGACTTTCNTCATCAGGGAATGCATCNGCAAATCCNTCAGGATGAGANATCCACCAATCATCGGGATTAGAGTATCCATCCNTGTCTGAATCTAGACATCCGAAGCGNTCTTGCCAACTAATCCAACCGCTTTCAACTTCTTCAATCGTGCTTTGAGGACAGACATCTCCTTCGAAGCCGTCTATATCATCACCATAGCCATCACCGTCTGAGTCACGGTACTGGCTAGGAATCAAGGGGAAATCATCTACTTGGGTTGCCCCGTATGAGTTGTTATCTCCCCAACCGTCACCATCTGTATCAAGCCACTGAGTTGGATTCTCAGGGAAATCATCAATTTGAAGAGCTCCTTCAGTTTGATTATCTCCCCAACCGTCTCCATCCATATCAGACCACTGAGTTGGATTCTCAGGGAATGCATCTGCTCCATTTGCAGAAGTCCAGTTCAAATCGGGATCAGACCATCCATCACTATCACCATCAGGACAGCCAAACCTATCTTCGATAGAATATCCTGTTTCAAACGGGCAGGCATCAGGCTGGCTTGCATTTGCAAACCATGTACCGATTGACCAATTCATTCTAGTTTCATTCCAAGAACCGTCAGCCCAATTGTCTCCAAATCCATCCTCGTCTGTATCATTCCACTGGCTGGGAGTGAATGGGAATGCATCAGCGGAACCATTTGGATGAGCGAACCAAGGTTCGATTCCATCCAAGCCTCCAGGGTCTTCATCTGACCAACCATCACCGTCTGAATCTAGGCAACCGTAGCGGTCAAGGTCAGAGTATCCTCTACGGAATGGGCAATGATCGGGCTCGAAACCATTTATGTTGTCCCCAAACCCATCATTATCTGAATCAATCCATTGACTGGATTCTGACGGGAAAGCGTCTGCTCCGTTGTTTGTAGTCCAACCGTCATCGGGGTCTGACCAACCATCTGAGTCCGAATCAATACATCCTTTTCTGTCATTGGTCGAGGTCCCCTGTGTCAGGTCACAATCATCTTCATTATCGATGAATCCATCTTCATCAGTATCTCGGTTATCTTGGTTCAGTGAAGGGGTTAATGTGTAATCTACCCCGTCATGACACCAAGTGTCTTTACCCTTGATTTTGACATAAATATAACCTGAACTTGGCATTGTGGTTGAAAGGGTTGTAGAAGAGCCAGCATCACTCATGGCCTGACCTGCGATTTGAGCGCCGTTAGAATCATGCAGTGAATAATCAGCTTCCCATCCATCACCTGGGCACCACCATGCGGCATTGTTCATCGAACCTGAAAATCCAACTTGAACAATATCTCCCTTGTAAGCGAAAATCTTCCACCAATCGACTGTATCTGTAGGAGAACAACCATCGTTAGAACAAACATATCCGTTAGTTGAGACGCCATTAGTTAGCACATTTGCAGTTGAAGTGTCGTCATCTGCATCAACCGCCGGTAAAAATGTCAACAAGGAAACTGCGAGGAAGCATACCACCCACCGCTCCGCGCGCATGTGCGTGCATGCGAGGGATTGGTTTTCAAGACAGCGCCGGCGATGAAAAATCAAAATCTGCATAAATTACGGAATTAAATCACTTATTTTGCTTCGAAATTGCTCTATTGAAAACTGCCTCATAATCAGAAGCATTGTGTTCGTAAGTATATTTTGAAAGAACCCTTTCTCGACCAAGATTTGCTTTTTGTTCGGTGTCCGAACCAGATAACATATCATTGACACAGCGAGCTAAATCACTGGGTTTTCCTCGCTCAAACAAACCACCAACTGTACTGTCGACCATTTCGGTCAGTGGCTCTTGGTTCACTGTCGCAACAGGTGTTCCACTCGCCAAAGATTCGAGCGGTATAAGCCCTTGACCCTCATAATATGAAGGATATACTACCAAGTCTGCCGATCTGAAATGTTGTGCAAGTTCGTCAAAAGAAAGGCTGCTTTTAATGAAAATTGAATCCGAAATTCCTAATTTTTTGGCTTTCTTTTCAAGACTGGATTTCATGTGCCCTCTGCCAACTATTACCAATTTTGCTTGGGGGTTTTCTCGCAAAATATCAGGCATTGCCCTAAGCAAAGTCATGTATCCCTTCCTAGCAACTAAACGACCTACTGCAAGCAACATTGGAGTTTTTGTATCGGTAGAATAATTCAGGGACTCTTCGTCTCCACAGCCATATTGCTTTCTTATTCTTTCATGCTCTAATTGCTCTGCTTCATCGTCATTATTTGGAGGCCTGAACACCTTGTGATCACAACCCCACAAAATTACCTCGCAATCGAAATTCTCATCCGGCTTGTACCAATTTTTGAATTCCTTTAGAGTAGATTGAGAGTTTGCCACACAAATGCTAGATTCTAATATCCCTGCTCTTTCATATCTTGAATACCAACCTGCGGTTGTTAAAATCGCCAGATCGTTAGGGTTTTTCCAAGTAGCTGATTCTTTTGCGGCTGCTGCTCTCTTGACACCTTCTTTTTCTCCAAGCCAAGAGCCATGTAAGCAAGATACAACTGGAGCGATATTTTTCTCCAGCCATCTGAATTCTTTACGCTTCCACGATACCAATGGCAGGTGTGCATTTATCACATCTATCGGTTTTTTTGTGTGCAACTTTTTCAGAGCCTTAATCGAACTTTTACCGTACGACCTTGTAAATGCCATAGGCAATTTAGCCCAACGAACTGGAATGACATCTACTCCTTCTTGCGAAGGTGCTATTTCAGAGTGTGATCTTGTAATTATCGAGACCTCATGACCCAGTTGCACCAGATGGCCAGCAAGATGGAATACTACCGAGCCGATACCTCCCCAACGCGGTGGATATTCGCCGGACACTATCGCAATATGCATGTCGAACAAGTAAGCGACTCCGTAATATGGTAAATAATCCGTCGGATAGGTGCCTTCAAAACAAATAGTTGAGTCCACCGACTATGGCGGACAAGTTGCCAGTATCTGTCACAATCATTCTTCCTACTCGAAATGAGGAAGAAGCGTTGGGTCCAACCGTGGATTCCATTCCGCGAGATTGGTGCGATGAACTAGAGATAATGATAGTTGATGGCAACTCTAGCGATAGAACAAGAGAGATTGCTTTAGAGAAAGGAATCAGGGTTCATCTTGAACCTAGAAAGGGCTATGGTAGAGCATACAGAACTGGTTTCGTAGTGGCAAAGGGCGACATTATTGTCACAATGGATGCAGATTGCACATACCCTGCCGAAGTTATTCCAGACCTTGTTAAGAGATTAATTGACGATGATTTAGATTTCATAACTTGTGATAGATTGACTCTAGCTGAAGAAGGCTCTATGTCTGGACTTCACGGATTTGGTAACTGGATGCTATCATTCAATGCTAGACTTGCATTCGGGTATGGAATCAAGGATTCGCAATCTGGAATGTGGGTTTTTAGAAAGTCTATTTTCGCTAATGAGAAAATGCGTCCAACCAACGACGGTATGCCGCTATCTGAAGAGATGAAAATTCTCGCTCGAAGAGTATTAGGTAAGACAAAGGCGATTGAGATTTCAGTGCCATATAGGCCACGTGTTGGAGAAGCTGAAATCCATACCTGGGGCGATGGTTGGAAAAATCTGAAATTTATCTGGGCAAAGAGATTCGGTCTAAACCGCACTCGTACAGAATGGGGGCCTCTAG
>NZGQ01000060.1 GCA_002689565.1 Methanobacteriota archaeon | reverse complement strand
GGGTGTATCGATATTCATATGCTCACCGGGAGCATTTATTCTATCAATCTGAAGATTTTCACGTAGAGATGATTCCTTTGGAAGAGAAAGAACTCTCTCTACATCGCATAACAGCAAAGGATGGCCACTTGGAACTGGAGAAGTGTTGCTGCTACAATCCAATAATGACCGAATTGTTTCTCTGTTCCAACCACATCTGTCGACAGGGCAAATCAGAACCCTGCGAGGAGTCCTGCCCAATTCACTGATCAAGGAAATCAAACCAATTTGTAATGACCCTGTTCGTCCCTCATCAGGTGCTGGATTAACAACGACAAGTGAATCAGGTGATTCAAGCATCACATCGACTTGTAACTCGGAGCGAGTTACAACAATGATCGGACTACAACCACTTTCTGTAAGCATTCTAACAGATCTACTAACCAGAGTTTCATCGCCCCACTTGACAAGCGCTTTGGCCTGACCTAACCTGCTTGAGGCTCCCGCAGCCAAAACAATGGCTGGAACCCCTTTTGCCATGTTCTCACAAATCCTTTGTAATCTCACGACCGATAATCATACGTTGGACTTGGCTGCTTCCTTCGTAAATTTGCATTACCTTAGCACCACGCATCAATCTTGCAACTGGGTATTCCTCTGAATACCCATATCCTCCATAGACTTGAACCGCATCTGTGGTAACTTCCATTGCTGTATCCGATGCAAATCTCTTTGCATGGGCTGCTGATTCTGTATTGCTGACACCAGCATCACCATCTGCTGCTGACTTCCAAGTAAGCATTCTAGAAGCCTCGATTTTTGTCTTCATATCTGCAAGCATGAATTGTATTGCCTGATGGCGGTGGAGTGGTTTTCCAAAGCTTTGCCTTTCATTAGAATATTGTAGAGCATGCTCGTAAGCGGCTCTAGAGAGGCCTGTTGCGTGTGCCGCAATATTTGGACGAGACATATCAAATGCCTTCATAGCATTCATCCATCCACCAGATTCTGATTCCCCGACTAGATTTTCGGCAGGGACTCTCATGTCGTCGAATGACATTGACCTTGTGTCAGAGCATCTTTGACCCATATTATTCTCCTTCTTTCCAAGAGTTAGTCCTTCTGAATTGGCATCTACAATAAATCCGGACATTCCGCGATAGCCAGCCTCAGGGTCTGTTTTTGCTAATACGAAAAACCAGTCTGCTTTTCCTGCTCCGGTTATCCACATCTTTGATCCATTGATGACGTAGTCATCGCCATCTCTTACTGCCGAAGTTTTGCAAGCTGCAAGATCTGAACCAGCACCTGGTTCTGTAACTGCGTAGGATGCCAATGCACCATCCTCTGCAACCATTCGCAGATACTTGTCTTTCTGCTCGTGTGTTGCGCCGGTAATTACTGGGGCGCATGCAAGGCTAGTTGCATAAGCTGCTGTAGCGAATCCAGGGTCCCCCCAGGCTAATTCTTCATTGACCAGTACCTCTTCCATTATGCCAAGCCCAGGCCCACCATAATCCTCTGAAATATGCAGATTTAGAATACCAATTTCATGAGCTGCTTTTATTGCATCCTTTGGATATTCAGAATTCAAGTCCCAATGCTCTGCATTTGGACGTACCTCATCAACTGCAAATTCGTGAGCAAGTTCACGCAACATCTCTTGCATTTCATCGAGTTTGAAGTCGACCATGACACGCCCAGTAGGCCATGCAGCATAAGCAGTACTGTCAATTAGATTACAAGATAACCTTGACGTTGTAGTTCTAGTGAGAGGATGAAGAGAAGATAGAATGTAATCAGAATGCTTCCTTCCCATCTACTGAATTTGAATCCTGTCCACATCATTGCTAAACATAATGAAACTCCCAGAATAGTTGCTGGTATGATTAGATACATGGTCAAATCATATGATGCTTCAGTCAGAGAGATTGGAGAGACAAGAGCTGCTATTCCAATCGATAGTAATGGATCTGTTATGTTTGAGCCAATCAAGGTTCCAATCGCAACACCTTGGCTCTTCCTCACCGCTACCATAGCAACAGTCAGTTCAGGTAATGACGTACCTAGGCCAGACATCGTGGAACCAACTATAGCGTGTGGAACATCGAGTTGGTAAGCGATTTCGCACGCATACTTCACCAATTGATTTGCTGAATAAACCGCTAAAGTAAGTCCAAGAATAACCATCACAGTATAAGCGGTTCCGGTCCAACTAAAGTCTGACCGTTTTACCCCTTCAACCGCTTGCTGTTCGTCTTCTCTGATTTTTCCTGTATCACTCAATAACCAGGTAAGATATAGCCCATATATCAAAACTAAAATTCCACCTTCTATTCTGGAAAGACCTCCGCCTTCCCACAAGAGTGCAGTCAGTAGTACCACGGACATTAGCATAAGCAAACCGTCTCTTCTAAGCCAAGCAGGTCGAATTTCTAGGGGTTTGAATGCCACGACAATCCCCAAAACGAGCGTTATCTGCACTAAAATTGACCCGTATATATTTCCAACAGCTAGATCCATCAGCGCCGGATCATCACCAGATGACGCTGATGCAGTTGCAGTGACAAGGATTTCAGGTAGAGAAGTTCCGATACTTACAATCGTTAAACCGATTACTACCTCGGCCATCCCTGCTCTTCTTGCCAAGCCTTTTGCGCCTTCTACGAAGAAATCCGCAGATGTGATCAACAGAGCAAGAGCGATGATAATCAGAAGAATCAGAATTCCAATATTTGTCCAGTCGTTCTTTGCTGTAATTGTACCAAGTACTGCCAAAGTAAGGAATAGGGCAAAGGAAATCAAAAGGGCATTCCATTGAAGGAGTTGAGCGATACCTTGCTTCTGAAACTCCTCCGCCATGTACTCGGTCAGGATAAACACCTCTTTCATGGTTACGAAATATATAGAGAAAACTCATCAATATAATCACACCTAGAAAGTGTATGTGGAACCGCTACTTTGCCGAATTTAGCGGGACTTTTTTGATGGTGCTTTTGGGATGCGGTTCAGTTGCCCTTGGATTTAGCCACATGGCGGTAAGCGCAATGTTTGGCATAGGAGTTTTTTGTGCAATAATGATTTTTCAACCAATTTCTGGAGCACACATTAATCCCGCTGTTTCTATTGCTTTTGCAGCTAAGGGAGATTTGGAGCAAAATGCATTACCAGGATACATCATTGCTCAGTGTTTGGGAGGTTGGGCTGCTGCAATGGTTGTAGTATCAGGCGCAACAATACCAGCTGTTTCTCTTGGTTCTTCTTGGGCAATTGAAATCTCAATTACCTTACTGCTAATGTTTTCAATACACGTATTGGTAAGAAGAGAAGTAGGTCTATTCTCGCTAGCATTAGGAGTAGGTACAATGGTTGGAATACTTGCATTCTTTTTCGGAGAACTTACTGGAGCAAGCATGAATCCTGCTAGAACTTTAGGACCAAATATTGTTTCTGGAGAAGGTGATTTAATTCTATATATCGTTGCACCAGTAATCGGAGCAGTGCTGGCAAACTTCATCCCTGAACCACTTGACGAAGAGCCTTTACGACATGATCAAGATTAGGAATAGTGTGGTCCTCTAATGGAGGTGCAAATGGCACAGGAGTGTCTAAAGCACCTATTACTAATGGCGCCGATTCCAGTGCATAGAATGCCTCTTCCATGATTCTGGATTGCATTGAATGGCCGATTCCACCAAACCATTGGCCTTCTTGTAGAACAACCAACCTACCGGTTCTAGTAACACTAGATACACATGTATCGGCGTCGAAAGGAATCAATGTCCTTACATCAATTATCTCAACTTCAATATCTTCTTTGGACAAAACATCAGCAGCTTGTTTGGCAATGTGTAACATTGAACCCCATGTCACCAATGTAACATCTCTTCCTCCTCTAACCACTCCTGCTTTGCCTATTTTCAGCTTTTTACCAGATTCGATTGCATCCTTCACAGGCTGAGTGTCAACGTTTTGATTGATATTCTGACCCCAACCAGTTAGACCCCCTCGTAAGCCATACAGGCCAATGTGTTCGAGGAATAATACGGGGTCATCAAGTTCAGCAGCCTCTCTCAAAAGATCATATGCATCCTGAGGAGTACCTGGTGCTACGACAACCAATCCCGGGTCATTGGCATACCATGACTCAATCATATTTGCATGGAATGGCCCGCTACGTGTCTTTGCACCTAATGGAACTCTAACCGTCAGAGGGACTTTCGCTCCCCAACGCCAACGTAGCATTGCTGCATTATTCAATAGTGCATTGTGTGCCAATGCTGCGAAGCCACCAAACTGGATTTCAGCCATAGGCCTCATTCCTGCCAAGGCTGCACCTGTAGCAGAATGAATGATTACAGCCTCACACAAAGGCATGTCCAGCAATTTTTCTTGATGACCATTTGCCTTCAATGGGATATTCATACCAAAGGCACCTGCTACTTCCATATCCTCTCCCATGAATATTGTAGAGTCACCATACTCTTCAGCGATGTCACACATCGCTTGTTGAATTGCTCTTGAATAAGTCCAACCACCCTTCTCTGCATATTCCAGTAAGCATTCGCCTACTTTGAGCACTGGTTCGTGTTCTTCATTGATTTTAGACCCAGATAAACGCTGTAAATGGTCCTCATGAGAATCTGCATCATGCAGTGAGGTTATTCCTTTTGTTACCGTACTTGGATCTGCCCAGTCCATTGCCTCAACATGCTCTCTTGCTGCATTTACCAACTCATTTTCCTGAGACTCCATTTCCGATAATTCATCTTCTGTAACACCTAATGAGAGCATCAAGTTGCGATGAGTTGGAAGTGGATCTTTTGCTTCCCAATAATCAAGCAATTCGCGATCGACATAACCAGGAGGTGTTCCTGATGGTGCTCCAAGATACAAATCATCGTGATGATGGGCATGTCCGCATCCCCTCATAGTTTCAACATGAATCAAAGTAGGACCTCCTCCAGAAAGTGTGAATTCTCTTGCACATGCGACTGAAGAATGCCAAGAGGCTGGGTCAGAACCATCTATTGTCCAAGATGGCATACCCATCGCTATTGCCTTATCCGCCCATAGCTCAACATTAGATTGGTTAATTGGAGGTGTATCCAAAGCGATTTGATTATTCTGTAGAATGTAAGATATTGGCAGTCCTCTTGTCGCTGCAAGATTGAGTGCTTCCCACCATTCTCCCGATGAAGAAGAGCCTTCACCGATGCATGCTACGTGGAATCTTCCATCCTCTTTTTTCCAGGAGGATAGAGCCATACCTGTCAGCGTTACACTGGCAATCGGTAGAGGAGCAGTTGGCGGTAAAACACCTCTATGGAAACAGCCGACGTGTAAATCTCTACCACCTGCTGCTTCGATTCCTCCATTCATTACAGAATCAGCCTTGCCCATTTGTGCTGTCATTAGATCTGCTGGAGTGTCTCCCATTGCCATACACAAGCCAATATCTCGAATCATAGGGGCAACAAAGTCCCCGTCATATGGCGAGTCTGGCTCATTAGTTTGGTTTCTTTTCAATGCAGTAGCAACAGCAACACAGCCTTCTTGCCATGTAGACCTGAACCCTTTTCCACCGAATTTACCTCCATCAGGAGTGTCCATCCCTACTGTGAATATTTCCTTCAGATGGCTATCGAGGTTACGCGTCCTAGTCATCATTCTCTGCCATTCCATTCGCATTTCCATTGAAACTGACATGTAATGAGCTAATCTTCTCAAACAAAGTGCTACATCAACCAGGAACCTGTCACCTCTTCTCTCAAGATGCAATTGTGAATCCCTTCTAGGAATGATTTCTCCTTTTGTCAAATCTTTGACCTTGCCTCTACCCGAAAGCCCTTGCTTAAGGGCATCTAGAAATCGGTTGGAAAACTCATGCCATTGCTCGCCGTCAAACGATTGCTCGTCTCTATGAACGAAATCCCAAACTGCACCAATCAACTGCAAATGACCATCATGCCTTTCCGCAGCAAAGCGCAGTAACTCACTTTTTGCTGCATCAGCAGGTAAAGGATTTGTGAAATCAAGAGCCTTTGAGGGTCTCCAATCCTTACCACGGATAGGCGGCATCTGTCCTTGAGTCATGGTTCATCCCAACACTCCGAGAAGGAGGTTTCTTATCAGCCATGCCATTGCTTATTCATTCGGATTCAAGGCGCTTAGACATCTCGGTATTGTAACAATCACGTAACATTTGTCGATTAGTCACTGTAATGATTAATCCAACGAACATAGGAATTGCTAGTATTCCAAGAGTAATTCCCCAAGATCCTGTGTAATCAAATACAGGACCGATTACCATAGGTCCAATTATTGTCCCTGCAGCCCACGCAGTACCAAAGGCTCCAAAGGCAAGACCAGCACCTCCTTTCCCGTATACTTGGGAAGTTGCTGTATCAACCATAGGTAACATCGGAACTTGGGCTGCAGCAATTGCGAATTGGAATATTCCTAGAATCACGATAATGCAATATGCAGCCAACGTTGCATCGCTAATCGAGTATGCAACATATCCTGCCGCAAGCATTGCTATAGTTACTATCCACCATCCAAAAATCATGTATTTTACTGGACCGTTACGATCTACCAATGCACCCCACATCCAACCTCCAATACCCTGTGCTACAACCATTACGAGAAGTACTGCTCCAATCCAAGCAGCATTTAATCCAAGATTATCCTCGAGGAATAGGGGTATTCCTGCTTCCAGTGCACCAGTGGCTAAGGTTGTCATAGTAACCAATAATCCAATTCTGAATAAAACTGGATTCTGAATGAATACTTTTAGCGGTACTGAGCCCTGGGCAGGCTCACCACTACCTTGCCCTAATTCCTTTGTAGTAACATAAACCACAGGTATGATTGCTGCTGTAATCAATGCCAGGCCAATAAATGCATATTCAGGGCCAATTGTATAAGCCACCCCGCCTATAACTGGACCTAGAAGACCACCGATTGTTGCCATTGCAATTAATTTTCCAGAAATTTCACCAAACTTAGTAGGCCATATATCGCTTGCAGCAGCGAATCCAGCGGTTAGTATTGCAGCACCTGAAAGACCATGGATCAATCTGGCAATTGCAAGGATAATGAAGCCATCAACAAATGTGACTTTCATTGCAACTAGGTACAGCAGTGCTGCTGCAGTAAGGCAGAACAATGAGAACAGAATTGTCTTTCCTGCACCAAATTTGTCTGTGATTCTACCAGTCTTGGGACCGAGTAGGAATAAAGGAACTGCCCAAAGTGAAACCAAGGCTGTAGCTTCGGTATTTGATAATGCAAACTCTTGTTTCCACGATGGTAAAATTGGTACGATAAATGCATAACCAAGAAAATCAACTAGAAAAGCACAAGATAATGCCCAAAAAGCCCACTTCTTTTCAGTTTCATTCATTCTTCCTCATCCTCCTTGGGAAGGGAGGAAATTACATCCCCCAACATTTCTGTGACATCTTCTATTCGCGTTTGCAAGGTAAGATCTGCAACATTTCCAGGCTTTCCAACATCCCACATAAGTTCGTGAGCAGTTTCTGCAACTAAACGAGTAAACTTGAGTACTGCAGGATCTATTACGACCTGATCCTTATCGGGAATCAATGCAACCAGTTCGGGTTGTTCGTCGAGTATTTCATCCATTATACCCTCTATCTCACTAGCAATCCCATCTGCTTGATTTTGTAGGATTTCTTCCATAGAACTGCCACCGGTTTTCCTAACAGTTGATTTAGAACCCAGTTTAGCGCTTTTTTTGGCAGTTGGTAATCCCTGAGTTGCTGCTCGTTCTTCTGGTATATTGGAGGCATCCATATCCCCAACAATACTGTTTAGTGCAACCCTAAGGATGTTGGACATAAGTGAAGGGTCTAGGTTTTCTTCAACCTCAATACCCTCTTCTCCTAACTGAGTAAGAATTTCATTAATAAAATCAACATTGATCTTTTCAGGTGTTACAATTCCTTTGAGCATTGGCAATGCCCACTTACCATCATTCATGACCATTGAAACGTCAAACGAACCAGCACCACCTGTTCCCGCTGCATTAGCAACTTCAGCAGGTGGTGGGACGAATTGCTTCTTGGAATGCTTCTCCAGTTGACCGAGCAATTTGTTCATATCAACAGGCTTGGAGATGACTTCACAAATTCCTGCTCTAGCTGCTGAGGACAAGTAATCATCAGATACGGTTCGTGAAAGTACTACGATTCTACATTTGAAAGCAAATTCAGGATCTGACATCAATCTTTGAGATGCATCTATGGCATCTCCAGTTTTCCATTCCCCATCGATTAGAACAACTTCAGGCATCGTAGCTAGGGCAGTTCCTTCCGCTTGCCGCAAAGTACCTGCTCGGGTAACTTCGTAGCCTGCACGCTCCAATGTCCCAGCAAGAAGGTTACGCCGACCTTCATTCTCGTCGGCTACGATGAGTTTCGGCACAGACTGTTGCTCTACTATTAGCAACTTGAATGTTGACCCGTTGTAGATATGTCTCAGCCTTGAATTATGCCTTCTGGGTCAACATCGGCCCAACCGATAATACCGCCTGACAAATTGTACATTTTCATGGAATCATAACCGGCTTCCAGTAAATGCATGATTGCGAGTTGTGACCTCATCCCTGATCTACAGTGAACTAAAACGTCTACATCCTTGGGAATACGGCCTATAGCCGACAATATCTCAGTGTGGGGGCATAAATCAACTGCTTTTGCAATTCTTGCTTCTTGATTCTCTTGTTGTGAACGAACATCGATGAAATAAGGTGACCATCCATCTTTCATTTTAGCGATCGCATTAGCGGAGTCGATTTCGTGGAACATCATTCCTGCCTGTGAAGGATTTGGCTCTTCAATGTGTTCATTGTCCGAATTTGTGAACTTCAGAATCTTTTGAGTAGATTCAAGTGCATCATATATCAGCAATTTACCAGATAGGGGTTCACCAATATTGACCAATATTTTCACTGCTTCGTTCACCTGTAAACATCCAATAATCCCCGGCAAAACACCAAGAACACCTGCCTCGGAACAAGATGGTATCAAATGGTCAGGCGGTGCTTCAGGAAACAAATCTCGGTATCGAGGACCTCCTTGATAATTGAACAATGACACTTGCCCCTCGAATCTATAAACAGANCCATAGACCCATGGAATTCCCAATTTCACACATGTATCATCAATTAGATATCTTGTCGAAATGTTGTCGGTACCATCAATTATCAAATCATGGCCTAAGAACATCTCATTTGCATTTGAGTCATCGAGACGTGAGGTGATTGATTTAACTGAAATGTTCGGGTCTAAATCAGTGACATATCTCTTTGCAGATTCCGCTTTAGGAGTCCCAATATCTGATGTTCGATGTATGATTTGCCGTTGTAAATTTGTTATGTCAACAACATCATCATCAACAATTGTCAAATGACCAATCCCTGCTGCTGCTAGATATTGAATTACTGGGCTTCCTAATCCTCCAGCACCNACACAAAGAACNCTAGATTTAGCNATCTTAGCTTGACCTTCAGCACCNACTTGAGGAAGCAATATGTGCCTCGAGTGGCGTTCAAGGTCGACCATTTGGATTCCTCAGTGTAGGTTTTCTTCCAACCAACGTTCACAATCGATCGCTGCCTGACATCCTAATCCTGCAGCGGTAATTGCTTGCTTGTATCTCGTATCAACAACATCACCTGCCGCAAATACACCTGGAATGCTAGTCATTGTATGCTCCTTGTGAATGAGATATCCNTCACCATCGGTTTCCAATTGNCCTTCTAGGAAGCCGGTAATTGGGGTGTGTCCAATTGCAATGAATGCACCAGAGACCGCTATCTCTTCTGTTGAGCCGTCTCTAGGGTCTTCTAGAACTGCACCAGTGAGTCCTGATTCATCAGAGAGCCACTTCTTGACTTGTCTGAAAGTCTTTATTTCGATTTTTTCGTGATTAGCCGCACGATCATACATCACCTGAGATGCCCGGAAGACATCTCTTCTNTGNACNAAAGTAACCTTAGATGCAAACCTAGTCAAGAANGTTGCTTCTTCCATTGCAGAGTCTCCTCCACCCACAACAAGAATTTCTTCGCCTTTGAAAAATGCCCCGTCACAAGTGGCACAAGTAGAGATCCCTCTTCCTTTCTGTTCTTCTTCTCCTTCAACCCCAAGCCAGATAGATTCCGCACCGGTTGACACAATTATTGAGTGAGTTAGAAACTCTTCACCTTCAGTGTATACCTTGAATGGACGCTGTGAGAGATCGACCCTCTCGACGTTTCTATCCTGTACCTCCAAACCAAACCTTTCAGCCTGTTCTCGAAGTTGCATCATCATCTCAGGACCACCGATTCCTTCTGGATATCCTGGGAAGTTTTCGATGTCGCTTGTCAACATCAATTGTCCACCTGACATGTATCCCGCAAACATCAGAGGCTCTAACATAGCTCTCGATGTGTAAAGACCCGCAGTGTAGCCCGCAGGACCACTTCCAATGATAATTACGTTGCGTACTTCGNCGCTCATGTCTTCTTCCAAGGCGATAACCTCCTTGAACATTTTCTCTCAANATTCATCAATGGNCCCCTGTACGNGGTAAATATGGACGTACTTTCTCATTGGCTTTGGAGCGTCGCTATAACCAGAAAGAAGGTTTCTTGGAAAGTAAGTGGACCAATGGGTGTACTTCCTGATTTACTAGCNTTTGTGCCTGCCTCTTTCTACAGATTAGCAAATGGAATTCCAAGACAGAGTGTAGATGATGAAACAGTCACCTCAGACATGCCATTCGCTTGGGAAATTTACCAGTGGACACATTCTCTGACCATAGTTGCATTCTTGTATGGTTGTGCCTATTACTTTCTCAAATCAAAAGGTCATGAAAAACCCGGATACATGGCTGGAATTTTTGTATTNCCTTGGTTTTTCCATATCTTAATCGACATACCAGGACACACACTAAGGTTCTTCCCAACCCCGGTATTTCACCCTTGGAGTGATGCGATGTTTGATGGGGTTAGATGGAGTACATGGTGGCTATGGTTCCCACAGTTATTCGTACTGCTAGGAATTTGGTGGTTCATTCTGAAGAAAGAAAACCATGTTCTTTTGAGACCTAGAGCATGGAAGATATTGCAGAAATAGATGCCCTTGCATGTGGCTCTAGCCTTGGCTCAATATGCTCCGGTTCCGCTCCTGGTCCAATTATTCCNAACCCGATTGGCTTGTTTGTAGATAATTGAAGGTCAATGATTGATTTCAGAACTGCTTGACCCATNGCAAGACCATGTTGAGTACTTCCCTTCTCAATTATCCCAAGGCACGCTGCACCGACAATATCTGTGTNAATTACTCTAGATAGAGCAAGAGGTACTTCCATTGCACCAGGCACCCAAATTACTTCACTTACGTTCAATCCTTCTTGCTTTGCTTGATCTTTGGCCAAACTTAGCATTCGCTCAATTTCCACTTTGTGATAACTTCCGCATACAATAGCAATATTTCTCAAGTTCTCGCCTCCAATATCCGTTCTACAGTTGACACAATCGTTTGTGTCATCGAATCTATCTCAATGTTGACTTTGTCGCCAACCTGCTTGTNTCCAATTGTGGTTATAGCAAGTGTTTCTGGAATCAAATGAAGACTGAATCCCCNTTCATCCACTTCACCAATTGTCANAGAAATACCATCTATTGCGATGTATCCCTTTTCTTGTACAAATTTCATGATTTTTGGTGGGCAAGATATTCTGAGGTCAAGATTTTCATTGCCTTGAACACGATTAGACAATTCTCCTAACCCGATGATGTGACCCGAAAGCAGGTGGCCTCCCAATTCGTCACCCATTTTTAGAGCCCTTTCAAGATTTACAAGGCTACCAATCGACTTGCTNCCCANAGTAGTTTTTTGTAGTGTTTCNGGAATTACATCGAAAGAAATCTTTGGTGAATTTATCTCAACGACTGTCAGGCATGTTCCATCTATGGAAACCGAAGCTCCTTGAGCAAGGCCGTCTGTAGATACTGAATTGAAATCAATGACCAAACGAATCACATCTGAGCCTGAAATTTCAGTAATCTCTCCAGTTCCAGCTACTATTCCAGTGAACATTTTACCACCTATTGATTCTGCGTAGAGGATAATTCCAAGATTCTAGCGATGATTTTTCTTGTTCCNTCTAAATCATCAGATAGCCCTTCAACTCTTACCACTTTGATATGATCTAATCCTCTACTGATTAGCGACTCTCGAATGCGCTCCTCCGCATGTTCTTGGTCATAACCCAATGCAATAACATCTGGTTTTACCGCAGGGAGAATATCAAAGATTGGAACATCGGGAGGATTGCCGATTACTGCCTCATCCACTGGCTTCAATCCTTCGACCATCCTTCTTCGTAAATTCTGTCCAGTAACAGGTTCGTGCTTCCTCTTNCGAACAGTATCATCATGAGCGACAACAACAATCAGGTAATCGCCAAGGGATTTTGCCTGTTCCATGTAATGCAAATGTCCTGCATGTAGTAGGTCGAATACACCAACTGCCATAACTCGGGTCATACGCATTACCTCTGGGAAGTATGTGACCTCACAGGTTGAGGGCTTTAATCAGTTCTTCTCCTGTCAAAAATGGAATATTTCGCTCCGCTGCCCATATTCTTGCATCATCAACNGATAATGCNAGGTCACCNTCAGGTTNCAACATTTCTGCTCCGATAACCACTGGTGTCATCCCTGAGAGTCTTGCCAATCCAACAGCCAATTCAGTGTGCCCCTGCCTACGGTTTAGGCCACCTTCTGCCTCTCTGCAAACGGGTATGTGTCCCGGAGTTCTGAACTCTTTACCCAGTCTCTCAAGAGCATCATCGTCATCGCTTAATTCAGCATATAACTCTGCAAACCTTTTGGTAGTTAGAGCTCTATCTCTATCAGTGATTCCAGTAAACGTATCTCTGTGGTTTAGAGATAGCGTGAACGCAGAGCGGGTATCATATTGTAGATCGTCTGTTTGAAGTTCTCTCAATACGGGATGATCCGACATAAGTCGCTCATCCATGTGTAAATCTTGCAAATATGGGAGGGAAAATCTCTCTCCAACTTCATGTCCGATTGCAAGGAAAAGTAATCCGCCGCAGTCGAACCTCAACTGACGCATTGTTGCTGGTTCAGCGAATTGTCCTGGAAATAACAAATCTGTTTCTCCCTCTCGATTTTCAGCATCGAATAAACAGACAGGATTTCCGTTGCGGAAGGCTTCAATTGCCGCTTCAACATGTTCCTCCATGTCTGTGCCGGTTGGGTTCATACACATGAATCCAATCCCTCGCTAATTAAACCGAGTTTTTGCCTTCTGACGGAAAGGGGTTAACATAGGACAGCCCTTCGGCCTGTTCTGCGGGGAGTGGGTTATGCCAGTAAAATTGGGTCCAGCGGGAGTTCCACTATCATGTAAAGGGCGTACAATCGTCGAAGGTATGGACGATATTATATCTCTAGGATTAGAGACTATGGAAGTACAAACAGTGCGCATGGTTGCGCCGCAGCACTTCGAACAATACTGGCAAGCAGGTGTTCTTGCTAACAAAGCAGGTTTCGAAATGAACATTCATGGACCATACTATTCGGAACTTCTTGGAGACAAATTACAGAGAAATCGCAGCCTCGCCAAGGTCGAAGCGGCGCTACAAGCAGCGAAAACAATCAATGCTAGACACATTACACTTCACGCTGGCCACTATGGAGAGACTGGAAGAGGGCAAGCAGCGAATGAACAAGTAGCAAGTGTGTTCAAAGGGATTGTCCAGCGAATCGGTGATATTTGGAATGATGATGAAGAAATCTATCCTGTTTTCCCTTGGCTTAAAGAGGGAACTCCGTCAAAGATTGGAGTCGAAACTAGTGGAAGACAAGAACTATGGGGCAGTCTAGAAGAAGTTCTCGAAGTTGTAAATCACGTTGAAGGAACAATTCCTGTTCTGAATCTCGCTCACATACATGCTAGAGGACACGGCCGACTAAGAACTTCAGAAGACTATGGAGAATTATTCGATCAGGTGAGAGAAACTATTGGAACAAAAGAATTCTATTGCCACTTTTCAGGTGTAGAACACAGAATGGGTAATGCAATGCATTACACGCAGATTAAGAAATCAGACCTAAACTTTGAACCTCTTGCTGAATTCATTATTGAAGAAGGTGCATGGTTGGATATGACTCTCATCTCCGATTCACCTCTATTGGAACACGATGCAATGTACATGGTACAGAACATTGAGCGTGCACGTCACCGCCAACTTGAGAGAAAGGCTCGTGAAGACAGAAGGAAAGCTCTTGCTGCACAAGCAAACATCTCTCCAGAAGAGATGGCTGCAAGAGAAGCAGAAATTGCAGCTGCAAGAGCAAAAGATGCTTTGGCAGCCTCACAACCTCCTCCTCAACCTAAGAAAGAAGAGAAGGCTGAAGAAGAGGCTCCAAAAGAAGAGGCTCCAAAAGAAGAGACTCCAAAGAAGGCTCCAGCAAAGAAGGCTGAAAAGAAAGAGGAAACCAATGACGACCTGTTCCAAGTTGAAGAGGACGATGACGACTTATTCTGATAGAGAGTCGATCATATGGCATTACCGATTCTATACTCGTTCCGTCGATGCCCATACGCTATGCGTGCCAGGATGGCAATCGTGCGAACTGGTTTCAAAATTGAACACCGAGAGGTAATCCTCAGAGATCGCCCAGCGCATATGATGGAAATATCCCCGAAGGGGACTGTTCCTGTACTACTTTTACCAGATGGCACCGTAATCGAGGAAAGCCTAGAAATTATGGAATTTGTACAATCTTGGAATCTAAACGAAGACGAAAGAAATTGGGTTAATCGCAATGATAACGAATTCAAATTCCATCTTGATCGCTACAAATATCCAAATCGATATGATGGTGTGAACCATCTAGAGCATAGAGAAGCAGCCTCGGAATTTATTTCAGATTTAAATCAAAATATTCCCGAAGGCAATCTAAGTGATGCGATTTTCCCCTTCATCAGACAATTTGCTAACCATGATAGAGAATGGTTTGACACACAAGATTGGGATAATGTTCACGAATGGCTGGAAGGAAATTTGTCTAGTGCAGAATTCAAAATTTGCATGACTAAGTTCCCACAATGGGTTGAAAGTTAGATTCTGAGTTACAGAAAACCATCAAAGAATGCACAAATTCAGCCCAGAAAAAGGGAAATTGCCTAAAGGGATTAGTAAGCCAAGGAAGAATATGGCTCATATCGCTGTGCTTGGATTGGGGAATTGGGGAAGCGCTATTGCTCGATTATGGCTACTTGAGGGACACAAAGTCAAAGGGTGGACTATTGAACAAGAAGTTTACGAATCAATAACAATGGATGGAATGAATAACAAATACCTCCCAGAACATTCCTTAGAAGGACTGGAAGCAACAATGCATGTTGAAGAAGCTCTTGATGGAAGTGAAATTATCGTTCTTGCTGTGCCATCTTCTGTAATTCTCAATGTGGTTGAGGACATTATACCTCATCTGAGGCCGGGTCATGTTTTACTTGATTTAGCAAAGGGCTTGGCGCCAGGAAAGCGCCTAATCAGTGAGGCAATTCATCAAATGTTGGATGAAAAAAATATGCACAACCCA
>NZGQ01000059.1 GCA_002689565.1 Methanobacteriota archaeon | reverse complement strand
AATCAGTTCCATTACTTTTGGCTGGTTACCATCAACTACAATCCATGCAACAATTTGGGTTGAATCTGTCCTATCGATTGCTCCAATGGGTAAGTTATACAAATCCAAAGTTATTGAATAAATGCCTGTATCATTTGGAGCAAACAACTGAATGCTTGCTATTCCATTATTTGAATGACCAAATTGAGTGTTGTCATCAATCATTACGGAAAGTTCGACCATTGCATCAACATGTTGACCTCCTTTTGTCCAAATAACCTCAGCAGATAAATTACTGATTTGCCCAGGGGCCACAAATGGTGATGAATCTAATAATTCTATATTACTGAGATCAATCTCCATCTCGCTTGAATAACGCCAATTCGAGTCTAATTCAACACGATCAGATTGCCCAGAATCGTCGGCTACAGTTATTCTAATGCTCCTATCCATAGAGGTGTCTGGATTGAAATCCCAAGCGAATGATATTACTACCTCGAGAGTAAACATTTCACTGAAGTGATTAGTTCCCCCGACTATTGTGCAACTCTCAACTACAATCGAGGGGTTAGATGAAAGGCATCCAGAGATAGAATTCCATTCAATTATCAAATTCTCGTTTGAATTTGATGAAAGATCGATTGATACAGCCTCAATATCACCATAACCATTCGAATCAATTATTGGAATGTGCATGGCGTAATTTTGCCCTGGATGCAACCAATCATCAGAATGTAACCAACCCAGACCACTGTTTTGGATTACAGGAGAACCATCTGGACCGAAACTAATTATGAATAGAGGAGATTCTTCTGANCCTGAATCTTCCATNGGATGTCCCGCAGGGTCGAACACTTCTANCCAACCAGACATTATGTCTCCAATGTCAGCTTGAGATACATCGATTACTGTTGTGTATGTTCCTTGGACCCCATTTAGATTTGCAGGATAATCCAAATGAATAGNTTCCTGGCCATTCCAAGAATTTTCAACATGCAATATAGCATGGCGAGGCAACAAGGGCCTATCACCAATCTCAAACTGCAGTTCCAATGGATAATNNTTGCTGCGATGATCCANTGGTGCAACATTGCTAGAAATTAGAACAGGGGATGTCTCATCGNTNAGGAATGTCGCATTTTTGGGAACATTCCAACTTACATCTTGNCCGTGTAGACTGCTAACGCTAATTTGTAAGTCGACCTTAGAAGAAAGTGGATTNGGGGTAAACATCAATGTTGCAACACCATCAGTTAGCGATTGGGTTGAATCTGAAAGTAGTCCATCGACATACAAAGCCACATTAAATGAAGACGAACGTGGATTAGAATCTAAATCCTCAAACTCTAATTCCACTTCTACAATCCCTGGATTTGAAGGATCAAAGTATAGTGCATCCCAAGTTGATTCTGCACCATTCATGAACGANAGGTGCCAATCGACAACTTCCACATCTTGCTCAANACCCATAGACCAACCAGCACCAAGTCTAATCTGATTTGGAGAAGATGCTGGTCCATTCATGTCGATTGAACTCGAGACGGTCAAAGCNTCTTCATCTGGCCAAATTGAAGAAATNTGAATNCTATGATAAAATTCAACTTTTGAACCATCAAATGAATGAGAAAAATCACCAGNAATGATTCCTTGATCAGCATTGCATGAATCTGTTATTATTGAACAACTCAAAGAACGTGTCCACTGATTTCCCCCGAGTGTGAAAACGGAAGACCACTGNTCATTGTTGAAGTGTTGTTCAGCATTGCTAACTCCGATATTNGATAACTCAAACGAACTATTGAATTCATACCAATCATTTCCAGCAACTAAAGTATCTGTTTGATTACTCATCATTATTCCAGTTGGAAGAGGAGAACCTAGAGTTTGAATCCCATAGTCCCAAATCGTTAGACTACCAGGATTAGTCATAACTATCGGAACTGGAATTGTCTTAACGCCACCAACAGATTGTATAGTGGAGAGTTGAGAATTTATTGCGTCAATAATTGGTAATGCAGATTCTTCTTCGATATGTACGTCATATCTGTATGGAATTGAAAGACCAGATACTAATATTTCTCCACCAGAAATTGACGAAACTGAGATTTCGATTTTATGTGCATCTAAATCTTCAACAATATTGAAATCTGGTGTACGGGAATTCATCTGAGTAATCANATCCTGCATTTGTGAATCGCTNAAANTTAAGCTTNCGGAATTAGAAATGAATCCTAGTGATTCTGTAAAAACNTCNAACCCATCTACAGAAAAAGTGACCTCAACGCCNTCAACAGGCGGACCTATTGCTGTGAATGATAGCATTGTATTTGCTTTAGACTCATATGATGGATCAGCCAAACCTCCCCTCATCGGGAAAAATAATTCGCAAATATCCGAGCCCCCCGAAGGTATAGACAATTCATATGACATTTTNCCGTTGGAAAATGTGTCTTGAATACCCCAAGGTCCGATATTTGGATTTGAGAAAGACCACTCTGAAACCCCATCTAAGCCAACATCAATTCTTGCGTTAAGAGGTGATGATTGTCTGTGTAAATCCACGTGCACTAAATCCATTGAGTAAGAACCGGTTCCATTCCAACGTAAATTTAGAAGGTTGCTGGGTTGATTTAACATTAATTTGCCATTTAGTGGAACCATTTTCCAGTTAGAGGAGCAAGAAGANATTTCGCTAAAACAGGCTTCAAAATTCCCACTACCAGTACCTAACCAAGACATTTCAAGAGCACTAAATGGATGAACTAATCTCCATTGAGGAGAACTTAGAATANCATTTCCGGAAACTTGACCNTTGCTATTTGATGAGAAGCCTGTCCATGAAGATGTTGTTGAGCTGAAAGATTCAATTATCCCTCCACCCAACTTTATTGCGTGGATAATTGGCGATTCAGATGTTGTTTCCATTTGAATTTTCAACTGGACTAACGGATACTTTTCTGTATCAATAATNGACAAATCAGCACTCAAATCTTGCACATCGATGAAACCAGGAATTGCACTACCATTTGTTGCATCGATTAAACTCCACTTCATCATTGAACTCTGTGGTATGGTTGCATCAATTGCCAACAATCCATGTTGCATTTCCATTATTCCACCAGCACTAGGACCAAAGGNTTGACTCGTCCAATTTGCCGTCCCGGTGCCTGTATTGGTTCTTGGCTCAATAGTGACATCATCTACATTCCAACCAGTGTATGTAACTGAACCATCAGTGGAGCCAAGTCCAAATCTTACTTGGAATGCTGAATTGCCAGCGACGTAATTACTAATGTCATAACTAGCCTGAGTGTATGAATTATCATTGGTACTTCCATAAGGATTGGAATAGACATTTGTCCACCCTCCACTAGTTGTTTTTACTGCGACATATGCTCTGTCATATGACGAAGATTCAACCCCAAGTCGTTTCCACATTTTAAGATCCCAAGTACCACTGCATGATGAACAATCTACTATTGGTGAAGTTGCCCAGTAGGTACGGCTCATNCCATTAGGATAATTTCCGTTATAGGTATANATCGCAGATGAACCTGAGTGAACTCCATTGGTCGAGCCAAGTGTAGAATCATATCCATGCGCCCAACCTCCTNCTGAATCAAGNGTCCAACCTTGTACACCTCCTTCGAAGGTCCACTCATGAGACATTGGAAGGATCCTTAATCCAGTAAGATTGTAGTCTACACCATCCATTGAATCCCCATTGCTCCAATCACTTTTTTCATCTAAAGTTACTACATCATCGATGGGCCATGATTTTTCGAAAACCTTCACATCAAAATCAGTGATAATATCCCCATCAGGTACCTCGATTGAAAATTGGTCAGAAATACCATCAGGACCGAGACTAACAGTAACATCCACACTCCGATTTGGAGTTGCATCGACCATCGGTAAACAGGACATAGCACAGAACATNGACACAANNAATAGTGCCAAATTCTGCTTCGCCATGCNTATGGCATGAACTCTAAGCACTTCAGACATTCGCCTTCACATTGCTTATTGACTTCTGACTCTTGGACAAAGCATGGCAGATGTTGAAGCCTTGAAGAAACAAGCAGGAATTGAGGCTTGTAAATTTGTCAAATCTGGAATGAAAGTAGGCTTAGGAACCGGTTCAACGGTCAAGCATACCGTGATTGANCTGGGGAGAAGAATTTCAGAAGAGGGATTAGAAATCGTTGGAGTCCCCACCAGCCTTGCNACAGAGAAACTCGCAACTGAAGTTGGAATACAATTGGTAGAACTATCCGANATAGATGGTTTGGATATAGTCATAGATGGNGCGGATGAATATGATCAAAATTTTCAACTTATCAAAGGTGGAGGTGCTGCTTTATTGAGAGAAAAAATAGTCGCCCAGGAAAGCGCTGCTATGGTAGTAGTTGCTGATGATAGAAAAAGAGTTGAAACTCTTGGAGCATTTCCGCTCCCAATTGAAGTTACTCCTTTTTCGCATGAAGCAACTGTAAGAGCCCTGAGTCGTTTACTAGACTGCAGAGTTAACATTAGAATGGCAGGAGATGGCCCAGTAATTACAGATAATGGGAATATGATTGCAGATGCTCATACTGGGCCCAAAATTAGTAATCCAATCATGACAGAGTCTGATATNTTACAAATTGCAGGAGTTGTCCAAGTAGGATTATTCAACAATATGTGCGATGCTGTTGTATTAGCAGGCGGAGATGGTATTCAGACATTTGTTAATTCCAACGGAAGGTTGTAAATCGGTAATTTTGGCGGGCCTGACGGGGTTCGAACCCGCGGCCGATGGATTAAGAGTCCATCGCTCTACCTGACTAAGCTACAGGCCCACACCGTCCTCCGGCATTTCGTATTTAATTTAATCCGAATNTACTAGGAATTTCAATAATCTTACAATCTATTTTGAGATAGTTGTACCACAGTCTCCCCTCAATGCCTTGACTGCTTCACCTGGCTGACAAAGTACGGATTTCCCGTCGATTCTGTTTTCTATAAAGTCGACCATTGAAGCCACTTTTGGCCCCATGGATCCTGCTGGAAATTCACCATTGTCCAAATATATTTTCGCTTGTTTTACTGAAAGTTCTTTGTGGATTTCTTCAGATTCTGTACCAAATCCAGTTCGAATTGCATCTATTGCTGTAGAAATGATTAGTGCATCGACATTCATTTCAATCGCTAATTGTGAACTTACTCTATCCTTGTCGATTACTGCTGGAACACCAGTGTAGTGGTTTTCTTTTTTGATAACAGGAATTCCCCCCCCTCCACAGCAAATTACTATCGCATTTTGATTTATCAGTGACCTAATAACATCAATATCTAGAATTCTCAATGGCTCTGGTGATGCAACTACTCTACGTGGACCGTTTACTGTTTCAGCTATATCCCAGTCTTCAGACATCACTTGTTTGTCGCTTAGAATTGGACCTACGGGTTTAGTTGGAAATTTGAATCCAGGGTCATCGGGATTTACTTCGACTCTTGTTAGAATAACAGAGGTTGCTTCAGGGCGATTTCTTCTTCTGAGAATCGATTCAAGATTTATTGATAGTGAGTAGCCGATCATCCCTTGAGTTGCAGCAACCCATTCTTCCATTGCTTGAGATGAATCTAGAGACATCAAATGGCCAACTTGTGGACCATTGCCATGGGTTAGAATAACTCTCCATCCTGCCTCTAGTAAATCAACCACATCGCTCATGACTTTCGCTAATACCAATGCTGTTTTTTCTTCATCATCCCCGGATGGAGAAGAAAGGGCATTACCTCCAATAGCGTATACCAGAGTCCTTGACACGAAATCCAATTTCACACAATCAGGTTTGATGCTTTCCCATTTTGGATTCAAACTAACATATGTTTCTGTACCCAATCAGGGTTGCGAAACCTGTTAGCTCTACTGTTCAATTCTGCGACCAAGTGCTACAGCAACAAATGCTAACAGGGTAGTAATCATTGCAAATCCAGGTAGAATTGCCGGACTCTGGTCAGTATATCCATTACCCCATTCGTGGTATAATTTTACTGTCGGAGTGTCCCATCCATCTCCATAATCAGTGTATACGATTATGACGTCGCCGTGATCTATGTATCCGTTGCTATTTGTATCTGAGTAAGTAAATGCCCAGTTGTTACCTGATGAGTCTGTGGCTTCACCAGATTGCATTTGGGAAAGGTCAAAAGATGCATGTATGGTAAATTCATCTCCACTGTCCTCATCGTATTCTTCAAAACCAATATCAAGTCTGAATTCATCAATGTGGTTCTGGAAATTCATTTCATCTTCGATGACAAATGCATGAGGGCTTAGACCGTTGTAGTCGCTTAACGGATTCCAACTCCATTCTGCAACAAATGAGAGGTCATCGTTTCCATCTATGTTAGAATTTCTAAACCAAAACTCTGTTCCTGCATATTCATTGCCACCATTCCAGTCCTCTAATGTCTCTGAAATGATGAAGTTAAGATATTCATCATCCATCATAACGTAAGTCAAATTGGTAGTTGTTTCACAAGAGTTTGTGGTCTCGATGTAAACTGCAATCGTGCTCCATCCAAGATCAGCGCAAACTAGGTGAGTCCCAGAATCGATATCAGGTTGGTCTCCTTCATCAGCACCGTCTGTACAATCGCTGACCCCGTCATTTATTGCCTCAAAACTCAAACTCGTGCTTCCTTCATCACAATAAAATGTTGAGATGTGATCAGAAACATTTAGAGATGCCGTGATTAGTTTGTATCCTTCAATTCTCAATGTGTGGAAATCAGGGTAAGATGAAGTCCATCCGCCACTTCTTCGGTTTGTACTGAAACCAGTTTCCCACAAGTAGTCCGAATTTTCATCATCGGTATCAAAAGTATGAACGAAATCGCTATTCGACTGAATACCTATGCACCAATCTGGGAATGCTTCTGAGCCACCAGATTCTATTGTGGAATTAATTTCATCTTCTGCGATTTGTTGGTCTGCGGGAATGTTGTAGGAAAGAGTGCAGTTCCAGAAATAATCCCTAGCTTCATAGTAACTTTCTACAAGTAAAGGTGATGCAGCAGGAGGATAATCTTCAGATACTACAACGTTGATGTAACTATCATCATAAATTGTAGTGGTCGAGATTGTATCTTCAAATTCCATACCCAGACCTTCTGAGTCAATAGCCTCCACAATGTAGTGCACCAATTTCATTTCAGCATCTAATTGAAGTTTGATAGTTTCCTCTTCGCCTGTTGCCACTAGCGTTTGATAACCATCGCCAACTTCCATCGACCAATCTAGGGCAGCAAATTCTATGGCGCTGAGAAACATTCTCTTTTGCCTGCCTTCTGCAAGGATTTCATCAATTTCTTCTTGAGTAACACCCTCATCTGTCCCATCTTCGCAATGCTCAAGTCCATCATTCACCCAATCTATTGGAATGTCGTATTCTCCATCATCACATGTAAAGTAAGGTTCCATGGAGATGTCACCGCCACTTCCTTTCTTTATTGCAATGTTGAGTAGATTATTTGGGTCTCCAATTTCATCGTTAACTATGTACCATTCATCTTCTGAATAGACATTGATTATGTCTCCTTTTTGCTTTACTTTGTAATCTCCAAATGTCATTCCATTCATCTTGTAGCCATATTCATAACTCATCGATTGATCTTCAGCATTAAACTTTTCAGAGGTTGTAATTACAGTCGTGGTTGTATCTCCATCCGAGGTTACTTCAGTCTCCGCTACAGTTATTTGCCCATATGTCTCTCCATTGGACCTTTTTTGATCAAATTCTAACATCTGTTGTAATCCAGCAGCCTCTAGTTCACTCAATTCTGCAGGCATTACACATGAACCGTCATCTTCATCTGCTCCCGAATCATAATTGATGGCATCAGAATCAGTACAACCTGATGATGGATCATCCTCGCCACCTAAGCATCCTGCTAAAGACATGGTTGCTAGCAGAATCGACAACAATAGAGCATTTACTTGTTTCATGTCAGGCCCACAGCGCCTAGGTTATTGAATTTGGCAGATGATTTGATAAACGAAATACAGAATTTTTTACTCTAGAAATTAACAAATTCATCCGTGGCATTCAAGCACAATGCCTTACAGGCACCTCTATGGCGAAGGAGTTCTGGATTGGAGATGTCCAGGCGGGCGCACACGATGGTGCCGAAGTTGAATTGAAAGGTTGGATTAAGAGATCTCGTGGATCAAACAAAATCCGTTTCGTCGTACTGAGAGACTCAACTGGAACGATTCAATGCGTCGCAAAAAGAGATGCAATAGGTGATGATTCCTTTGAATCCTTGAAAGGCGCACTGATTGAAACATCTCTAATNTTGAAAGGAATTGTCAATGCCGATGAAAGGGCACCTGGCGGGCANGAATTGATAGTCANTAGCGCTGAAGTCNTNGGTGCNGTTCGNCCCGAAACACCTTTCCCGATAACTGAATCTGCNATGGAAGCAGCTGATGGTGGCGAGACTGAATTCCTTCTAGACAACCGACACTTGTACCTGCGTACTGGAAGAATGACGGACATGTTGAAAATTCGCTCTAGTGTTTTTGGTGCAATTCATTCTTATTTCCGTGGTGCAGACTTCACTGAATATCAAGCTCCCAACTTCGTAGCGGGAGCGGTTGAAGGTGGCTCCACATTGTTTGAAGTCCCATATTTCCAAAATGAAGCAAATCCAGAAAGGAAAGTGTACCTTACTCAATCATGGCAACTTTACGCAGAGGCGGCAATGCCTGCACTGGAAAGACTGTACACAATGGCACCATCCTTCAGGGCTGAAAAAAGCAGAACTCGCAGACACCTAACTGAATTCTGGCATGCAGAAATGGAAGTTGCCTGGGCCTCGAATGCAGAAATAATGTCACACGGTGAAGGTTTGGTCAGACATATTGCCAAGACTGTACTCGAAGAGCGTGAAACAGAACTAACGAATATTGACAGGGATCTAGACCTGCTTGCAAGATATGCAGACAACCCATATCCAAGAATGCGCTATGACGAGGCAGTAGAAACCCTCCAAGGAATGAATGTTGAAATCGAGTGGGGGCAAGATTTGGATTACTCCAAAGAGAAAGTGCTAACCCAAGACTTCGATGTCCCACACTTCCTTACCCACTACCCAAAGATTGCCAAACCATTCTACCACCGAGTTGACCCTGATGATGGGAACTATGTGCTATGTCACGACCTTTTAGCTCCTGAAGGATATGGAGAAATTATTGGCGGTGGAGAGAGAACTTGGTCCGAAGAAGAGATTCTTGCAAGAATCGATGAGGAAGGTGTTCCCCGTGAACCATATCAATTCTACATTGATACACGAACTTACGGAGGAGTACCTCACGGAGGATTTGGCTTAGGAGTCGACAGAGTTTGTTCTTGGTTGTCTGGAGCTGACCACATCAGAGAAGTCATTCCATTCCCTAGGGATTCAAGAAGAGTTACCCCTTGATTTGGTTCTTTATTGCTTCAAGAACGTCGAGCAAATTACGGCTTCTAATTGTCATTTTTGCCACCGCAACTGGTTTTTCATCCCAAGGGTTGAAGCATATCGAAAGTTCACTTTCTTCAAACATACCAATGTCACCAGCACTATCACCAATCGAAATCGTTCTTTCCTTTGGAATATCAAGTCTTCTTTGCAACATCTTGACGATTGAACCTTTACCATTCATCTGAACTTGATAGCGTCCATAATCATCGATTGAGCCATCATTTCTCTCTAACCAACCATTTGTGAAAACATGGAATTTGGTGTCCATTCCTCGATGACGATTGATTCCACCCCAGCGTCTCTTCCATGGTTTATCACTGGGGAACATACAAGCAATATCTCTAGCAGTTTCTTGCATTCCACCGCTTATTATTGCAATTTCATGACCGTTATCAACAATCCATTGTAGACATTCCAGCATGCCTTCCATGAGAGGAGTCCCCTCGCATAATTCACGCATCTTTTGATCGGTGATATCTGGATGTGCATCTTTGATTAATGCGAGGTCCATTTTTAGCCAATCCCATTCGTCTAATTTACCTTGATTATACAGATTGAATGCTTCATGGTTAGAAATTTCTAGACGATCATAAACATATTGCCATGTAGAAAGATGGTCCACTAATACTCTGTCCATGTCAAAACAAATCAAATGCTGCATAAGAAATCCTCACTGATCTTTTGGCCACTGGTTATATTGAGACTGTATCTGTTTTACTTGCTTGCCCATGATGTACAAAATCAATCCGACCATCATCGCAAACAAACCCATCAATGTAACTGCTATTACAGCAAGACCCACACCTACACTGGTTTCGTTCCATTCTGTGAAATTGTCCAAAACATCACCGGATAATTTGTAGCCAACGAGAAACAGCACTAATCCTGGTATTCCGAATAGTAGAAGAGGGTGGCGAGATTCTAACATCCAGTAAAACAGTTGAGCAAATTTAGATGCTGTAGCAAGTGATTCTCTCTGTTGTACTTTAGGTGGAGGTTTGGAATGCAAAACACGCACTCGCAGCTCATGGTCTAATTCAATTGGAGTGTCGCTTACCGCTGAATCTGCTAAAGCACTCAATCCGTCCCTTGATGCTGCCAGATGAGATATTTCTGCATCTGAATAAACTATTTCCTGCGGATTAGAATTATCGCCTGCATCGCTGCTAAAAGACATATGAACGTCCCAATTTTCTCTTGCCCTATTAACCAGAAGCGGCATGTCACGAAGTTTGAATCTACTCGTAATATGAATTAGCAGTGTATATTCGGCAGGGTTGTCATTTTGAAGAGCGCCACACAAGGTTGGCACCATTATGTCATCATCATGAATTAACGCTCTAGCGTCGACCTTTTTTGCCATTTTTAGTGTGTCGTCATCGCTTCCCAAATCCAATATGACTACTTCATCCGCAAGTTCTCTGGCTCGAACAACTAATGAAACCAATCTTAATTCGAAGTTCTTGCCCATTAACACAATACGCAAAGACTCCATGACCTTGCGTTAATCTTCTTAGTCATGAACTTCTTGGAAGATATTTCAAGATAATTGCGATTTTGA
>NZGQ01000058.1 GCA_002689565.1 Methanobacteriota archaeon | reverse complement strand
CCAATCTCTGATGAGAAAAACCGGTGTATGAGTCCCGGCGCGTAGCNANTATNTCTTCTACNGAAGANGCCGCNCCNACTCTCTTNACTCTAACNACACGGATTAAATCAGAATCTGCCAATATTNACAAAGANTGNTCTCCNCATGAAGATTCTTTCAAAACAAATTCNCTCATATCNGTGCCTGACCTTACTCCTCGTGCTCGCATTCGCGGAGGGCCGTCAATCCAGGATTGTAAAACGCCGCTAAACCCTGCAATTAATCCGCANGTTGCNGANATCAATACCATCCACAAGCCTTGNCCCCAATCGAGTTCTAAATCTGTATCTGGTAGCATTATCCACCAAACCAAAATAGAGATNCCAACGAAGCTTCCCCCAATCGCTGAAATTAGATTCGATGCTCTTTGGCTCGCTCCAATCATTGATCTTACTTGCATAACAGACGCAATTAGTAATATTACGCTNCTAACAATCAGCAAGATTATCGCGACATATCCTGCATTATGGTAGNCTTTTACTTTCGCACAATCCTCTTCGACTTCTTCATCCTCTATATCTTTACAGTCATCGTAAACTGACTCATAAGATTCANCCTCTTCTTCACCAGTTGCTGTATTCTCCAGGGTTATCTCAGTTAGACTATAATCGGCATCAATTTCATCGCCACCTATTTCTTGAGAAGCGGTTAGCCATGATTCGTTAATTATCGAATTAGAGGCCAAAACTAAAGCAAAAACCGTCAATGCAAGAGCCATTTGTGCTCCTGATTTTCGATTAACTGTAACTGCCGGGGCAGGCATTGCAACTTGTGAGGACTCCTCGCCCATAAGNGNCGATGATTCCTCTCCGCTGATGAAACTTCACCTTGTAATTGGTTTCAAGCGTGCTTCTCTGTGAGCCATGCTTTCACGCCGTCTCTTGCTGAGAAGCCTTTGCCTTCTTTAGTTCCAACAACTGTTTCAATCGCTGCTTCTGAAGCAATGTCTAGAATCCTGTCGCTNACTGGGCCGTTGAATACAATNGCTACTGCTCCATCTGCTTCTTCTGCAGCTGCTGCCAATTTTGCTGGNCTAACTGCATCTGAAACTGTTCCGTCAACATTAACGAATACTGCGTTGTTTTTCTTAAGTTCTGCAATGTGGTCGAAGTANTCGTGNACTTCNGCNGGNGCTTCTTCGNNCTCNTTCATTTCATCCAACCAAGCATCTGCNTCTTCAGTNGGCTGATCTTCAGGTAATTGNGCTGCGAACTTTTCGACCTCAACCTTCTGTGAAAGGCACTTTGTTACCGTCTTTTGTGGAAGTAATTCCCACTCCTGGCCAACTGGTGCTTGCGCAACGAAATCAATCTTCATTGTCTCATTTAATTGGCGGAATAACATTTCTCCGCCACGATCTCCNTCTATTGCTAAAATTACATTTCCTTTACTGTTTGCAAGATCGATTAATTCTTGTTTTATTGACCCTGCTCCGTCACAAGAAATAGCATTCTTGACTCCGAAGTTTAGTAAATTCCTAACATCATTTCTTCCTTCAACTACAATTAATGAATCGCTTGATTCAATATTTGGACCACAAGTTAGTCCATGGAAATTCTTTGCTGTTCCAACTGTAAGAACGCTGCGAACTTCTTCGATTACTGTCTTTGTAGCNGCATCTCCAGAATTGACCATTTCGAGCAACAGATCCTTTGCACGATCGATTACGGCATTCACCTTGGTCGATCTTACGTCTTGGATTTCCTTGACAATAATTTTTGCTGCGCATGGACCGATTCTGTCGATTGTTTCTAGACTTGATGCAATGATTGCAGTCTCTACGTTGTCCATGCTGCTTGGAATCAAGATCTCTCCGTTTACCTTTCCGCCACTGGACTTTACCTCGACGTCAACGTGACCAATTCTCGCGGTTCGTTGTAATTTCCTTAGTTCTAGATCTTCTCCGAGCAAACCTTCCGTTTGCCCCATGATCGCGCCGATTATATCCTTACGCTGGACGTTTCCGTTGACNTTTAGGTCTGCTTTGATGAGGTATTTCATGGCCTTGGCTTTGCCGCCGCCTTTACCTCCNCTGTTGTGTTTTCCTCTTCCCATTAGAATCTCTCCTTGTTCTAGCCAAAGCACTTCCTTTCAGTGAGCCTTTCGGCACATTTCCAGAGTGACCATTAGCGCTTCTTTTGGNAGGCGCTGGGCGGTCGTGAATTGGATTTGAACAATACTCCCACCTGCCAACCCTTCTTGAATCCTATCCCTAAATAATAGTAAAAATAGCAATTTCTTATCTAGCAATGAGGTTCAAGTGGTAAGAGTTCCTCGCTAAACTGTGACCGGCGAGAATGTGGGGGCACTTACAGTGTTCAGAACGACTACCGAAGTTATGCTTCGCGATGGGGTTTTGACACGNGAAGAGAAGCGCCTAATCATCAAACTTGCAAATGCCTTGGGGCTATCTCCTCAAGAGCCCGCAGACATCTATTCAGCTATTCGTGAAGATAGAGAAACTTCCCCNGGTAGGGAAGTTACGCCAAACGAACANCGATTAGTCTATACTAGAGTTTTCGANGTGGCTATTGTAAATGCATCCCTGTCTAAGGATGAGTTCGCTGTTCTGGCCCATTTGAGAGACCAATTTAGCATCGACGATAGTGATCATGAAAGAATTGAGGCTGATTTACGTGACATGATTCGTCAGAAGACGGAAGATGAGAACGTTGTCGACAAACTGCTTGGAACACTCAAGGATAGTGTTTCACTTGTTGGAAGTCTGTTTGATAGTGTTAGAACAAAAAGCGCATGAGGTGNGGTTTTGGTCGACGACCTNGACGCNCTTTTCGATCAAGGTTTGCCTAAAGGNCGTAAGGCGATTGCGTTTCTGAAAACNACATATGATTGNGGNTCACAAGGCTTGGTTAACCGATCGATAACTGACAAGGTTTTGCAGAATAGTGGGCTCTCTTTCCATATCGGCACCGATGATCCAACGATGCGAAGAATCGCTTCTTGGATTTTGACAAATCACAAAGGGAGAATTGATGATTTAATCAAACGCCTATGGAAGAGGTGCGGCAGAGAAGATGTAAAATTGATCGGATTGTTAATTGCCAATACTGAAGGAAATGCGTGGGCTATAATGTTAGATCTAATTGACAAGAGTATACCTCTTGATTTGACACTGGAGGTGGCTGAAGAGATTAAGCGCTCAGGGCGTAAAATACCGTCAGCAGATTTTTTGCAGCAAAAAAATGCAAATAAAATTCAAATGCAAAATGCGATGTTAATTGCTTCTCTAGATATGAATGAGGACTATGCAGACTTGGTTCGTAATGCGCCCAAGGGAGGAGAGTTGTTCGAACGCATCAGAATGCGTGCTCTCGATGCGTGAGTTTTTGTTGTGCCTAGTTATACGCATACCCATGGCAGACCGATTTCTTCCCGCAGACGACCCTGTGTTGGAAGAAGTCCTGAATTGGACGGTTGCTAGGGATGCCCAAGATATTCGACGATTGCTAGAATGGTTGCCTCTGGCTCGCTCTTCAAAAGAAAGGAGGGCACTTCTTTCTAGAGTTCATGAATTACTTAGCGAAGTCGAGTTGTCTCTAAATGGATTAGATTCAATGCACTGAGGAGATTTAATGCACACTGGGATTATTCTTGCCGGGGGTGAATCCAGGCGGATGGGTGAAGATAAATCTCTGATTAATTCCAATGTAGAAAGGCTTGCTAATGAGATGAGAANATCNGGATGTACGCGTGTTATTGTAATGTGTGGAACTAAACNACGAGCNGATNTGTTCGATGAGGAATGCATTGTTGATTCTAAGGAAAGTCTTGCAGAATCTTTGCTAGATGTAATTTCCAAGATCACAGGAACTGTACAACTGGCTCCTTGTGATGCATACTTGGCAGATTCTGTTTTGTTTTCGAATATTCAAGGGATACCTACTGATGATTTCGGCAATAGGCAGCCTCTTCTTGCTAAGNTTTCCACTGCTGAAGAATTGCTTCCTTCCAATAAAATTTCTGAAATGTTCAAAAAAATTCCTTCCTGTGANGGAGGNCTCAAAGCAAGAAATACCAATACTCCCGATGAACTCAAGGAGATTTTATCTTACCTGAACTNAGCATGTCAATTACNATTGGATACAACAAATGNTCCTTCNGTTTTACTTTTTCAGCCAANGAATCTTCATCGTCTTCCNGGAGTACATCGACCTNTTCCTGAGCGATAATCGGGCCTGTATCCNTCCCNCTATCAACAAAGTGTACAGTACAGCCAGATTTTGTNGCTTTGGCCGCNATTACATCTCTATGGGCGTGTGCTCCGGGNAAATCTGGCAACAAAGANGGATGAATATTCAATATTCTTCCTGNCCATGGTTTGACNAATGATGGAGTCAAGATTCGCATNTACCCNGATAGTATAATCACTTCAACATCAGAGTTCAGNAATNCTTTNGTCACCTCGTTTTCGTGGGCNATACGCCTCTCTAAACGATCGGATATATCGGGCAAGGGTATAGCTATCGCATTTACTCCAAGGGCTTCTGCTTTGGATAACCCTGAAGCGTTTGCTCTGTCNCTTATTACAACACTTGTAGTGTGTAGACATTCGCTTTTTTGCTGATGGNGAACCAATGCTTCCATGCCAGATCCTGAGCCCGAAATGAGGATTGCGAGGCGCANCGGCTCATCTGANGTCCCGATTCGAGGAAGTTTCCAATCCTCTGCCATATACCTGCGAGGGTAGATTCGGCAATATGCCTTCGGCTTTGAAAGGANATTATTGATAATGNGAGAATTGATGGAATGGCCATGNCCGAGCGACTTGAGACTGTGGATGACATAGTCGAAAAGTACGCAGTAGTAAGTAGCCCTATCAAAAGCAGAATTTATGTCGGNCTTGGATCAATNTTCGTGATTTTTTCANTAATAGGNATTTGGATACCCGGTTGGCCNACTGTNTCATGGGCNGTTCCNGCCGCATTCTTGTTTTCTTTGTCAAATGAAAAACTGTTTAGATGGACNCTTACAAATCGTTACTTTGGTGATGCTTTATTCGAGTATTATGCCACTGGCAAGACTTTGCCTCAACATGTCAAAATAATCATTTCTGGAATGATAGGATTGATGACAACNNCCTCTGCATACTTTGTTTGGTATGTTTCAACTAAAGGAGATGGNACTCTAATNGATCTCTCTTCATGGAATGGAGCNGATGAAAATGCATATGGNGCAATCACAATNCTTCTGGTTGGATTTGTNGGNATGGTTTATGTCTTAACCATGGTGAAATCTAGGAAATAATTAGTGCCTGAATAACCGGTGCCCGGTAAATAACATCGCAATCCCTCGTTCATTTGCCTCATCGATTACCTCTTGGTCTCGAATTGACCCNCCTGGGTGAACGATTGCTGCNGCCCCTGCTGCTGCTGCTTGTTCGATTCCGTCTTTGAATGGGAAGAANGCATCGCTTGCTAGAACACAACCTTTGCCTCTCTCGCCTGCTCTACGTGCTGCGATTCTAACCGCCTCTACTCTACTGGTTTGNCCTGGTCCGATACCTACGGTTGCAAGGCCTTGAACCATTACAATGGCATTCGATTTTACTTGCTCACAAACGCGTACTGCGAATTTCATTGATGCGATTTGACTATCTGTTGGAGCANTTTCAGTCACGACCTTTGCTTTCTCCCAATCGATGACTGGNGCTTCCTCTGTTTGGATTAACCAGCCCCCTTCGATAGGNTTGCGTACTGTCTTTCTTGGCAGTGGCGCCAATCTGTNATTTGGAGAATCNATTGTAAGAATCCTGCGNTTTTTCTTCTGCATCAGNACTTCCTTGGTTCCATCTTCATATGCCGGAGCCATCAATACTTCGAGGAAAAGAGGAGTTAGTGCCTCTGCGAATTCCATTGTCACCGGCTCGTTTACACAAATAATTGAGCCAAAAGCGCTTTCGGGGTCGCTCGCTAAAGCTGCTTCNTATGCCTCTAACTGTGTTTTGCCCAATGCNGCCCCACANGGATTGTTATGTTTNACAATCACNCAAGCATGAGGGGTTTCTGGCCATTCATCNCTGGATAGTGAGCGNCATAATCTAAGGGTTGCATCGGCATCTGAATAGTTATTGTAACTCATCGCTTTAGTTCCTTCAACTAAAGCGGTAACCANCGTCTCGCCATCAGGAGCATTNGGNTCTACATACAGAGCTGCTGCCTGNTGGGCGTTNTCTCCATATCGAAGCNTTTGCATTCTATGCGCTGCAACNGTCATTGACTTTGGAANNCGCATTGATTGTTCTTCTGTATCATCACTATCTTCTGGCAAGCCTTTCCATCTGCTCGCTAGTTCATTTGCAATCGCACTGTCATATGTNGCAGTGTGCTCNTAGGCCTTGAGNGCAAGGTTTCTTCTTGTTTCCAANGAAACNTNTCCTGACTGTAATTCTTCTANAACNGATGAATAATCTNCAGGGTCGCAAGTGATTACTACATTTACGTGATTCTTTGCTGATGCACGTACCATTGTTGGCCCGCCAATGTCTACCATTTCCAGCAAATCCAAATCTTTCAGTGGAGGTTCCGTTGCCGCTGCATCGCTGAAAGGATACAGATTGCATGCGACAATCTCTATCATTGGATATCCTAAATCGTCCAGCCCTTTGGCATCGTTTTCATTCTCGAGCCTGCATAATAGCGGGCCATGAATTGCTGGATGGAGAGATTTTACTCTCCCATCAAAAATTTCTGGATGTCCTGTTACGTCAGATACTCCAATAACATCCAATCCTGCTTCTCTTAATTTTCTAGCAGTTCCACCGGTCGAAACCAACTCATAACCAAGGCGATCCAAGCCTTTTGCGAAGTCAATTATTCCAGTCTTATCGTAAACCGATAGTAAAGCGCGGGGACGGGAGGCCGACTCCATATGTAGTACCCGTTAGGAAAGGGATTCGGGGGAGTCTCATGAAGGTGCCGACTCAATCTCCTCTTGCGGAAATTACCTGATCGACCCTCAATAAGCCGCAAGCAGACTCGCAGGCAGCCGAAATTGCATGTTCTAGAGTGTATGTTGGAAGCCAGACTCCTTTGATTTGCCCTGCTTTTCCAGATTGGGTAATTCCACTATCGATTTTGCCACTTCTGTGAAGTGAACGAAGTTCAAGTAAAGTATCGATTCTATCTTCACCAGCGTTTGCCGCTAGTGCCGCTGGAATGCTTTCGATTGCTCGAGCGAAGGCTTCCATCGATAATCTCTCTCTACCTGAACAATTTTCAGCAGCTTCTCGAACTCGAAGTGAAGTTGCCATATGCAAACTGCCGCCTCCAAGAATAATCGAGTCGTCTTCCTTTGCTAAACACGTCGAGCGCAATGAATCAAATAGCCCCCTTATGGTTTCTTCAGCAGCAACTCCATCAGCTCCTCCGACAAGAATTGTAACTATGCCAGCATTTTGTCCGACTTCAAGAATGATTCTTTCCTTGACTCCTTCGGAGCCTTCTAGACGTTGATGTTCAAGTCTGGCCAAGTCGCCTAGACTCGAAGAGATATCACCGATATGATCGCACAATTGTGCGCCACAGGCTTTTGCTACATCCTCTGCAATCGGCCTTTCTAATCCGCCTAATGCGAAAATTCCAGAATCCGCTAGAGAATGAAGTACTCTTGAGTCGATTCCTTCGGCTGAAAATACTATATTTGCACCAGAGGCCTTTACTTTGCTAATTATCTCATCGATTTTATCTTGCTCTGCGTCTATGAAACGTTCGTACTGTTCTGGAGTTTCGATTTCAATTTCGGCAGATACAACTGATTGTTCTAATTCCAGAGGGCATGATAGAACTGACACTTTTGATTGATTTAGCTCGCGGGGCATCCTCTCCAAGGCTAGCCTCTTTTCCAAAATAATACCTGGGATAAGTGTAGATGTTGCTGGAGTTCCTTCTCCTGCCTTTGCCATTCTGACACGTTCAAAATCGCTATCAGGAATCATTTCAACCGCTTGAGAAATCAATTTTGAAAGATGATCCAATGCTACTTCTGTAGAGCGCCCGACCAGCGCTGTCCTAGCAACTTGCTCGAGGTTGCTTCCTGCTTTTTGTGATCTAGATTCTATTTCGTCTACTGTGTGTGAAAGAGCCATCTGATATCCCTTTACTAAAATCAGAGGATGTAGTCCTCTCTCCAGCAAGCGTCCCGCTTCGCTCATCAATTCGCTAGCCAGTAGAATACAGCCCGTGACTCCATCGCCGCAAGCATTTTCCTGGCTTTCTGCCAAACTCACAAACGCCTTGGCAGCAGGATGTTTTACCAATAATTCTGCAACTATCTTTGCTCCATCATTAGTCACTGCGGCTTCCCCGTTGGTTTTGTACAACATTTTGTCCAAGCCATTTGGACCAAATGTACCTCGGAGTACGTTGCCGAATGCAATTGCAGCTCCAACTAATTTTTGGGTTACTCCGGCCCCGCTAGTTACCGATGTGGAGGAATTAGTTATCCTCACCGGGGCGGTTCCCGAACCATCAGGGGCCTGTGCCATGAATACAGCGGGAATGTTGCGCCTTCATCAATCCATCTTTCATCGAATTAGCAAGAATATCCAGAAAGCCGAACATATTGCGAGCATAGTTGTTGTCCATTTTAGATGCTGCATGGCGTACTCAGGAAGCCCGTCTTCTTTGTCGATTAGCTTCCTTGCTTCCTCTTCATGGATTTCTCTTTGTCCAACAGACCAAGCGCTTGCAGCAACTCCGCCAGTCACTACAGCTAGAACGCCGAACAAAACCATTGTAGCAACTGTCGCAAATCCTTGATTGTATACTCCGAGTTGTGCAGGGCCAAGAATTACGGCAAGAGTTGGCATGAATGGCAGATAATAAGACATGAATATGCTAACTGGGCTGTGTTTGTTCGGTTCTTGTTCTGGAGAAGTATTTTCATGGCGCCATACATAATGCCAGCCAGCCCAATCGGCTACTGCAGTCATCACGCTGGCTGAAACAGTCAGCATGAGAAGTGAGGGCATGACTAAGCCAAAGGGTCATGACTTCAATAGGATGTCGGAATAAAACATTTTACCGTCTTCGTTTCTTAGATTTTCTTCCGCGTTTAGAATATTCCCAAGCCTTCGATTCTCTAGCTCTACGTTCAAGAGTCTCATGATGATCCTCGACAGGCACATGCACATCGTCTGGCATTTCACCAAAAGATGCTACTGAAAGTTTCATTCCCCCCAGTTCATCTTGTAAATCTCGAATATTTTCTCCACCTTTACCGATTAATGTGGACACTACTCCTTTTGGAGCGTAGATCTCTGCTGAATTAGTTCCTGTAATTTTTACCCCACAAGAAACTCCAACCCAATCTCGGATTTTCTTAATCAATTGATCTCTTGCTAATGCTGCGACTGGGGATACTCCATTTTTGGACCTCACGCCGTCTACGGGAACTACCGCAATTTCAGAGCCGAATGCAAACATTTCATGAGTGATTTTCCCACTAGGGAACTCTACGACTTCAATGACAGGTCTGGCTAATTCCTCCTGCATTCCACTAGGAGGTTTTACTGTCATTCTCAACTCCAGTACTTGTTGAATCTGTCCTGCTTCAACGTGCAAAATTGTATCTAGAACTTGGCTTACTAAACCTAGCTCAACCTTTCCAATTAACCTCTGAATTGCCTCCAAGGCTGAATTGGCGTGAGTTACACCCAGCAAACCAACTCCTGCCAAACGAACGTCGGCAAAGATTTCGAAATCTCTGGCCCTTCGTACCTCATCAAAAATTACGAAATCTGGCCTTACTAAGAAAATGATTTCAGCGGTTTTCTCTAAATCGCCCTCTAAAGGAGCATATTGAGTAATTCTGTTTGCTAATTGCAAATCTCTTGGTGCTTCCATGGTTTTTACCATTGCTCCAACATCCTCGTCCAAGTATTCGGCAATTGCTTGAGCGAGCGTAGTTTTTCCTGAACCTGGGCGTCCGCAAATAAACACACCACGATGATGGTCAGAAAGTCTTGAGATCAGTTTTGGATCTATTTCGTAATCGCTCAGCGACAGTTTGGCAACTGGTCTTACAATAGTGATTTCTCTGGCATCTGCAAACGGAGGCCATGCACAGGAAATTCGTAAATCTCCAAGTTGGATTACTTGGCAACCTTTGCGATCTATTTCCAAAAAGCAATCTGAACGATCTCTATTCTCTTCAACGAGTGAGAGGATTTCTTCCTGTAATGCTTCCAATCGAAGAGTGTCCCATCCGCCATCGTCTGCGCCTTCAACGTCAGCGAGGCGCAAGTTACCTATTCCACCTGCTTTGGTTCTTGGAGGGCAGTCCGCTTTTAGAAACAATGTGTGCACATCGTCCTCAATTAGATTCTCAAGAATCTCGGGTAAATCGGGATGGCTAGAAAAGGTTGCCATGCACGCAGGTGTGCGTGTGAAGTCCTTGACACTTCGCTATCAAACGGTTGCTGGCTCTAGAGAATAATAGGTCCACCACAAATACGCAGTAGTTAATCCGCAAATTACTACACCGGGGCCTTCTGGCATGCCGATTGCAGTACCAAGAACTACCAAAACCCAAGTGCATACAATGAATGATGTGATTGAAATTATCCTAGCTCTATCAATCCCAAGTTGTACCTTAAGCTCGTCCCACCGGATTGCTCCCCAAATAACGATGAATGCCAACACGTAAACGCTAGTGAAAATCATAGCGTAAAACATAGAATCTGTGACATAATAATTGAATGGTACGCTACCTAGAGAAGTTGTAAACAACTTCTTCAGCGGATCCTCAAAAGTCGTTAATAGATACAATACTGCGCCTAGGCTCACCACCAAGAATAGTGGATTGGTAGATGCAAAAGAATCGATTACTCCTGACAATTCAGGCAGGGGCTCTAGAACAAATAGCGGTTCGGAATCTTCAGGTGCTGAACTGCCGGCCATAGTGGGGCGAGACGGATTGGATTCTTCAATGTGGCCTTGGAATAGGTAACTCTCGTAAGGCTCTTTCAGTCCATCTAACTCCTCTTAGCGCTGCTCCGTAATCGGGAGTGGGCGCCCATATTTCATCAGACTTGAATTTGTTAATTGCTGAAATCATGTGTTTCAATTCGGCTTCAAGCGGCGAGTGGGAGGAATCGCACAAAATTTCTACTTCTTCGCCTTCAGAAATCAACATCACCCTATCGTGAATATCTAAATCAAATCGTAGACTAGCATTAGATCCTACCAATGTTACTGTCCTTCTTTCTTGGCTGGCTTGCCAAGCAACATCGATTACCGCTTCAATGCCGTGAGGAAATTCTAGAGCGATTCTTGCTTCTATTTGATCGCCTTCCACATTGATTGCACTTGGTTCTGATTCGCTCATAATGTGGCACATCAGATCAATTGCATGAATCCCTAGTGACTCAACTACGTTTCCTCCTACTGGAGCTTCCCTCATACTTCTACGAACAAAACGAAGAGATTCCAAGCGCCCTAATTCGCCGTTATTGATCATCCGATTAGCTAATTCGACACCGGGGTGGAATCTCAATAACAAGCCTACTCCAAGTATTCTGCCGTTCTCTCTCGCACATGCAATTACTTGTGCAGCATCCGATTCTGAACTACCCAAGGGCTTCTCGACTAAGACGTGATATTTCTGAGAGAGTAGTTCACGTGCTTGAGAGGCGTGGTGTTCGGAGGGTGTTGCAATGATAACAAAGTCGGCTTCAACGCCTTCCATTGTGGGGCTAGTCGTATCTGCAAGTTCTGCGTATTTCCTTGCTTCTAAAGAGGTGTCAACAACTGTTACGCTCTCAATCAATCCTTTGTCTCTAAGGGATGCTAGAACTCTGAGATGGTTTTGGCCCCACCGGCCACACCCTAGTAAAGCAACTTTGAGCACGTGCAATCCACTAAACCCTCAGCCTTCAGCCTTGTTATCTTCTTCGGTTTCAGAAGATTCTGAAATATCGGATTCTGAGTGTGATTGAACTGTTACCAACTGTACAAAGTCCACTTCTTCTAAAGTATCTAAGTGAGTTACTGTAACTCCTGCATGAGAGATTGCATAAATGTAGTCCCCCATAAAAATCGAGCGACGAATATTGTAAGAAGACCACCAGTAATTTTCTTCGGTTTCATATAGGTGAGAATGATCGACTTCTCCGTGAATCTCGAGGCTTTCTTCAGTCACATTTACAATTATCAATTTACTAACCCAGTCATAATCATAATGATAACGACCATCGTCATCATAGTAGTAGTCATATCGATAGGTGTTCAGTGGAACTGCTAACATTCCTTTGGGTGCCCAATACTGGAATGCTTTGTGCTCCCAAGTTGCCTCAGACCAGGCCCAAGACCAACCGTCTGTTGGGTCTTCAACCGGTGAAAGGGAAAGTGTTTGAGTTTCTTGTGGGTCTGAGAAATTAGACACATTGAACAAAGATAGTCTAGTATTGCCCCAATCCAACCCCAATCCAGTTTCTTCATCAGCAGGTCCAAGGCCGATGGTCAAGATTGCATCATCAGATAGAGGATGAATGTAAGTTGAGACTCCTGGAACTTTGAGTTCACCCATTATTGTAGGAGATGTAGGATTGCTCAAATCGATGGTCCATAGTGGATCCATATTCTCAAATGTGACAATGTATGCTCTATCTTCAACAAATCTTGCAGACCAAATCGTTTCATTGTAAGCGATTCCATCCACTCTACCCATTTCCAAAAGTCTTGTCTTGCCGCTTTCTACATCGAGTGCATGAGAGAGCGTGATTACGTGGTTTTCCATTGGTTCTGGAGCCTCCATCCACCAACGTCCAAATTGGCCGGTTGTAGTAGCTACTCTGATTACGCCCTCATATTCAGAGATTGAAAATTGATTTAGGATTGTGCCATCAACTCTTCCAGAGCCCGTATATGTTGTTTCTCCGGCTTCGCTGATGTCGAATGTGTGAATGTTTGTCGATTCCATCATTTCATCATGGCCCCAAAACCACCACCAATCCCATGCATTTTCAGTAATGATAAGTTGGTCCTGAGATGCGTATACTTGTGGCCAATTGCCTACTATGTGGTCCGCCTCGAATTCTAAATCCTCTGAAATTAAATCAATTGTAAAAATACTGGTGTACCCTCGGTTAAGAGCGTCTTCGGGTGCCGCAAAATCGGAACATTCGTCACCACTCATATGATGAGTGATAATTTCACTACCTACGCGTTCATGAATTTGTGGAATCATGTCCTCTAGAGTGATTTCATTCATTACATCTCGATTGTGTTCCATCGCTTCTTGTGCTGCAACTTCCCTCATATTCCTTCGTTCTTCTTCGCTGTAATCAGAATCCCAGTAACCGTCTGGATAATTGATCCAAGTTCGCAATTCTGGTATGTTCATCCAGGTGTGAGTTACGGCTCTAACCGTTCCTAAAACCTCTCTTGCAGTCATGTAGTATCCTTCGATATACAACTCACGATTCAGTTCAGGAGAAGATGATTCAGACACATTATACACAGTAAATTTAGTCAGAGTACTTGTTCTCCATCCATACCAATCTCCCTTCCAATTCATTGCATCTTGAAGTGGGTCGTCTGAATCAATATTCCAGCTTGATACTGTGGAGACGACAACTAGCAAGTCACCATTTAGCATCATCGCTACAGGGTTGCCTTGAATTGGAGTGGTGGATGAATGCTCGATTTCTCCGAATTCTGGAACATCCATAATGTGTAATAAACCATCGTTAACAAAGAAAATATTGTATCCATTCGTCTTTACAAAGTCGGCCTCATCTACCCCTTGTTCTTGATTATTAGTTCCTGAAAAGTCTACTCCTTCTTGGCGCGTTTTTGGCGAAGTTGTTGGCGCACTAGTGCTAGAATCGTCAGCTATTTCGGCACCATCTTCAAGCCAAATACCCCCGCCCCAATAATACACCTCATCTACTGCTTGGAGTAAACTGGTTCTAGCCTCTTCTTCAATACTGGATTTCAAAGCGGCTTCGAGGTCTTCGCAGTTTGAATATACCTCTAAATTAGGCGATCCAATCGACCTTTTCGTAATATCTCCAAGATCTATTTCTGCCATTTCATAAGATTCTTTTTCG
>NZGQ01000057.1 GCA_002689565.1 Methanobacteriota archaeon | reverse complement strand
AACGTGCTGATTTGCTGAATTTCTTTTCAGAAGTATGTCCGCCTTCATACATACCGTACAACACTCTTCTGTGCACCGGCTTTAGGCCATCTCTAGCATCTGGAAGTGCCCTTCCTATGATAACAGACATTGCATAGTTGATATACGAATTTTTCATTTCTTCGTTNAGAGAACGATTCAATAAACTNGCATCNGACATTCCTGNGTCTTCTTCATCATTTTCAATNTCATCAGATGTCAAGGTTNGTCACCTCCTTTGCATGGCGCTCAATAAACGCCCTTCTGTCAGGAACATCTTCTCCCATCAAAATCTCAAACAAACGATCTGATTCTTCAGCGTCCTTAACAGTAACTTTCAGCATGGTACGATTTTCAGGGTTCATCGTAGTGTTCCATAGTTGTTCAGGGTTCATTTCACCGAGACCCTTGTATCTCTGAACACCAATCTTCGCATTTGGATTATCTCCTTTCAATTCATCCATAATCATGTCTCTTTCTTCATCTGAGAAAGCATACTTACTGATTCGACCTTTGCTTAGTTGGAAAAGTGGCGGCTGAGCAATGTAAACGTGTCCTTCTGTAATCGCAGGGCGCATAAATCTCCACAAGAAAGTCAACATCAACGTACGAATATGTGCGCCATCAATATCTGCGTCAGTCATGATAATTATCTTTGAATAACGCAGTTTTTCAGTATCAAAGGCACCCTCGTCNTCAGGATTGTTACCTACNCCTGCACCTAATGCCCTGATCATTGTTTGAATCTCTTGATTCTGAAATACCTTGACTAAATTGTGCTTCTGTCTTTCCACATTGAGAATCTTACCTCTTAGTGGCAAAATTGCTTGTATTCTACGATCTCTTCCAGTCTTTGCTGAACCACCGGCAGAATCTCCTTCAACAAGATAAACTTCACATTCNCTAGGATCNCTTGACTGGCAATCTGCGAGTTTTCCAGGAAGACCTCCTCCCTCTAGGACTCCTTTTCTTCTAGTTAGTTCTCTAGCTTTNTGAGCAGCCTTTCTAGCCTTTGATGCAAGAAGTGCCTTTTCTATAATCGATTTAGCAACGGATGGATTTTCCTCGAAAAATTCGCCTAACTTCTCATACACAACAGTCTGAACGATACCTGTTACTTCGCTACTAACGAGCTTATCTTTAGTTTGCGAGGAGAATGACGGGTCAGGNTGCTTTACGCTTACAATAGCCGCTAAGCCCTCTCTTACATCATCACCAGAAAGTGCTTCTCCTTTGAGCATGTTCCGTTTTTTAGCATATGAATTCAAGCAACTTGTCAAGGCTGTACGCAAGCCAGACATGTGAGTTCCACCATCCTTGTTTCGGATGATATTAGTGTAACAGCGAATAGATTCACTGAAAGCGTTTGACCACTGTANTGCAAGTTCAACGGTCACNGTTCCNTTTTCAATTTCCTTTTCGCCTGANATTTGTATTACATCTGAATGGAGGATTTCTCTTGAAGCATTTATCTGNGAAACATACTCTGACAAACCACCTTCGTAGTGATGCGTGCTTACGTGAGGATCTTCTGAACGTGAATCTGTGATTTCAATTTTTAGACCGGCGTTAAGGAATGATGTTTCCTTCAGCCTTGTATCGATTTGATCGAAATCGAATTCGGTAATATTGGTAAAGATTCCAAGGTCCGGCTTGAATACAATTAGAGTACCTGTATCGTCACAAGTGCCTATTTCGTTAAGAGAACTCGTAGGCACTCCTGCTTCATACCTCTGGTGGTAAATCTTACCAGCACGATGAATGGTAACCTCCATCCACTCNGATACGGCATTTACTGCNGANACGCCCACTCCGTGTAAACCTCCAGATACNTTGTATGANCTGTTGTCAAATTTACCGCCAGCGTGCAATTTTGTCATAATTACTTCTGCTGCCGAAATTCCGAACTCTTCGTGCTTATCGACAGGAATTCCTCTTCCGTAATCTCTAACCGAGAGAGAACCATCCGGGTTAAGNCCCACTTCTACTAGACCTGTATGTCCTGCCAAATGTTCGTCAACCGAATTGTCCACTACTTCCCAAATACAATGATGGAGAGCGGAACCGTCATGAGGATCTCCNAGATACATACCGGGTCTTTTTCGGACCGCTTCAAGACCTTCCAACACCTGTATGCTNTGTGCACTATAGTCGTCTGTCATCAACTCACCTCAATCAATAAATTTCATGTTAGGAAAACTCAAAATAATATTACCTAATTGATGTCAAATTATTCGCTTTGTATTTTGTCAAAATAATGTCGCAAAAAACTGGATAAAAATCGCTTCAGTCGGGCGGTTTACTATGAGGCTCCTTCACTCAAAATATATGGTGTAATAGGGGGTATATGAACATACTTAATATCGACTCCTAAAAGGGGCTAAATTGTGGAAAAAATTACAAGATTTTTTTGTCAAAATAGAGTTTTTATGCCAAGTTTATCNTGAAAATCGAATCGCAACCGTTAATGAAGAAGGGCAGGTCGCCNAAGCATGGCTGACCCGAAAGTATGTGTTGCACTTGATGGCACTACCGTCGAAGAAATGACTGATGAAGCTGCAAGAGCAAACCTTGCAGGCGCAGACATGGTCGAGGTACGCTTTGACAGACTCTATTTGGTTAAGCCCGATCCAACCATCTCAGATGAAGAAGAAGGAGAAAAGGTCGAACTTCCACCTGAAAACCAATGGGACACAGTAGACATGTCCGAGGTCGATGTTGATGCATCTATCGCTGCTCTAAAGGAGGGGTTACCTCTACCTGTAATATTCACCGTAAGACCCGTGTCCGAAGGAGGTTTTTTCCCAGGAGTTGAATCTGAAAGAATTGAGATCCTAGAAAAAGCAATTGATTCCAAGGTCTCATGGATTGACCTAGAGTTATCGATTAAGGAATCTACTAGAAAACCCCTTCAAGACGCTGCTACATCAAACGGTTGCCAAATTATTGCATCTATGCATGACATAAACGGCATACCAGATGCTGCAACCATCGCATCAGTAGTCAGAGATAACCAAGGCTTGGGCGACATTGTCAAATTCTGTGGAACAGCTCACAACCATGGCGATGCTCTACAAATCGTAGAAGCAGCAACAGAACTCACAGGAGAAGGCCTAAGTCACAGCCTAATGGCATTAAACAGCGGCGGCGATTGGACTAGACTCCATGCACCGGTATTGGACCAAAGTTTAGTTTATGCAACCATGAGAAACGAATTCAGAATTTCTGACAAGGGATTAGTGAACCTTCGCGACCTTAGAGATGCATGGTCCCTTCTAGAGTACTAATCAGAATTATCTTGCTCTAGAGATGGTACCAACCCTTTCTCTAATTGTTGGTTTTCAGAAGTTAGACTTAATCCTGCGTTCATGTATCGCTTATTCATGATTAAAGGAACAACCAAAACACCAATCATCAATCCGCAACAGACTAGAGATACTGTCCAATTCGGGAGTATTGTTGTTCGTGGCTCGGAGACTACAGAAACATATGCAACTATCATTGTCTCAGGTACAGCATCATTTTGATGAGAATTATTTGTATTGTCAATTACGATATTGAAATATTGTTGTCCTGAATCTCCAAACAAACCACTACTAATTTCGGGACCATCAAGAGATATTGAAAACGATACTTCTTTTACATCCTCATACTGATGGGAATCTCTGAAAGAATGCCACCCTGCAACAGTAAAACTTCTCCATTCTGGAGGCACATCACTAGTTGGGTCATCATCATCTCTATGTTCTTTCAAGCCCCATGCACCATGTGCAATATCATAAGATGTTGAATATCTATCATATTGTGAAGTAGTCATAAGATATACATCTGCAGATGGGTCGTAAGAATTGTTTGTTGTTTCTATTGTAACACAAATCGTGGTTCTTCTTTCATGATCTAGATTGACCCGTAATACCCCAATCGAATCATTTCCAATTAGCATTTGGCTTTGGAAATCATCCCTAAGCAGGTTGAGCTCATTATTCGGCTCCCAAGTCATCCATTCTTCTTCTGGACCATCATAATTCTCGAAGTCATACTCGTAATCATCTCTGTCCTTATCCTTCCGTGCTTTCCTTCCTCTATCGTCATCCTCTGACTCATTAGGGTCGTAAATTGCCGGTATTTTAGCAAGGCGTTCAACAGTCGTGTTCCAAACTGGAGTTACGAAGTCGCCGTTATCACAATTTGACTCAGCCGAGGCTTCCTCAACCGGTGACAAATAGGAAGGTGCTAACATTGGGAGAATAAACGCAAGCAAAACTGCAAAAGTAAGCCTACGACCCAAGAATCATCACTTCTCCTACTATCCTATCAAATGAGGGGGTTAATCGCATTTACCTTCAACGTCTTCTACGAAGTGGCCTTACATAACCAGAAGAGCCACTCCTTCGTTCATCCTTAGATAATATTCCAGGAGCTGGAGGAGGGTTGTGTTGGTCCATACCTAGCACTCCACCGTATGATTGTACTTCTTCTACTTCATATGTAGCAGCAGCTTGTTCCGCCTCTTCTTCGATCTCAGTTGGGCTACGCATGACAGCCCAACCTAGGATCAATACTGCTACGATTAATGCCAGAACTACAAACGATTCGCCACTTGCATCAAGGAACCACTCTTGCCAATCCTTTATCGAGAAATCAGATAGGCTAGGTTCAGGAGATTTCTCATCTAGTACGGTTATCTCTGCATCTTTGTAAATACACACGCCCATTCCGTCACAGACAGAGACTCTGACAATCTTGATTCCAACTTCTTCCCAACTTGCTGAGACTCTTATTCCGTCAGCCCCTGATGGAGTAATCCAATCATCCATTGAATCCCCGTTTGAATCGGCGTCGAATTCCAGATCACTTTCCCAGAGAACTACGATATCTGATGATATCCTTTCATCTCTATCAGTATGCAGGCCATCATTAACATCTAAATCACGCCATACAACATAATCATTGATTTGCTCAGCATCTGTAACATTCACATCCAAAACAATAGATTCACCCAAATAGACTGTTTCAGTAAGTTTGAACTCACCAATTTGAGGAGCTTCATTAACAACTACAGTAAAAGTAGCTCTGCTAACATCACCTGTAAGATAGGAATCCCTTACTGTCAAAGTGACTTTGTATGTTCCTGGACGCTCGAATGCATGCCAAGGCAATGGTTCGTGAGAAATTGGAGTTGCATCTCCGAAATCCCATGAATACTCTACAATACCATTCCAGTTAGAATGATTAGATTCCAGTGGAACAGATCTATTTTCGTATTTCCTATCTCCATCTCTTGTTCCAATCGAATCGAAATACAACATTTGTCCAGGAGTGGTTACAACATTTTCATCATCATCAAATGTATGAGAATAATCAAACGATGCTCCTTCTGCTAATGGTGTTGAAGTTGTAACTAATTCCCCTTCATACCACACATCGTAAATCTTGACAGAGATGATAGGTTTTGGATTCAAGATACGTACACCTAAAACTCTAGGTTCGCTTTGCATTCCATATTCATCGATTACAACAAGGGTTACTGAATGCTCACCAGGAGTTGGGAAATCGTATACAACCAGAGATTCGTTGGAAGTAGTTCCATCTGAGAATGTCCATAAGAAAGTCAAATCGGTTGAATCTCCAATAAGTCCATCCGGATCGTAACTATCTCTTCCATTGAATGTGTAAGGGACATCTACTTCTCCGTCTTCAATTCTGAAATCGATAACTGGACTTCCGGCAGAACTTGAATCTCTAACTTCGAATTGTGCAACAGGAAGTTGATTTAGAACTTGAACCGAAATTTGAGCTGAAGATTGTGCTCCATCATTATCAGTCACTGTCAGATTGACTAACTTCATACCAGGAGTTGACCAAGCAACCAAAGGCATTTGTTCTGTTGATATTGAATCTACAAACAGGTCTGTTCTATCCACTACTCCACCATCGAGGTTTACCCCTTCATCAAAGTCCCAATTCCAACCAACTAAGTCACCATCAACATCATCAAAGATATCAGGAATCATCGTAGCAGTAAACGTTTCTGTGATTACCGTGTCAGAGAAAATTTGTCCAGGCGCCCTGTTGTTAACGATTATTTCTATACTGGTTGATGCTGTATTCACACCATCATTTACAGTCAATGTTAGATTGTAGATTGTAACAGCTGTTAAGCCATCTTCCCATAGGTGATAGGCAGTTGATACTCCTTTCCCGGATTCTATATCGCCATCTCCCCAATCCCAAGTAAATTCAAGATGGCTGATAGGTACATTGTCAGTGGTTCTTTCGGCACTGAACTGAATAATTTGTCCAGTTAATATTGAGAGATTGTTAGTAATAACCTGGCCATTCACTGAGATAATAGGATTTGGATCTGTTTCATCTGTGACATTAATGGTAGTAATATCTGAATCTGACCAAGTTCCACCTTGGTCTAATATCATCAATGATACGTTATATTCTCCAACTTCAAGATAAGGCCTGACCGGACTCTTGAGTGAAGAAGTATTACCATCATCAAACGACCAAGCGTAGGCAACAGGATCGTCCAAATATGGAAGAGTATTGTTTGCCAAGGATAGCCCCCAAGCATCAAAACCACTACCTACGAACAAGATGTTATCCCAGGTTTGGGCTTCTTTTGGTTCTATACTCGAATTTGCAACTGGTTTCATGTTGTCCAAAAATTGAGCCCCTGTTTGAGCAGTATCGATTACATCACCAAGCATATCTTTCATCGTTAGATGGAATGTATGGATCTCGCTAGACTTTGCAGTATACCAGAACTTAGTTGGAACATCAACTCCGCCTCCTGCTTGTACTCTTGTCTCTATCGTGTCTAATACTACTCCAGAAGCGTTCCTGACCTCTACTTCAACATCTAAATCCTCAAAAAAGGCGTTAGACATTACATTGAATTCAACTTCTGCAGTGTCGACATTTATATCTCCGTCCCTATCTGCTAGTATTGTAGAATTGAGGCTTAGCGATGCAGGAGAAGTAATCCTTGCCGCTTCAACATCAATCACTCCCTGAGGATAGGAGCTTCCACAAGAGGTGTAATCGCAGTCCCCTTGAGTGGAAGCATACCAGGTAATTGCCCAGATTTCGTCTGTAATGTTACCAAATCCTGGAACTAGAGCAGTTCCTACTGCACCATTGAAATTGATATCAGAACGGGTGTAAATACCGTCTGCTGCCGCTCTGCTCATAATTACTCCATCCATACCAGGAACATCGCCTGTAAATCTCATAGTAAGCGGGGCCGGTGCTGCAGAGCCAGGAGTGAATTTGAATACTCTAACTCCCCAACCTTCTACATCATTACCTGTAGAAGACCAAGGTCCAAGCCAATCGCTATTCGTGTCCGCAGGTTGTATTTTACAAAATTCACTTGAACCGCACGCTGGAGACAAAAACAAATTCGACATTCCATAAATTCCTTGATCGCTGTCAAGTGTTGCAGCAATTGTAAAATTAGTGTAAATATCAATGAAATCTCTACCGATTACTCCCGGTGATGCATCTATTGGGTTACGGGCTAAATCTTCAATTCCAGCAGCACCTGTAGAGGAATCTTGTGCAAGTTTCCTAATTGCTGGCCCTCCGCCTAAGTGGTCTGCCAAGTATAACAGGAAGATGAAACCGCCACCATAGTCAGCAGGCCTTTGGTTCCACCATCGAACTGAGAGTTCACTGGCTGAAGTCCAAGCGTTAACGTGCCCGTAAAGAGTCGAAGAGCCACCAAAACAAAGGAATGCTGCCATATCTGCTGCACCCTCGTCAATCCACAAATTTTCATATGGATCTAATGCATTGTGAAGTAGATGTTGCAATTCGTGGGCAAGTATTACTTTCGACCATGCTAATGGTGCATCGTCTATATCGATGAAAATCGCTTCTCTGGATGCAGACATTCCCGGAGCAAAGTAACCTCCAATGTTGAAAGCACCATCTATTGCATAGATTACAACTTCAATTTGACAGTTGTTATCGACGTCTGGTGCTGCGATTCCTCTGCCATCGAAGTAATCCTTCCCGAAATAAGTCATGAGAGTAGGATACACTGTTGTATCCCACGTACTAGCCCAATTGTTCAACACTGTAGAAGAAAGAGTTCTACCAGATTGCACCATGAATGCTGCTGTTGAAGTTGTCTTTTCGACTGTGACATCAATAGAACCGCCTGACGTAGGAACGGTTGCTGAATCACCTTCATTATACGGTGTACAAGCTCTTCCGCTTGTTACAGATTGAGGAGAGGTCGCTATTTCCACACCTGGCATTCCTTCACTTATCCAATGATTTTTCATCATCCGGGTCGCACTGTATAGCATCTCGTCACTATCTGGGAGCATGTAGGGGTGTGAATCCATTTCCTCGAAATCATCCAAATCTGCGAATACTGGAGTCGCTTCAATCACGACTGATTCAGAGCCATCAATTGGCTCTGCTGAAACCATAGGAGACATTACAGATACCAAAAAAACAAGCAGAATTGTGTAGGCGCGATTAGAGCATGGTTCAGACATTTATGATACCTCCAAAGAATCGCAACACTGCATTCCAAATTGTCCACGTCAAATGAGGTATTTAATAGTCGGCGAATATAGCATCACCAATGCGCAAGGTATTTGTGGCCTTTGTAGCGGCTCTGTTCATCGTTCAGATGNCNATTTCTGCAACAGGACAAGGGTCGGAGCAAAATNCCGCGGAATGTGNTTTACANTTTGATGGAGATCTNGCAAANCAATCGGTCCATTTCCAAACTGATTTNGGNCCNAGACTACCTGGCTCTACNGCAAGTTCTGCNNTGCGAGAATCGATNAAAAGTAACTTATCTGGATGGCANATTACTGAATCTACTCATCACTCAAANGGGTGGACATTAACCAACTTGTACGCAACATGGAACAAAGGNATGGGTTCNGAGGTAATCTTTGCTGCCCATTACGACACCCGTCACAAAGGCGATAGAGACTGGAATGAGAGTCGAAGAGGAGACCCNATCGATGGAGCNAATGATGGAGCTAGNGGAGTTGCTGTTCTATTAGAGTTAGCAAGAATCATACCACAGATGAACCTAAGCCACGAAGTTACGCTATTCTTTACCGATGCTGAAGACCAAGGAGATGATTGGAGCACATATGTTCTTGGTGCGAAAGCATGGGCAGATAATTTGACTACTGAAGAAGCTAATTCTATTGAATCCTTTATTTTAGTAGACATGATAGGAGATTCAGACCTTACACTTAGGCAAACAGATCCTGGAAATGAAACACTGTGGAACAGAACAAAGGAAATCATCACCTACATTGATGATGTTTGTGAATTAAACGATTCGTCTTATTTTGATTTTGAAAATATAGATTCAATATATGACGACCATGTNCCTGCTGACAATCTTGGGATTCCAGCAATCGATATCATNGATACAAGATATGGCGAAGGAGCCGATTACCTAGGCGGCCACTGGCATACACACAACGATACAGATGACAAAGTGAGCGCAGAATCATTACAAACAGTAGGATATATTCTTGAATCAGGATTAATTTCTGGTGCTTGGCTGAATGTGAGAATTCAAAATACACAGGATGTTGACACCGACAGTGACGGAATTGACAGCGAAATTGACACTGATAGTGACGGGATAATTGATTCAAATGACAATTGCCCGGATACCCCTGGAGATGACGATTACGGTTGTCCCAATGAGGATGANGTTAGNGCTACATCNAATGANTGGGATGAAACCACGACTGGAATTTTGCTGATGCTTTGNATTCTGTTTGTGTGGGGTAATTTTGCATGGCTTGTTTTCGCGGATAACAGAGGGGAGGGGTGAAATCCGCGCACACCCTCGGATAATTTAACCGGAGGTGCTAATATCAGCGACGATAAAGAGAATCGGCTCGCAGCATTGCGCCAAAGGGTTCGCTCAAAACTTGTAAATTCCAGAATTGCTTCGCGCAAAAGGAAAAAGCAAGCAGATGAAGAGATTGTTGTCAAAGTATCAACAGAAGAAGAGGATAATTTCCTGGATTTCAAAGAAGATATTCTTTCAGATGGCGANAGAAGGAGAAGGATCGCTTCTGCATTAGTAATGATAGGTGCGTTAATGGGAGTATTGTCTGGAACTCTTATCTTACAGGGTAATCCTTCAGGCTTACTTAATTCCTCGATTTTCAAGTCGACAGATTCCCTAGACATACACGGTTTTGTTTTGGATGAAGATGGAGAACCTGTGGCCAATGTATCCATTGAATTGGTGGATACTGAAACAAATTCACCCATCAAAAGCAGCTTGTCAGACGAAAATGGAAGATATATGATTGATGATGTTCTAGTCAAAGAGTATCAGTTACATGTTTCAAAACAAGGATATGAAACTGTAATTCTGAAATTTAAACCTGAACCAATTGGTATTTCTGCTATTACCATGGTTGAAGGCGAAGGAGAGAGAACGAAGGACGAATTGTCTCAAACCGAAGGCTGGTCCATGGAAAATGCAGTAGCGTTAGCAACTTTTGAAGGTCTTTTGACAATTGGCTGTGCTTTAGTTGGAGTCCATGCCTCTTTTGAAATCAAACGAAAAAAGAAGTACCGTAGAACCCAATACTTCTGTTGGATTGGCCTATTCAGTCGTGGATTGATTATTTTTGGACCAGCACTAATTCTAACAGGTATGATTTTCTTAATGTTAAACAAAGAGGATTTTGAAGATCAGCAGGTAAAGGAGGCATTTTGAATGTACCTTATCACCGTTGAAGGTGGAGATGGTTCAGGCAAGGGTGAAGCCGTCAGGATTTTAGCAAGCCTGGCCAAAAGAATGGCATTTCCAAACGTGCATGTGACGCATGAACCTAGAAGACATAGTAAATTGGGAAAAATGGCACTAAGTGCAGTAAGTAAGGGAGACCATACTCCGCTCGAAGAAGCCGGTTTATTTGCAGCAGATCGTGTTGACCATTCGCATACTTGGATAAGGCCAAGATTACTAAAAGGAGACTTGGTAATTTCTGATAGAAATATTCACTCCAGTTTAGTGTACCAAGGAATTGTTGGCGCTTTAGGTCTTGATCAAGTATCAAAAATGAATGCTGCGGCAATGATTCCNGATTTGGTAATTTGGATTGATTGNGACCCNAGTAAAGCNATGAAAAGAATCAATTCGGGCACACTGCGAATGGCTGGAGAAAANCATGAATACTTCGAAACCACTGAGATTCAAACAAAAATTCGTGCTGGCTTTAGTGGGATTCTCTCAGGAGAAATCGAAACGCCTAACCCGTTTAGTCGCTGTTTGATTATGGGCCCAGTCCTAAATGAAAGTGGATTAGATGACTTAGAAAAACAACTATCTCAGGTGCTGAGTACGTTCTTCAATCGTAGACCTGAGCCACTAAATGTAAGTAGAGACGAGGTAGACAGACATTTGTTAAAATCATTAACTGCAGGTGTACAAACCCAACAAAGACTCCCAGGGGCACCAGTTCAGCATGTTTCCCTTCTGGAAGATTGGCTTGATGGCAAATCTCCCGCAGCATGGATGGATATTGCGGAGGAACATTGGGAGGAAGCTAGAGCAAAAACTGCAGATGTGCCTGCCAGACCCATAGCCCATTCATCATGGGCAATTCTAGGCACGTTNTCACTAACAGACAGTACTGATGTACCTAGCCTTCACAAACAANTAGGCCCGGTCAGGTCAGTAACAAAGAGACATACTCAAAGATTAGTAAAATGGCTNGAACAGGAAAGATGGATACATAGACAACAAAATCACGTTCCATTNGCTGAAGCTCAAATGTTTAAACTGAGGAAAAGTAGACTGGGTTACGGCAGGTTATGCCTNGCAATGTGGCCTTTACGNACNGCNTTNTCTAGTTGGAGAAGNGCTAANCCAGATGGNGATTGGAANNATTCNCTNAAAGAAACNATANTAGAAACAGAAGAAAGNAAAGTNCCNCTACAAANCAGAAGGGCAGTCAAGAATGTCATTGAGAGATTGAAACTCATTTCAAGTGGTCATGCAGAATGTCCAGTTCCTCAAAATGAGGACGAATTACTCGTTTGGTGGTCTACAGACCCGCCAGANTNATNATTCCTCTTCCGCTTTCATACTAAAGCGGCTNCCAGATGGCAACTGCACTTTTGCAGGGTCNAGTTGGAAAAATGCAGGCCTAGCACTGAATGATGCAGACATGAAGGCACCAATAAGTACCCCAAATGGAGTGCCTGTTAGCAATCTCATCATTGCATTAGACTCGTAGTCAGTTAACATTTGAGTAAACCCATCTATTGCAATTGGAATCGCTGCAACTGCAGCAATCACAAGCATCGCTAACATCCTGCGATCGTTCTTGTAAATCGACTGCAACTTATTATCTGGCAACAATGAAAGAAATGTGTCCTTAATTGTCCATCTGTTGAACCCTTTTCTCGAAAACAAGAAACCGCCAATAGCCAGACCTAGAAATATTCCAACATCTCTTACGCAGACAGGCATTTGATTACCATTAATCTCCCAAGACCTCTCTGCTTTAGTGTGACAGTTTAGGTCTCCAAACGCATAGATAAATCCTGCATAAGGATCNAAATCACTCCATACGAATGAACCATGTTCACTTTGATTGTGACCCATGCCATTCTTGTCATTTGCCTGAGTATTACCCCAAGAGTCTTCAGATTGGTAATCGAAAGCATTAGCTCTACCAGAAAGTTCTGGCACACTATCTGCTGGTAAATAGAAAGGTACCAAGAAGAATGACACTAGGAAGAAAGATGAGACACCTCCTATCCATAGCCCCACTTTCTTTTCTCGAGACCTATTCTCGAGACCATTCTTCTGCATGAACGTTTGTGGTAGCATGAAGGCAATATGTTTTGTCCTTTCGTGATGTCGCAATTCCTATGCAGGAGAAGGTCGGGTTCAGGAAAGGCCTCTCCGCAGCGGTCGTACTTGGCTTGTATTCTGGGTTTATGTTGGCTGTTGCAATAGCCATGGTATTAGGTAACGATGGACTTGTAACCGCGGCTTTCTTCTGGGGCTCCACAATAGTAGCCTGTACTCTTATCTTGACACCAATCTTAGCATATGGAAGGAGACGTGGACTTCCTGAAACAGATGCAACGGTTAAAAATTTACGAGAAGGTCTNAGCGAATTCAATGAAGGNGTAGGAGGTTGGCGATCTTTGTCACACGTTAGGGGAGAAGGAATGGGCGCTTCAGTAAATCTTTCACATGCCGCTAATCCCTTGATTATTATTGAAAAGGCATTACAGATTGCTAGTGATTGCAAATTGACCTTTAGATTTCCTAAAGACGACCCATCCTTAAGAGACAGAACTTTGCCAATTTTAGAAGAAAAAGTTGGCACAGGTAGAATTCAAAGAAGAACGAAGTCTCTGACAGTAATCCCTGAAGTAATTGTGGATAGATCTGTAATCATAACCAGAGTAATGATGCTGTGTCCGCCATTGATGGTAACTGGNTCTATTGCTTTCTATTCAGTTGCACCCGNACAACCAGTTCTTACCGTTTTNGGGGCAGTAGCAGGAGCAATATTAGGGATGATGGTTGTTACAAACAAGGGGAGATAATTAACGAAGNTGTAAAAATACCACTCGTTATGCGNTTAACATGCGAGAAATTACTCTATTTTGGAGAATGCCTCGCATTATGGAAACTGATGTTGCGCCTTTAATAGAAATTGTATCGCAAATGGAATTTCTTGCTTACCTGAAAAGAACACCGCGGGACATTAGAATGTTAGTGAAAGCAACTTTCAAATCTGGGAAATCTCCCGAAGATTTGAACTCAATGTATTTCTTAGAACTAATAGACATTCACCACTCTCCAGAAAGTCCTGATGAAAGTTATGTTCTTAATTTGAAAATATCACATCCTCTCTCAAATTTCAATGCTAGAACAGGAGGTACTAGTGCGGCACCAGGATGTAGACTTGATGGTGAAGGACTGACTTATATCCTCCAAGGCGGAAACATGCGTCTAAGGTTAGTTGCAGCAATGGCCAGACTAATGGCCAAACCGGATCGCATATCGGCAAGGAGCCTAGATTTGGCTACAACATTGGAAACTGGCCCTCTAAATACAAAGCAACTCCGTTTGGCAAAATTTGCTTATGATAAAGGCTGGTATGATGTTAACAAGAGAATTAGAATCTCAGAGATGGCTGAAGAACTAAAGATTGCTAGGGCAACATTGGCTGAACATCTTACCAGAATTGAGAGTATTGTTATGGACGATTTACTGGGTTCTTTCACAAATATACGAATTAGTTCTGATGAATTTGAAATGTTCAAAGACATGGCGATAACAGATTCTGAAAATTCAGGCTATGGTGAAGATGAGATGTTCAAGAAATTACTAACAAATATGCATCAAAATATGGAATTTGAAACAGATCCTGCTGATGACGAAGAATTACAAGAATGATGTCGCTGCAAGAGGATTGTGAAAAACATGAGCGATTTATCTAATCTATTGAAAAATCTGAAAAGTTCTGGAATTTCGGTTCCAAAATCAATAGAGGAAGCCATGTTTAAAGTTGAAATCGAAGATTTCACCGAATTTGATCATTCAGGATTTTATCATGATAGGCCAGTAGTGTTCTTGAAAACTCCAGATGGTGGAATGAAAAATATTTCAGCACCCCATATGATTGTTACACTTTTGGATAATTTAGAACTTGAAAAAGGACAACACATAGTAGTTCTTGGTGCTAAAGGAGGATACATAAGCGCATTGATTGCCCATATTATTGGAGAGCATGGTAAGGTTACTGTATTGGATCCTTCAAGCGAAGTAATAGG